>JAKFFK010000152.1:0-10672 GCA_036675285.1 Paucimonas sp. | reverse complement strand
AGTATCAAGGAAGATACGAACCAGGCAAATACTCCATCATGACTCTCACCACAACACGCCCCGCTAAAGTTTATCTGGTCGGCGCCGGCCCCGGCGACCCCGACCTGCTTACCATCAAGGCAGCCAAGGCGCTGGCGCGCGCCGATGTGATCCTGGTCGACGATCTGGTCAATCTGGCGGTGCTCGAACATGCGCAAGCATCGGCGCGCATCATCCACGTCGGCAAACGCGGCGGTTGCCAATCGACACCGCAGGCATTCATCGAACGCCTGATGCTGTCGGAAGCCCGGGCCGGCCGGGTAGTGGTGCGACTCAAAGGCGGCGACCCGTTCATCTTCGGCCGTGGCGGCGAAGAGCGTGAGCACTTGCGCGCCGCCGGCATCGAAGTCGAAGTCATCAATGGCATATCCAGCGGCCTGGCAGCCCCGGCATCCCTGGGCATTCCATTGACGCATCGCGACTGGAGCCAGGGCGCAGTATTCGTCACCGGCCACGGCAAGACGCAACAAGCCAATCCCGACTGGAATACGCTGGCCAAACTGAACCTGACCCTGGTGATCTACATGGGCGTGTCGCGTTGCGCGGAAATCCAGGCAGCTTTGCTGGCTGGCGGCAAATCACCGGCCACGCCGGTGGCAGTGATCCAGGCGGCAACCGTTGCCGCCCAGGCGCAACTGATCACCACACTCGGCCAATTGCCGGCTGCGCTGGCCGCCTCGGCGCTCGGCAGTCCCAGCATCATCGTGATCGGCGACGTGGTGCGCTGCGCGGAAGTGAACGTTGATGATCTGATGGTGCAATGCCTGCACCAGACCGCTGCGCACATTTGATATTTTTCGTTTTATCGCTCGGATGTGGGGCACCGCTTATCCCTCCAATCAGGATAGCTTGCGCTGCGCGCGGGGCAAACTCCCGCTCGTAAGCTGAGCGGCCAAATCGTGCTGATTAATGCACGTCACCAATGCTGGTCAGGTTTAAACTATGCTGGCTTTATTTTTAATCAATATGAATCATTTGGATTACAATTGATTCATATTGATTTAATTGCCGAAAAGTCAACCTGGCTGCAAAGGAAAATAGCATGGCACATGCCGATACCAAAGTTTTGACCGCGCACGTACCGCTGCCGCTGGCCGAAAAAATCGATCAACTGGCCGCTCGCCTCGAACGCTCGCGCGGCTGGATCGTCAAGCAAGCCTTAACCGCCTGGATCGACCAGGAAGAGGAACGCAGTCGTTTGACCCGCGAAGCGCTGGCAGATGTGGATGCCGGTCGCCTCATCGACCATCAGGCAGTGCAGGCGTGGGCAGACAGCCTGGGTACCGGCGCGCCGCTGCCGGTACCGCGCTGATGGATCTGAAATGGACCAGCAAGGCGCTGACGGATCTGGCTCGGCTGTATGAGTTTCTGGCGCCGGTGAACCCGGCGGCGGCAGTGCGCATCGTGCAGTCGCTGACTGCCGCGCCGGCTGGTTTGCCGGCCAATCCGCGCATCGGTGAAAGACTGGAAGAGTTTGCGCCGCGCGATGTGCGCAGGATTTTGGTCGGGCAATATGAACTACGCTACGAAATCCGGGAATCCACGATTTATGTGCTGCGACTGTGGCACACCCGGGAGGAGCGCTAAGCATGACAACACAATACGACCTTGCCGTGATTGGCGCCGGCGCGGCCGGCATGATGTGTGCCGCAGTCGCCGGCCAGCGCGGTAAGAAGGTGGTCTTGATCGACCATGCCGGGAAGCTGGCGGAAAAAATCCGCATCTCTGGTGGTGGCCGCTGCAATTTCACCAATCTGGATGCCGGGCCGCAAAACTTCCTGTCTCAAAATCCGCATTTCTGCAAGAGCGCACTGTCGCGCTACACGCCGCAAGACTTTATTGCGCTGGTCAAGCGGCACCGCATCGGCTTTCATGAAAAGCACAAGGGACAACTGTTTTGCGATGATTCGGCAGAACAGATCATCGACATGCTCAAGGCCGAATGCGAAAAAGGCCAGGTCGCATGGCGCATGCCGTGCAAGGTCGCCGCGATCGGCAAGAGCGGCGCGGCATTCCGGATTGACTCCGATGCCGGCGCAATTCTGGCGCAATCGGTGGTGATTGCCAGTGGCGGCCTGTCGATTCCGAAAATCGGCGCGACCGATTTTGCTTATCGCATCGCGCAACAATTTGCACTGAAGCTGGTCGAGCCGCGCCCGGCGCTGGTGCCGCTGACCTTTGATCCGCAAGCATGGCAGCCGCTGGTTGCGCTGGCCGGCATAGCGCTGGAGGTCGAGATCGAAACCGGCGAAAAGAAAGCGCGCGGGCATTTTCGCGAAGACTTGTTATTTACCCATCGCGGCCTGTCCGGTCCGGCGGTCTTGCAGATTTCCAGTTATTGGCAACCCGGCACCGCCTTGAGCATCAATCTGGTGCCGCAGGAAGACTTGGCAGAAGTGCTGGTCCAGGGGAAAAACAATATCAAGAAAAACCTGGTCAATGTGCTGGCGCAATGGCTGCCGATGCGTCTGGCGGAAACCTGGCTGCAGACGCAAGGCATGCGCGCCGATGCCAGGCTGGCGGACCTGCCGGACAAGCAATTGCGCCAGCTCGGCGCATCGCTCAATTGCTGGCGCATCATCCCCAGCGGAACCGAAGGCTACAAAAAAGCCGAAGTGACCCGGGGCGGACTCGACACGCGCGAATTGTCGCAACAAAGCATGATGGCCAACCAGGTGCCCGGCCTGTACTTCATCGGCGAGGCGGTCGATGTCACCGGCTGGCTGGGCGGCTACAACTTTCAGTGGGCGTGGGCGTCTGGCGTCGCCGCAGGGCTGGCGATTTGATGTATTGATAGCAATTATGCATTGCCTGCATGAATGTTTCAGTCCAATCAATGGCTTCCCATGTCGATTTAAAACTGCTACAATCGCTGTCTTTCCCTAAATTTCATCGGTTTGATTTTTAATACATGACCACAATTCGCCTTAAAGAAAACGAGCCGTTCGAAGTCGCTATGCGTCGCTTCAAGCGCACTATTGAAAAAACCGGTCTGTTGACCGAGTTGCGCGCGCGCGAGTTTTACGAGAAGCCGACAGCAGAACGCAAGCGCAAGCTCGCCGCTGCCGTGAAGCGCCACTACAAGCGCATCCGCAGCCAGCAGTTGCCAAAGAAGCTGTACTGATTCACGGCCGCACAATGTGCGGACCCATCGCAAACCCGCTCCGGTGTAGGTCCGCAGCGGGTTTTGGCGTTTTTATATCGACACGATAATGGAGAGCGTATGGGCTTGAAAGAACAAATCACTGAAGACATGAAGGCAGCCATGCGCGCCAAGGATGCCACGCGTCTGGGCACCATCCGTTTGCTGACTGCGGCAATGAAGCAAAAGGAAGTCGACGAGCGCATCGAATTGACCGATACGCTGGTGCTGGCCATCATCGAAAAAATGATCAAGCAGCGCAAGGATTCGATTTCCCAGTTCGAGGCAGGCGCTCGTCAGGATCTGGCCGATATCGAAAAAGCCGAGCTGGCGGTATTGTCAGCCTACATGCCGGCTGCTATGTCGGACGCCGAGATCCAGGCTGAAGTCGCCAAGGCGGTTGCGGCGACCGGCGCCGCCGGCCCGCAAGACATGGGCAAGGTAATGGCTGTGCTCAAGCCGGCGCTGGCAGGGCGCGCCGACATGACGGCCGTGTCCGCGCTGGTCAAGGCGGCGCTGGTCAAGGCGTAAGCCAGGCGGTGCGCAGGCACCGCCAACACAGGCGCACATCGTGATTCCACAATCCTTCATTCAGGATCTGCTCAACCGGGTCGATATCGTCGACGTGGTGGGGCGCTATGTCCAGCTGAAGAAGGGTGGCGTCAACTTCATGGGCCTGTGCCCGTTCCACAATGAAAAGTCACCCAGCTTTACCGTCAGTCCGACCAAGCAGTTTTACCATTGCTTCGGCTGCGGCGCGCACGGCACCGCCATCGGATTTTTGATCGAGTATTCCGGTCTCGGCTTTGTCGACGCGGTCAAGGACCTCGCGCAAAACGTCGGCATGGTCGTGCCCGAAGCCGACGACCGGCTGCCGCCGGCGCAGCGCGCCGAAGCACAGGCAAAAACCATGGCACTGTCCGAAGTCATGACGCGTGCCTGCGACTTTTACCGGCAACAATTGCGCAGCGCAGACACTGCCATCGCCTACCTGAAAAAACGTGGGTTGACCGGTGAAGTCGCCGCCAAATACGGCATGGGTTATGCGCCAGATGGCTGGGACAGCTTGCGCGCCGAATTTCCAGATTACCAGATCGACGCGCTGGTCGAGGCAGGACTGGTGATCGACAAGAGCGATGAAGACGGCGCCGGCCGCAAGCGCTACGACCGCTTTCGCGACCGGATCATGTTCCCGATCCGTAACACCAAGGGCCAGGTGATCGGCTTTGGCGGACGGGTGCTCGATGCGGGCGAACCGAAATACCTGAATTCTCCCGAAACGCCGCTATTCCAGAAGGGCAGCGAACTGTATGGCTTGTTCGAAGCCCGGCAGGCGATCCGCGAAGCCGGCTATGTGCTGGTGACCGAAGGCTACATGGATGTGGTCGCACTGGCGCAGCTGGGTTTTCCGCAGGCAGTCGCGACTCTCGGCACTGCCTGTACGGCGGTGCATGTGCAAAAGCTGCTGCGCCAGACCGATCACGTGATTTTCAGCTTCGATGGCGATAAGGCCGGCCGGCGCGCCGCGCGCCGCGCACTCGACGCCTGCCTGCCGTATGCGATCGACAATAAATCGATCAAGTTTCTGTTCCTGCCGCCAGAGCATGATCCGGACAGCTACGTGCGCGAATTTGGCGCAGCCGGCTTCGAGCAGCAGATACGCGAAGCGATGCCCTTGTCGCAATTTCTGCTGAAAGAAGTCTCGGCCGACAATGATCTGGCCACCCCCGAAGGCAGGGCGCGCGTGCAATTTGACGCCAAGCCCTTGCTGCAAGCCTTGCCGGCCACGGCCTTGCGCCTGCAAATCGTGCGTAGCCTGGCGCAATTGACGCAATCTACCCCCTCCGAAATCGAGTCGCTGTTCGAGCTTGCCAAGCCGGTAGCGCGTACCCGCTCGGCACCGCCGCCACGCAGCAACCGGCCCGCGCCGGCCGGCTTGGAACGCCAGATCCTGCGCCTGTTGGTGGCCCATCCGGCACTCGGGAGCGAGCTGGATCACACGGCACTGGCAGCGCTCGGCCAACTGGCGCCTGAGCGCGCCGACATGCTGATGCAGTTGGTTCAGGTGAGCCAGGCAATGGGTCCGCAAGCCAATTTTGCCGCGCTGGCCGAGCAGTTGCGGGCAACCGGACCGGAATTCGATGACATGATTGCTGAAATTGCGGCCGATCAAGAATCCGATATCGATGCCGCGCGCCTCGAGCTTACCGGGGCAATACGGCAGACTAAAACGAAACTCCTGAAGGCGGAAATGCAGCAATTGGCAGCCGGCGGATTGCAAACGGAAGCGGCACGCCAGCGTTATCGTGAAATAATGTTGCAACAAGAACAATTGCGTCGTCAGGCAGAATCCGAAATTGCTCAAAGGTAGTTTGATTGCCGTCTAGACAATGCATTTTGTGGTGCTGGAGGAACATGCTTGCCTGTGGTATAATATAAGGCTTTTGATTCAAGGCCTTAGAGAATTCGTCCCTGGCAACTTTTCTGTCTGACGGATGAAAATAATCAAGAAAGACGCACTTTCGATGTTCGTGAGAAGCAGGCGGCTTTCTGAAAATGGCCTCAAGGGCTTGCAGCGTGAACCGCAAAGCAAGAATAACCTCTAATTGACAGTTGATTCCATGGCGAACTCAATGAAGAAATCCGCGAAAACTCCGACCCCGGTGGCAAAAAAAGCCAAGCCGGCAGCTGCCAAGGCGCCAGCCAAGCCTGTAAAAAAGGCTGTGCCGGCAAAACCTGCCTCTGGCAAAGGAAAGACGGCGGCGGCTGAAAAGAGCGTGAAATCTCCTGCGAAAGTCTTGACGAAAGCTGCTCCAGCCCAATCTAAGGTGGTAGCGAAAGCCGCGCCGAAAACGGCCCCGAAATCGGTGGCGGCCCAATCTTCACCCAAAGGTGCTGCCAAGGCAGCGCCGGAACAATTGAAAGCGCCTGTGACAAAGAAATCCGAAGCAAAACCGACTGGCAAGGCAAGCAAGACTGCAGCCAAGCCGGAAGTCCAGCCAACCATTGTTGAGACATCGGCAGCGCCGGTTAGCCAGACCACCGATGCGGCCGCGCTGGCTGCGATTGATACGTCCGGCTATGTGTTGCCAAGTATTAAAGTGCCGGGCCGCCGCGGCCGCAAGCCGAAAGATTTTCAGCCTGAAAACGACGAAGTCGCTGCGCTGAACGCTGTCGAGCGCGCCGAAATGAAAGCCGCCGACAAGGCCAAGGCCAAGGACCGCAAGGCCAAGGAAAAGGCCTTGCTGAAAGAAGCGTTTTCTTCCGACACCGAAGCCACGGAAGAAGAGCTCGAGCGCCGTCGCCAAAAGCTGAAAACCCTGATCAAGATGGGCAAGGAGCGCGGTTTCCTGACGTATGCGGAAATCAACGATCACCTGCCGGAAAACATCATCGATCCGGAAGCGATCGAAGGCATCATCGGCACCTTCAACGACATGGGGATCGCAGTCTACGAGCAGGCGCCGGACGCTGAGACGCTGTTATTGTCCGATAACGTCGCCTCGGGTGCATCCGATGATGATGCCGAAGCTGCTGCCGAAGCCGCACTATCGACGGTGGACTCCGATTTTGGCCGCACCACCGACCCGGTGCGCATGTACATGCGTGAAATGGGTTCGGTCGAATTGCTGACCCGCGAAGGCGAAATTGAAATCGCCAAGCGTATCGAAGACGGCTTGAAGGACATGATCCAGGCAATCTCCGCCTGCCCGACCACGATCGCCGAAATCCTGGCGGCTGCCGAGCGCACCGAAAAGGATGAAACCAAGATCGATGAAATCGTCGATGGCATGGTCGATCAAAACGCCGGCGAGCCGGTATTGACGGTTGCTGCGCCGGTTGTTGCCGATGACGAAGAGGAAAGCGACGAGGAAGACGCGGAAGAAGAGGAAGAAGATAACAGCGGCGGCGGTGCTGCCGGCTTCTCCGCGGAACAGCTGGAACAGTTAAAACGTGATGCGCTGGATAAATTTGCCACTATCTCCAGTCAGTTCGACAAGATGCGCAAGGCATTCGAGAAAGAAGGCTACAAATCCAAGCCGTACGTGAAGGCGCAGGAAACCATTTCCAGCGAATTGCTCGGGATTCGCTTTACTGCCAAGTTCGTTGAAAAGCTGTGCGACACGCTGCGCGGCCAGGTCGATGAAGTACGCCATATTGAAAAGCAGATTCTCGATGTAACGGTCAACAAGTGCGGCATGCCGCGCAGCCATTTCATCAAGGTGTTTCCGGGTAATGAGACCAACCTCGACTGGATCGACGGCGAAGTCGAAGGCAATCATGCTTACAGCACGATCCTTGCCCGCAATGTGCCGACCGTCAAGGAATTGCAGCAAAAGCTGATCGACCTGCAAGCCCGCGTTGTGTTGCCGCTGCCGGATCTGCGCAACATCAACAAGAAAATGGCTGCCGGTGAAATGAAGGCGCGCAAGGCCAAGCGCGAAATGACCGAGGCCAACCTGCGCCTGGTGATTTCGATTGCCAAAAAATACACGAATCGCGGTTTGCAATTCCTTGACCTGATCCAGGAAGGCAACATCGGTTTGATGAAGGCAGTCGACAAATTCGAATACCGTCGCGGCTACAAGTTCTCGACTTATGCAACCTGGTGGATCCGTCAGGCGATCACGCGTTCGATCGCCGATCAGGCGCGCACCATCCGCATCCCGGTGCACATGATCGAGACCATCAATAAGATGAACCGCATCTCGCGCCAGATTTTGCAGGAAACCGGCGCCGAGCCGGATCCGGCTACCCTGGCGCTGAAGATGGAAATGCCGGAAGATAAAATTCGCAAGATCATGAAGATCGCGAAAGAGCCGATTTCGATGGAAACACCGATTGGCGACGACGACGATTCGCATCTGGGTGACTTTATCGAAGACAACAACACGCTGGCGCCGGCTGATGCAGCGCTGCATGCATCGATGCGTGGCGTGGTCAAGGATGTGCTCGATTCGCTGACACCGCGCGAAGCCAAGGTATTGCGCATGCGTTTCGGCATTGAAATGTCGACCGACCATACATTGGAAGAAGTCGGCAAGCAGTTTGACGTGACGCGCGAGCGCATTCGCCAGATAGAAGCCAAGGCATTGCGCAAACTGCGTCATCCATCCCGTTCCGACAAGCTCAAGAGCTTCTTGGAAGGTAACTAAAAAGCAGTGGGGGTCGCCACCCTCATCCTGACCTTTTCTGTTGTGGAAAAGGTAAAATTTAAGCGGGCGAGGCCCGCATGAAAGAGATTGGGCCTCTAGCTCATGCTTGGTTAGAGCAGCGGACTCATAATCCGTTGGTGCCGTGTTCGACTCACGGGAGGCCCACCATAAACCATGTCTGACAACCAGTCTGCAATTCCGCAAGAAACCGCTGCCGCAATCCGTTTTCAGGATTTAGGCCTGTCCGCCGAGATACTGCGCGCCCTGACCGATCAGGGGTACGTCCATCCGACCCCAATCCAGGCGCAAGCCATTCCGATCGTCTTGCAGGGGCGCGACGTGATGGGTGCGGCGCAGACCGGCACCGGCAAGACCGCCGGCTTTGCGCTGCCAATCATCCAGTTGCTGCTGGCGAATGCCAGCAGTAGTGCATCGCCGGCGCGCCATCCGGTGCGCGCGCTGATCCTGATGCCGACGCGCGAGCTGGCCGATCAGGTCGCCGACAATGTCAAATCGTATTCGCGCTACACGCCACTGCGTTCAACCGTGGTGTTCGGCGGCATGGACATGGCGCCGCAAACTGCGGCACTGCGCTCCGGGGTTGAAATCGTCATCGCCACGCCGGGCAGGTTGCTCGACCATGTTCAGCAAAAGACCCTGAATCTGTCGCAAGTGCAAATCCTGGTGATGGATGAAGCCGACCGCATGCTCGACATGGGCTTCTTGCCGGACCTGCAACGCATCATCAACCTGTTGCCAAAAGTGCGGCAGAACCTGATGTTTTCAGCGACCTTCTCGCCCGAGATCAAGAAGCTGGCCAATACCTTCCTGAGCAAGCCGGTGATGATTGAAGTCGCGCGCAGCAATGCTACCGCCGACAATGTCACGCAAGTGGTCTACAAGGTCGATGAAGCAGCTAAACGCGATGCGGTGGCCCACATCATCCGCGAGCGCAACCTGAAGCAGGTAATCGTATTTTCCAATACCAAGATCGGTGCATCACGTCTGTCGCGCGAACTGGAAAAGCAGGGCGTCAACGCTACCGCGATTCACGGCGACAAGTCGCAGGCCGAACGCATGGCCGCACTGGAAGCCTTCAAACGCGGCGAGATCGAAGTGCTGGTGGCCACCGACGTCGCCGCGCGCGGCCTCGACATTGCCGAAATGCCGTGCGTAATCAATTATGACTTGCCCTACAATGCCGAAGATTATGTGCACCGCATTGGCCGCACCGGTCGCGCCGGCGCCTCCGGTGACGCGATTTCGCTGTGCACCGACAAGGATGCAAGACTGTTGGTTGATATCGAAAAGCTGATCAAGCAGACGCTGGTACCGGTGCCGTTGCCCGGACTGGTGGTCTCGGCCGAACGTGGCGACCGCAGCAGTGAACGTGGTAGTGAGCGCAGCAGCGAACGCCGTCCGCGCCGCGATGACAGCGAAGCGCGTCCGCCACGCCGCGACAGCAGCAGCGAAACCCGCAGCAGCGCCCCGCCGGCACGCACCAGTCCGACACGCAGCGCCTATGCGTCGACGCCGCGCAAGGAAAAGATTGACCCTTGGTTCCTGAAGCCGTACGAACCATCGCAAGCGGCCACGTCTGCCGACGCTGGCAGCAAGGACCCAGGCGGCAAATCCTCTTCCAAGCCAAAAACCAAGGTGGCAGCCTTGTTGGGCGGCACGTCCAAGCGCTGATCTTCACGTCGATGGTTCTGGGTAAAATTGCTTTGCCCATACCACGATCGCTTGCTGCCAAAATTCCTGCAGTGACCGCGGTGTGCCAAGCCGCAGCCCCAAAAACTGCGCCGCACGGGCCAATTCCGCCAACGGATCCTGCATATCCAGTGCCTGTGCGCCGGTCTGTTTCGACAGCTTGTCACCCAGTTCATTGGTCACCACCGGCACATGCAGGTAAGCCGGCGTCGGCAAGCCAAGTAAGTGCTGCAGATAAATCTGGCGCACGGTCGACTCCAGCAAGTCGGCGCCGCGCACCACATGCGTGACGCCCTGGTCGGCATCGTCGATCACCACCGCCAGTTGATACGCCCAAAACCCATCGGCACGCTTCAGCACGAAGTCGCCGACTTCGGTTGCCAGTTGCTGTGACAGCGTGCCCAGCCAGCGATCCTCGAATGTAATGCAGCCATCGGGGTCGCCCGCATCCGGCACCCGCACGCGGAACGCGCGCGCCGCTTTGCCGGCTGCCAATCCATCACGGCAAGTGCCCGGATATACGGCAGCGCCGTCGGCCGCGATGCCGATGCGTGAATCGGCAATTTCACGACGCGTACAGCCGCACGGATAAACATGTCCGGCAAGTCGTTCGAAGGCAGTTTGG
>JAKFFK010000110.1:0-10692 GCA_036675285.1 Paucimonas sp. | reverse complement strand
ATGATGGCCGCTTTCGGACCGACCTGTTCTACCGGCTTGGCGTGCTGCGCCTGACAGTGCCGCCCTTGCGTTCAAGACTCGACGACCTGGTGCCGCTGGCCGAGTGGTGCCTGAAAAATGCGCTGGCGTCACTCGGCACGCGCCCGCACGCCAACCTGCATGCGGAAGTGATGGCCTGCGCACCGCTATTGGCAAGCCATGCCTGGCCTGGCAATGTACGCGAACTGCGCAATCTGATGGAACGCCTGGCGTTATTTCTTGCCGCCGAACCGCTGCAGGCAATGACGTCCAGCTTCGTGCTCAGCGTTGCGCCGGAATTGTTGAAACGCGCCGCGCCCAGTACCAGGCCTCTGGCAATGGCACTGGAGACGGCACCAGCCCGGGAAACCATTGCCGAGGTGCTGGCACGTTTTGGCGGCAACCGGGAAGCGGCGGCCAAGCACCTGGGCATCAGCCGTACTACGCTGTGGCGCAAGATACGCCAGCAAGACTGATGCACCGGCGATGATATGGCTGCTGTCAGCCATGCGATCCGCAAAAACCGGGTTATGATCCATCATTCGCTTTTCTAGCGCGGAGAACCCAATGGAACTGACAGTCGTGAAAGACATCTTGCTATGGAGCCTGTGCATCAACTACGGCATCCTGCTGGTGTGGTTCGGCGTGTTCGTGCTGGCCCATGATCGGCTATACCGTTTACATACCCGATGGTTTCCAATGCCGGTACAGACTTTCGACGCCATTCATTATGGCAGCATGGCCATCTACAAAATTGGCATCCTGCTGCTGAACCTGGTGCCCTACATTGCCCTTTGCCTGGACTCACCGGGAACGCAAATTTAAGCAGCGCATCAATCGCATCGCCATGCGCCCCGGTTTGTAAACCTGCAGCAGGTCTTGCACGACGCTAGCCGTCAAGCTCGCGGTAGTGCCGGAAAATGCCTTCTTCTGAAAATGGCAGACGCCGCCATGAAGCGAGATAAACGGCAATGCGCGCACGCTGCTGCACCCGGTCGTGCAGATCTACCAAACGCGGACAACCCGGCTCCAGTTTGCCCATCGCGTTCGGAAATGCATAGCGCAAGCCTTCGGTTACCTGGAACATCGACAAGTCCACATAGGACAAGCGGCCGCCGGCCATGAAGCCGCCGCGGCGCGGATTATTTGCCAGCACCTGCTCAAAATAATTCAGGAATTTCGGCAGCCGGGTTCCAGTGAAGTCGGCCGCGCGCTTTTTCGCCTCTTTCTTCTGGTCTTCGTAATACAGGCTGACCGCGACCGGGTGATGGGTATCGTGCACTTCGTTGATCAGGTCGCTGATGGTCAATTGCAGTTGATGTACCCACAACCGACCGGCATCGGCTTTCGGCGCCAGGCTGAGCCGCGCGCCGAGATACAGCAGGATATTGGCAGTCTGGCCTATCAGCAGTTCGCCGGCTTTCAAGAAAGGCGGCGCAAACGGCGGCGTGTTCACGGTGGCTGCGTCCATCAGGCGCAGCATCGCTGCCTCCCCGCCCTGGCGAGCCGGCAGACGCGCCATATCCAGGTAATCAGCGCCTGCTTCTTCCAGCGCGAGGCGAATGAATTCGCCACGCCCCTGGATCGTCGGCCAGTAATACAGTTCATAAGTCATGTTCGATGGCTCCGACACTTCAAGAGGTTCGCACGATGCGCACCGATGACATGCATCGGTGCATTTTCAGGCGCGCTCGTTCAAGCAGCCTATCCGCGGCATGGCAAAAGCTTCACGAGCGCGCCAGGCGAATCCCGCTGAATTGCCAGCGTGCGCCGGCAGAGAAAAAATTGCGGTAGGTCGCGCGCGCATGTCCAAGCGGCGTCGCACAGGAAGAGCCGCGCAACACATACTGGTTGACCATGAACTTGCCATTGTATTCGCCGATCGCCCCGGCCGCAGCCTCATACCCCGGATAAGGCCCGTAGCTACTGGCAGTCCATTGCCAGCACGCGCCGAACATTTGCGACAAGCCTTCCTGGCGCGCGGCGCGCGGATGCATCGACTCGGCCGCCACTCCGTGCCTGCCGCTGGCGGCAACCTCCCACTCGGCTTCGGTCGGCAGGCGGGCTCCGGCCCAGCGCGCATAGGCATCCGCTTCAAAATAAGACAGATGACTGGCTGGTGCGTGCAAGTCCATCTGTTGCAAGCCATGCAGCGTGAACTCCTGCCAGGCCAATTGGCCCGGCGGTTCGGGAGCATGCCAGTACAGGGGAACATCAAGCCGGTTGGCCTGCACCCAGTCCCAGCCTTCGGACAGCCACAGCGCCGCATTGGCATAGCCGCCGGCGATCACGAAAGCCAGGTATTCGCCATTGCTGACCAGGCGCGATGCCAGTTGGTATGGCTCGACGAACTGGCGGTGGCGCGGCAATTCATTGTCGAAGCAAAAGCCGCTGCCGGCATGGCCGATCTCGACCACGCCTGCGTCATAAGCCAGCCAGTCGAGCGGCAAGGAGTTCCGGCTGTCGGTCGGCGGCTTTTGGCTATATGCGGGCTGCAGCGGATTTTGCGCCAGCAGATGCTTGATATCGGTGAGCATCAATTCCTGGTGTTGCTGCTCATGATGCAAGCCCAGTTCAACCAGCGGCGCCAGTTCCCTGGCAAGTCCACTGTCGCCGATCAGGGCCAGCATGCGTGCATCGACATTGCGGCGGTAATCGAGCACCTGCGCCAGCGGCGGCCGGGTCAGCAGACCACGCTGCGGGCGCGCATGCCTGGCGCCGATGCCGTTGTAATAGGAATTGAACAGCATCCGGAATTGCGGATGAAAGGCATGAAAATTGCGCTCGAACCGTTCCAGCACGAAGGTTTCGAAAAACCAGCTCGTATGCGCCAGATGCCATTTGATCGGACTGGCGTCGGGCATCGACTGCGCACAGCAATCTTCATCGGACAGCGGCTCGCACAGCACCATTGAACGCGCCCTGACACTGAAGTAATGCTGCGACAATGCTTCGGTGCCGGACAGGAAATGCGCTTCAGTTTGCGTATTCATGGTCACTTGCCTGACTCAGTATGCTTGATCAAAGTGCGCGCGCATGACACACCATGAACCAGTCGCGCGCGTCGGTCCAGACCCGCGCATGGCTGAAACCGGCCTGTTCCAGCAGGGCCAGGAAGCCTTCGCGGGTGTACTTGTAACTGTTCTCAGTATGGATGCGTTCGCCCTCGGCAAAGTGGCGCTTCCCTCCCTGCCAGGCTACGTTCAGATTACATCTTGCTTCCAGGTGCATTTCAATGCGGCTTTGTCCGGCATGAAAGAAACCGCGATGCCGCCATTCACGCACGTTGAAATCGGCGCCCAGCAAGTTGTTCAGGTGCTGCAACAAATTCAGATTGAAGGCCGCCGTCACGCCCAGCGCATCGTCATAGGCGGCATCAAGCAGGTGTTTTTCCTTGAGCAAGTCGACGCCGATCAGCAAGCCACCACCACTGCAGGTTTCACGCAGCCGTCGCAAAAAGCCGAGCGCCTCTTCCGGTGTGAAATTTCCAATCGATGAGCCGGGATAGAAAAACAGACGTCGCTCGCTGCTGATTACATCAGGCAAGGCCAGCGAGCGTGAAAAATCCAGGCCAACGCCGGTCATGACAATTTCCGGATAACGCTGACGCAACAGCCCCACTGCGTCGCGCAGGAATTCGACCGAAATATCGACCGGCACATACTGGCTCGGCTGCAATGCGCCAAACAGGCTGGCAGCCTTGGCGCAGTTGCCGGCGCCAAGATCGATCAGGGTGATGTCGCGCCCGGTTGACGCCGCTATTTCCGCCAGATGGGCTTTAAAGATCGCCGCTTCAGTACGGGTCGGATAATATTCCGGCAATTCGCAAATTGCCTCGAACAGTTTAGAGCCCAGCGGGTTGTACAGGTATTTCGGCGAGACATGCGCCTGTGCAGCCTGCAAACTGGCGGTAAGCTCCGCCCGGATGGCGGCGTCATCCGGATGATAGGCTTGAATGAATCCGGCCTGAAAATGGCCAGGTTTACTCGGCATAAGACGCAGTCAAAGAGATGGCGAGAGAATTCCCGCAGCAACAGATGGCAATTTTAGCTATCATAGTCGATTATTTTTTCCACTAGTTGAGACGACACAAACGCTCATCAATCGTCGAGCGCGCTTCTTTTCAACTCTTACAGATATAAGAAAGCTTACCATGCTCAAACTCGCAGCATTCCCCGGCAACAGACTGATCTTGACATTGGCGCTGGCCTGCAGCACGGTATTTGCCGGCAGCCTTGCCCATGCTCAACAAGTGTTGCGAGTCTCGGCAATCCCGGACGAGGCGCCGACCGAACTGCAGCGCAAGTTCAAGCCGCTGGGCGAATATCTGGAACAGAAAACCGGCATGAAAGTCGAGTTCACGCCAGTCACCGACTATGCGGCATCGGTTGAAGGCTTGTTGAACAACAAGCTCGACATGGTCTGGTTTGGCGGTTTCACATTCGTGCAAGCCAATGTGCGCAGCAACGGCAAGGTAATTCCGATCGTGCAGCGCGAAGAAGATGAAAAATTCAAGTCGGTATTCATCACCACCAAAAAAGACATCAACAAGCTGGAAGACTTGAAAGACAAGACATTTGCCTTCGGTTCCGAATCGTCCACCTCCGGTCACCTGATGCCGCGTTCCTTCCTGCTCGGCGCGAAAGTCAATCCGGATACCGACATGAAGCGGGTTGCCTTTTCCGGCGCGCATGATGCCACCGTTGCGGCAGTTTCCGGCGGCAAGGTCGATGCCGGCGCATTGAATATTTCGGTATGGGAAAAGCTGGTGTCGCAAAACAAGGTCGACCCGAATCTGGTTCGGGTGTTCTACACCACACCCGGCTATTACGACTATAACTGGACCGTGCGTTCCGACATGAATCCGGCATTGCGAAAAAAACTGACCGATGCCTTCCTGGCGCTGGACAAGAACAATCCGCAAGGCAAGGAAGTGCTGGAACTGCAGCGTGCCACCCGTTTTATCCCGACCAAGGCTGAAAACTACAAAGCCATCGAAGCTGCAGCGCAAAATGCCGGCTTGCTGAAATAAGGATAGCGCCCGCAAGCGCCATGCAGCGATTCAGCGTGGCGCTTGCGGGCAGAGACTACGCCATGGTTTTTTCCTTGAACAAGCTGTCAGTGCGGCATGTCGGCGCAACCGGCGCTGCATATGCGCTGCGCGAGCTTACCTTGTCGATTGCCCAAGGCGAGCAAGTCGCGTTGATCGGGCCATCCGGGGCCGGCAAGACCACGCTGCTGCATACGCTGGCCTGCGCGCACCGTCCCGATACAGGCGAATTGCAGGTGTTCGGGCAGTCGCCCTGGAACCTTCCCAATGCACAACGCCACGCGTTGCGCCGGCGACTATTCCTGGCGCCGCAAACGCCGCCGTTGCCGCCGCGCCAGCGGGTAGTCACGGCAGTGCTGGCCGGACGTCTGCCCCACTGGAGCCTGACCCAGGCGGTCGCATCACTGATCCGGCCGACCGACCCGCAGGCGGCCTTTGATGCACTGGTGCGCTTTCATTTGCAAGACAAGCTGTATTCCCGGGTCGACCGCCTGTCGGGCGGCGAGCGGCAGCGCTGCGGCATGGCGCGCCTGCTGGTATCGAGCGCGGAAGCCTTGCTGGTCGACGAGCCATTGTCGGCGCTCGACCCGACGTTGGCGCAGCAGACGCTCACCGTATTGCAGCAGGAAGCGCGCGCGCGCAATGCTGCCATGGTGTGCAGCCTGCATCAGGTCGAACTGGCGCGCCAGTATTTTCCACGCATCGTCGGCTTGCGCGACGGCCAGATCGTGTTTGATGCGGCACGCGACAATGTTACCGATGCCATGATTGCCGCGCTGTACCGCCATACCACCTCGCCATTACATGCAGACAGTGAACCGACCGATACCGAATTGCAATCCCCTGCAACGCTGACCCGCTGCTTCTGATGCCGACCGTGACTGCCAGCAGCGTACCGCATACCGATCCGGCTTGGCGCGGCCGGATCATCGGCTTGATCATTGGTCTGGTCTTGCTATGGCCGATGTTGGTGATCAGCGAATTCAAGCCGTGGGCATTGGTCGACGCGCAAAGCCTGAACGCAACATGGCGTTTTTTGACCGCATTTTTTCCTCCTGAACATTCATCGGAATTTCTGCTGCTGGTCGCCGCAGCCACCTGGCAAACCGTGGCGATGGCGACTGCCGGTTTGAGTCTGGCGATTCTGGCCGCCATACCGCTGACTCTGATTGTCAATGAGCAGATGTCGATTTCACGCCTCGGCACCGGGCGTATCCATCCGGCGTCGCGTCTGGTGCGGCAGTGCGCGCGCTGGCTGCTGGTGGGCTTGCGCAGCGTGCCGGAACTGGTATGGGCATTGCTGTTCGTGCGCATCGTCGGCCTCGGGCCCACCGCCGGCGTTTTGGCGATTGCACTGACCTATTGCGGCATGCTCGGCAAGGTCTATGCCGAAATTCTCGAGTCATCCGATGCCCACGCCACCCAGGCCCTGCTCAAAAGCGGTAGCGGACGCCTGACTGCGCTGCTGTACGGCACACTGCCGGAAGCCGCTTCGGAACTGGTGTCGTATACGATCTACCGCTGGGAATGCGCGATTCGCGGTTCGATCGTGATGGGCTTCGTCGGCGCCGGCGGACTTGGACAACGAATGGATGAATCGATGAAAATGCTGGCCGGTGGCGAAGTAGCCAGCATGCTGATCATCTTTGTCTTGCTGGTTGCGTGCGCCGACGGCGTCAGCAAGCACTTGCGCCGGAGACTCGGATGAGTGCAGACACATTGAAATTGTTACCGCCGGCGCCACCCAAAAAAGACTGGTCGACACTGGTTCTGCTTGCCGGCATTCTGTTGCTGATCATGGCAAGTTTCGCCACACTGCCATTGAAATGGGCGGACTTGTTTGGCGCCGATGCCGTGCGTACTACCGGTGAATTCCTGCGCGGCTTTGCGCCGCCGGAGCTGGCACCGGCGTTTTTACGCAAAGTATGGTTCGCCACGCTGGAGACGCTGGCCATGTCGGCTCTTGGGACCCTGATTGCCGCAGTGGCCGGCCTGGTGCTGGCATTGCCGGCCGCCGGGCGCTTCGGGTCCGCGCCGCGCGTGACAATCCGGATGATCCTGAATTTTCTGCGGTCCGTGCCGGAACTGGTATGGGCATCGATCCTGCTGATCGCCGCCGGGCTAGGCCCGTTTGCCGGCACGCTGGCGCTGGCCGCCCACACCACCGGCGTATTGGGACGCCTGTTTGCCGATGCGATGGAAAACATTCCGCCCCTGCCGGAATCGAGCCTGCGCGCCAACGGCGTCAGGCCGGCGGCGGCCTTCCTGTATGCGGCCTTGCCGCAGGCCATGCCGCAGATCATGTCCTACACGCTCTACCGCTGGGAAAACAATATTCGCGCCGCCGCCATTCTCGGTGTGGTCGGTGCCGGCGGCCTTGGACAAATGCTGAAGTATCATTTGTCGCTGTTCCAGATGCAATCCGCTGCCAGCGTGATCATTGCCATGCTATTGCTGGTGGCAGCAGTCGATGCGCTCAGTTTTGCGCTGCGCCGCGCGATGACCCGGTAGCCGCCATGCTGGAATTGCGCCATCTGAGCAAATCTTTTGCAAACCGGCGCCAGGTGCTGGCCAATTTGTCTTATCAACTCGGCGCGGGTGAATATGTGGCGATCATGGGCGACTCGGGGGTCGGCAAATCGACGCTGCTGAACCTGGTCGCCGGACTGGATACGCCGGATGCCGGCGATATCCTGATCGATAGCGTAGCCATGTCCTCACTCGACGACGATGCCGCCACGCGCTTGCGGCGTGAAAAATTCGGTTTCATCTTCCAGGCATTTCATGTATTGCCGCATTTGACGCTGCTACAAAATGTCGCGCTGCCGCTGCTGCTCAATGGGCTGGCAATCGGGCGCGCCGCCGCCATGCTGGACGCGGTCGGCCTGCAAGGCCGCGGCAATGATTTCCCGCGACATTTATCGGGCGGCGAATTGCAGCGTGTCGCGATTGCCCGCGCACTGGTACATCGCCCGAAACTGTTGCTGGCTGACGAGCCGACCGGCAACCTGGATCCGGATACTGCGCACGATATCCTGTCATTGCTGCGCGGCGAAATCAAGGCCAACCGCGCATCCGCGATTCTGGTGACGCACTCGGCAGCAGCGGCGGCGACTGCCGACCGGATACTGGTGCTGACCCGCGACGGCCTGCACCCGGTCTAGCATGGTTTCCCTTGACCATCCCTCTTCACTGCACCAGTTGCGGCGCTGGCTATTGGCCGGCGAGTGGCGTGCCCATCCGGTGCGCTCGCTGGTCGCGATCACAGCGATTGCCCTAGGTGTGGCGCTCGGCTTTGCGATCCACCTGATCAACGCTGCTGCCTTCAATGAATTTTCGGCTGCGGTCAAGAGCCTGTCTGGCCAGGCTGACCTGCAGGTACGCGGCACGCAAACCTGGCTCGATGAATCGCTCTACCCGACGCTGGCAATGGATGCCGCAATGGCGCTTGCCAGTCCAGTGCTGGAACTCGACGCCGCGCTGCCCGGCCAGGACAAGCCCTTGAAAATTCTCGGCATCGATGTCTTTCGCGCCACATCGGTCACCCCCGACTTGATCGGCAAGGCTGACTCGAGCGGCGAAAACCAGTCATTCGACATGCTGGCCGACGACGCCATTTTCCTGTCGCCAGCGGCGCTGCAATGGCTGCAAGTCGGACCAGGCGACCATGTGCAGTTTCGTACCGGCACCCGGACCAACACGCTGCGCGTGGCCGGCAGCCTGCAAGGCGCGCGCGCCGGTCAGCGCATCGCCGTCATGGACATCGGCGCGCTGCAGTGGCGCTTCGGGCACATCGGCCAGCTGTCGCGCATCGATCTGAAGCTGAAAACCGGCGTCAACCGGGAAACTTTCAAACAACAACTGGCGCGACAGTTGCAGGGCCAGGCGATCGTCACGGAAACCCGCGACCAGGAAACCCGCACCGCCAACATGTCGCGCGCCTACCGGGTCAACTTGAATGTACTGGCGCTGGTGGCCTTGTTCACCGGCGCCTTCCTGGTATTTTCCACCCAGGCGCAATCGGTGATCCGGCGCCGCAGCCAGCTGGCGCTGTTGCGGGTGGTCGGCGTCACGCGCCGCCAGTTGCTGCTGCAGCTATTGGCCGAAGGCGGCATCCTGGGCATGCTTGGCTCGCTGCTCGGCCTGGCCGGCGGATATGCGACAGCGGCAGCGGCGCTGCATTTTTTCGGCAGCGACCTGGGTGGCGGTTATTTCCCCGGCGTGCAGCCAAGTGTGCACTTTGCCCCGGTGGCTGCTCTGGTGTTTTTCTTGCTGGGCGCGGGCGTTGCCGTGCTGGGCAGCGCCAGCCCTGCCTGGGAAGCGGCGTGTGCCCAGCCGGCGCATGCCCTGAAGCCTGGCAGCGAGGATGTGGCGCTGGCCCGGGTGGCCCAGCCGTGGCCGGCGCTGGCCTGCCTGGCCAGCGGCGCTGTCTTTACGCAATTGCCGCCGCTCTTCAATCTGCCGGTGTTCGGCTATCTGGCGGTGGCGCTGCTGCTGATTGGCGGCATTGCGCTGATGCCGCGCCTGACGGCGCTGCTATTTTCTTTTCTGTCAGTGCTGGCGGCAAAAACTGATGCCGGCGCGCTGGCCACGCTCAGCCTGGCGCGTCTGGCCAATGCGCCGAACCAAGCCTCGATTGCGCTGGGCGGCGTGCTGTCGAGCTTCAGCCTGATGGTGGCCATGGCGATCATGGTGGCCAGTTTTCGGGTCTCGGTCGATGACTGGCTGCTGCAGGTATTGCCTGCCGACCTGTATGTTCAAGCCGCTGCGGCCGGCAATACCGCGACGCTTGATCAGGAAGCGCAAGCTGCGATCGCGGCAGTGCCCGGTATTGCCCGCGCAGATTTTCTGCGCATAACGCAACTGTCGCTGGACCCGAGCCGGCCGACGGTGGCGCTAATTGCGCGCCCGATCGATCTTGGCGATCCGGGCCGCTCGCTGCCGCTGGTGGAAGGCAGCTTGCCCGCCACACCAATTGCGCCGGACGCTATCCCAGTCTGGGTATCGGAAGCCATGGTCGACCTGTACGGCTACCAGCCCGGCCAGCGCATCCGGCTGCCGGTGGGTGGCCGCTTGCAAGACTGTATGGTGGCCGGTATCTGGCGCGACTATGTGCGCCAGTTCGGCGCGATTCAGATACGCCAATCCGATTACCGGCGCCTGACCGGCGACCGCCAGGCCGATGACGCCGCGCTCTGGCTTGAAACCAATGCCAGCGCCACCGACGTCGTCAATCGATTGAAGCAGCTGCCGTTCGGCGCGGCACTGGAGTATGCCGAACCCGGCGAAATCCGTACTGAAAGCCTGGCGATTTTCGACCGCAGCTTCGCCGTCACCTATCTGCTGGAAGCTGTCGCGGTGCTGATCGGCCTGTTCGGTGTGGCCACCACTTTTTCCGGGCAAACGCTGGCGCGTGCCCAGGAATTCGGCATGCTGCGCCATATCGGCGTCACCCGCCAGCAAGTGCTCGGCATCCTGGCGATCGAAGGCAGCTTGTTGACCGGCATTGGCATTGTTGCCGGTTTTGTGCTGGGATTTGCCATCAGTCTGATTCTAGTATTTGTCGTCAATCCGCAATCGTTCCACTGGAGCATGCAATTGCACCTGCCATGGACGCTGCTGGC
>JAKFFK010000249.1:0-1686 GCA_036675285.1 Paucimonas sp. | reverse complement strand
TTGAGTCAAAAATGTAGTAAAAATTAGTTGAGTTTTGTAGTCAACTATTCGCATTTCCACCAGACACGTTATTTTGTTACGAAAATTCAATAACTTTTGTTAATTTCCATGAAAATTGCCATTCTTGACGATTATCAGGATTGCATCCGCCAACTTGACTGCTTCTCTTTATTGGAGGGCCATCAAGTCAAAGTGTTCACCAATTCTGCGCGCGGCTTGGGACAGCTCAGTATTCGTCTGGCCACATTTGATGCATTGATATTAATTGGGGATCACACGCCTGTTTCCAGGCAATTGATCAATAAATTGCCCAATTTGAAATTCCTGGCATATATCGGCGGGAGCGTGCCCCCGATTGATACGGCTGCCGCAGCCGAACGCGGCATTGTCGTCAAGATTTGCGACAACGATCCGGTGGCGGCGGCGGAATTGACTTGGGCGCTGATCCTGGCAGCCCAGCGCAGAATTGTCGACTATGCCGGGCATTTGCGTGCAGGCGCATGGCAGACCAGCTCCTTGAATCCTGAGCGCAATACCGTCGGCGCGACCCTGCGCGGCAAGACGCTCGGCATCTGGGGCTATGGCCGGGTCGGCCAACTGGTTGCCGCTTATGGTCGGGCCTTCGGGATGCGGGTTGTGGTCTGGGGCAGCGCAGCCGGCATGGCGTCAGCCACCCGGGATGGCTTTGCAAACGCCGCATCCAGAAGCGCATTCCTTAAACAAGCCGATGTCGTGTCGCTGCATCTGCGCCTGTCCGAGACCACCCGCGCCCGCATCACCGCCAGCGACCTGGCGACAATGAAAAATACGGCGCTGCTGGTCAATACCAGCCACGCAGCACTAATCGCGCCCGGCGCATTACACGCCGCCCTGGCACACGGCCGTCCGGGCGCTGCCGCACTGGATGTGCTGGATGAGGCGCCACTGGCGAGCGACGCCAGCCTGCTGAGCATGGAAAATGTGCTTGCAACGCCGCATATTGGCTTTATTACCAAGGAAAACCACGAAAGTAATCTGCATCAGGCATTTCAGGCGCTTGTCGATTTCGCCACATGGCACGCATCGGGCCGCCTTCCAGAAACGCCGCCAGGCTGAACTGCGCTGGCTTGTCGCTGGTAACGACGCCATCAACAGCAGGATGTCGCCACTTTGTTTACACTGGCGTCAGCTTTCAAGATGGAGAAAAGATGCGTTCCAGACTGTGGTCTCTCACGCTGGGTAATTTTGCAATTGGTACCGGCGTGTTGATCATGCCGGGCATGCTGCATGAATTGGCGCTTGGCCTGGCCAGTACGCCGGCGCAAATCGGCATGCTGATCTCGGCATTCGCGCTGGTCATATGCATTACCGGGCCGCTGCTGGCGGGCTGGACCAGCATGCTCGACCGGCGCATGCTGCTGACTGCGGCGCTGGCTTTGTATGCGCTCACCCACTTGCTGTCGGCGTTGGCGCCGAACTATGCCAGCCTGCTTGCCATCCGCATGGTCACTGCGCTTGGCGCTGCCGTTTTCACCGCGCAGGCGGTGGCCACCGCCGGCTTGCTGGTGCCGCCACAGGAACGCGGTCGCGCCATCGGCTTGGCTGCGCTTGGCTGGTCGATCGCCAGCGTGGTCGGCATGCCGGCCGGCAGCTATCTGGGCGCTGCGTTTGGCTGGCGCGCAACCATGGCAGCCGAAGGTTTGCTGG
>JAKFFK010000124.1:0-10751 GCA_036675285.1 Paucimonas sp. | reverse complement strand
CGGTGATCCGCGCCGCGCGCAGGCATCTGGCGGTGCTGGAAGCGCATTCGATCCAGTCCACGCCCCAGTTCGACTTGTTTACCAGTGCGCGAACCGAACCGGATACATCCAGCGACGCAGATGTGGAGCAGGAAAGCCCGCATGCCGCCGCACTGCTGGAAGCCATGCAGACCATCGAACCGGATGCGTTGACGCCGCGCGAAGCCCTGGAAGCGTTGTACCGGCTCAAGCAATTGGCCGAGCGATCCGCATGAAAAAAATGCTTTTCTCATGGCTGTCGGCCTGTCTGGTGCTGACCTGGCTGACGCTACCGCAGGCTGCCTTTGCCGCAGACAGCGGATTTGCCTTCGGCTTCATTGCCCATCCTTTTGGCGATGCGCTGGCCGATGAATCCGATCTGCGCCAGGCGCTGACGGAAATGGACCGGGAAAACCTGGCCTTTGTGGTGGTCGGCGGCCTGAAGTCGGCAATAGAACCTTGCAGCGATGAGATCTATGAACAGCGCCGAAACTTGTTGAGCCGTGCAAAAAACGGGGTCGTCGTGTCGCTGGCCGGCAGCGACTGGAGCGATTGCAGCTACCGTAACGGCAAATCGGCAGCGCTGGAGCGCCTGAACCGCTTGCGCGAACTGTTTTTTGCCGATGACATGTCTTTTGGCGCAAGCAAGATCCCGCTGATTCGCCAATCCACCAATGCAAAGTTTCGGGCCTATGCGGAAAATACCCGCTGGGAAATCGGCGGCATCATGTTTGCCACACTCAATCTGCCCGCCGACAATAACCGCTATCTGACCGCCGCCGGACGCAACAGTGAATTTGAAGACCGTCTAGTGGCCAATCGCGACTGGCTGCAGCGCATTACCATGTATGCAAAGCGCAAAAAACATCATGGTATTGTGATTTTCTGCGACGGCAGTCCGCTCACCCCGCCGAACCAACGCAACCCGCGCGACGGCTTCAGAGAAGTGCGTCAGCAGCTCACGACGCTGGCCGCCAAGTTTCCGGGGAAGATCTTGTTGATCCATAACCGGCCGCCGCATGCTGGAAAACCAGCGCTTGCCACCATTCGCTGGAAGGGCAATCTCGGGGACTTGCCAGTGGAATCCGGCTGGATAAATTTGCAGGTATCGCCACAGCGTGGCGACCTGTTCAGCGTCAGTGCCGGCGCTAAGGAAAAATCCGCTTCCTCGTCAAAATAAGGCAGCCGAACCAGATCTTGGTCCTGGAGCGCGAACCCAGGACCAAGCGTGCGGCGTTACGCCGCACCAGCGCTGCAAGACATTAGTGTACCGGCAGGCTGCGGTATTGATCGTCTTCGTCGCCCTCGTCATGATGATGACCGTGTGCGCCATGCACATGGCCATGCGCGACTTCTTCATCGCTTGCGACACGGACTTCAGTGACATTCAAGTCAAACCGCAATGCGATACCGGCCAAAGGATGATTGCCGTCCAGAACTACCTTGTCATCAGCGATATCGGTGACGGTGAAAATCAGCGCATCCTGCCCCTCATCGGTTTCATCGGGCGTGCCCTCGAACTGCATGCCGACTTCCAGCGGCGTCGGCAGCCGGTTGCGCGGCTCGATCTTGACCAGTTCCGCATCGTATTCGCCAAATGCATCTTCAGGTTCGACATGAAGTATGGTTTCGAATCCGGTTTCCTTGCCTTCCAGCGCTTCCTCGATTTTTGGCAGGGTGTTTTGATAGCCGCCGTGCAGATACACCATTGGCTCGCGGCTTTCCTCGATCAGATTGCCTTGCGCATCTGATAATTTGTAGTTCAAGGTCACTACCGTATTTTTGGCAATCTTCATCGTCGATCCTTTCATTGAGTAATCCATAAGATTATACCAAGCCAGCGTCCAATCAAGTCATGCAGACTGCATCGCGATGCAGGATCAGCATACGCATGACGATATAATGGCGCAATGAAAAAACCCTCATTATTCGGCGCGCTGACGCCGGCACAATTCCTGCGCGATTACTGGCACAAAAAACCGCTCCTGATTCGCCAGGCAATTCCAGGGTTCAAGCCCTTGCTCGATGCCGATGCCCTGTGTGCATTGGCCAGACAAGACGATGTGGAATCGCGGCTGATCACCCACTTCAACCAGCGCTGGGAAATGGCGCATGGCCCTTTGGATAGCCTGCCGCCCCTTACGAAAAAAAACTGGACCATGCTGGTGCAAGGCGTCAATTTGCATCTGGATGCGGCCGATAGTTTATTGAGGCAATTCAACTTCCTGCCGGATGCCCGCCTGGATGATTTGATGATCAGCTATGCATCCGATGGCGGCGGTGTCGGTCCGCATTTTGATTCGTACGATGTCTTTTTGTTGCAAGCCCAAGGACGACGGCAATGGCAGATCAGTGCGCAAAAAGACTTGACGCTGGTCGACGGCATGCCGCTGAAAATCCTGCAAAATTTCAAACCGGAGCAGGAATTCGTGCTGGAGCCGGGCGACATGCTCTACCTTCCTCCACACTATGCCCATGACGGCGTGGCGCTCGATCATGCATGCATGACTTATTCAGTCGGCTTTCGGGCGCCATCCTATCAAGAGCTCGGCGAAGCATTTTTACAATTCATGGCGGAAACCGTCAGCCTGCCCGGCCGTTACGCCGATCCGGATTTGCAGCCGACCCGCCAGCCGGCAGAAATCAGTCCGGCAATGCTGGCAACCATCACGCATCAGCTGCAGAAAATCCGCATTACCGACGATGACATGACGATTTTTTTAGGCGAGTATTTAACCGAGCCTAAGGCGAACGTGTATTTTGATGCGCCGCCGCGTCCGATTAATCTCGACCGATTCATCAAAACTGCATGCAAGCGCGGCATCAAGCTTTCGCGCAAGACGCACATGCTGTACCGCGGAAAACACCTGTTCATCAACGGCGAATCATTTGCAGCCGGTCGAGCCGACAAACCTGCCTTGATTACACTAGCCAATATGCGCCAGCTCGATGGCGAAAGCGTAGCAAAGGCTTCGCCGGACGTTCTGGAAACGCTACACCTCTGGCATCAGGATGGCTGGCTGGAATTCCTTTGAAACCGGTTTTTGAGTTGCGCGGCAAAAAGCAAACTGAATTTTTAGCTCTTTGATCTGGCACAACAAAAGAATGATTTGATAAAAATGTTGTACATCTACAAACAATTAGTTACTAAAAAGAAAGGTGTTTTGTTTTTATCAAAAAAAACCCGCTATAATATCGAGTTAGGAGGTTTCGTTGTGTCGCACTGCACCATTCGGTCTGTAAGCCTGCGAAAGCGCCCTAAAGAGCGATAATTACCGGTAGTTATTCATCGCAAATTTATTCAATTTTGAAGGAAAATCATGAAAAAAAGTCTGTTCATCGCTTCCCTGTTGGCTCTGGCTCTGGCTGCTTGCGGCAAAGAAGAAGCCGCTGCTCCTGCTGAAAACACCACCATTGCTCCAGCTGAAGTGACCACCACCACTCTGGCTGCAGAAACCACCACTACTCTGGCCGCAGAAACCACAACGACCGTTGGCGATACCACGACCACGACCGTTGCTGAAACCAAGTAATTAGCTACACGCAAGAATAAAAGCCGACCTCCGAGTCGGCTTTTTTGTATCCTGCTTGTTGTATCCTGCGCTTGCTGATCAATCCTGCAGCGTTATCCAGTCAAACCCTTCTTCCTGACACGCAATCACGACCTCAATCGATGCGCTGTCCACAACTGATGCCAAGGCTTGCAAGGCCAGCGCCGGCGTATTGTTTTGCTTGCTCAAATGCGCACCGACTACCGTCTTGAGCCGCATTCGGTCAATTGCCGCCAGAATTTCAGCCGATGTTTGATTCGACAAGTGTCCGTACGCGCCGCCAATGCGCTTTTTTAAGGATGGCGGATAGTTCGAATCAGCCAGCATCTGCCGGTCATGATTGCATTCCAACATCAAGGCATCGCAACCGCCTAGTGCCTGCACCATGTGCGGCGTCGCTTGGCCGGCATCGGTCAATACGCCCAACTTCCGGTGACCATCGGTGACACAATATTGAATCGGTTCGCGTGCGTCATGTGGCACGGTATACGGCAGGATTTCCAGGTCGCCGATGGCTAGGCGATCGCCATCGCGGCAGAAATGCAAGAGAACGTCCTTACAGTCGCCACGCACTGCCTGGAAGGTGCCGTAACTGAGCCACACCGGCACGCCGTGGCGCCGGGCAAATTTGAAGACCCCGCCAACGTGATCCTGGTGTTCATGCGTGACCAGGATCCCGGCCAGATCGGCCGGCACCATGCCCAGACGGGCCAGGCGCCGCTCGGTTTCGCGAATCGCGAAACCGCAATCAAGCATGACGGTGGTGCGGGAAGCACCGGTTGCAGCGGAAATCAGTAGCGCGTTGCCATCACTGCCACTGCCAAGACTAGCGAACTTCAATGATCGACTTTACCCAGGATGCATCGCTCAAAATAACAAGAGCCGATTATTTCAGTTGCTCGCTCAGCAAGGACAGAATTCTGCCGGCAGTCGCCGATGTATCGGGACGTCCTTCAGCATTCAAGACTTCGATCTGGCTGTTTGCGCCGGCCTGCTTGACCGATACCCGATAGCGCTGCGCCGACTTGGCATCATCCTTCGATCCGAACGAGAATATTTTCGAGAAAAAGCCTTTTTCTGACGCAGCCTTGTTTTGGGCATCGCGTTCCTGGTCGATGTAGCGCACAAAATACACGCCTTGCGAGCGGTCGCGGTCCTCGACGGTAAAGCCGACGCGATCCAGCGCCAGACCGACCCTGCGCCATGCACGGTCAAAGCTTTCATTGGCTTCAACGTAAGAACGATCGGCTCCCTTGACCAGTCTGGCCCGTGCCTGGATCGGCGAGGCATTGGCGACAATCGACTTGGCCTTGACTTCTTCTGCACCCAGCCTGGTCATCAACTGGGTCAGGAGTTGCGCTTCCAGTTCCGGATCCGAGGCGCGGGTCGTCCACATGGTCGAATCCTTGCCGGAGCCGGCAGTGCCAGTGCCGGTGAATACTTCTTCAGCGCCACGGTGGCTGATATAAATCTCGGTCGAGCCATCGGGCGCGCGTTCCAGACGGGTACGGAATTTGTCACGCAAGCCGGTATCGTAAATCGAGTCGAGCGTCTTGCCCAGGAAACTCCGGATATTCCCTTGGGGAACCTTCAAGCGGCTTTCCGCCCAATCGGTTTCCATGATGCCGGATTCCGGTAATTCTAGATTAATCAGGAAACCCGATTCTTGCCAAAAATCCTTGATCTGCGGCCACAACACTTCCGGTGACTGCTTGGCTACCAGCCAGCGCTGGTCGCCGGCACGCTCGACCCGCATGTCGGCTACTGCAGCAGGCGCCACCTTGGTAGTTGAACCTGCCGTTGCCGTGCTGGCACCTTGCTGCTGCAGGCTGAACCCAGATGCAGTGGCCGTTCCGCGGTTATTGTCTTGCACCGCGTAACGATTTTCCTTTTGCAACTGGGTCAGATTAGGCGGCACATCCAGCGATTTCACCGGGGCCTTGCCAGCACTCTTGTAATCCACCCGGTCCGGCTCCAGCATCGAACTGAGTGAACCGCTGCATCCCACCATACCGGTCAGGAGTGCGGCGCTCAATAGCGTACGGGTGAAAACGGAAGCGTGCAGCGGGAAAAAATTATTGCAAATAGTCATATCGATACAGGTTAGATAACCGGGTCAGGTCAAAAAGCAGCCGTCAGGCCAAGCGCCTATTGTAATACAGCTGCTTCGCGTAATGCCTTGCGGACAGTTTCGTGATATTCGGATGCCATCGGCACCAGCGGCAAGCGGATGCCGGAAGGAATTTTCCCCATCTGTTCCAGGGCCCATTTGACTGGCACAGGATTCGGTTCCACGAAGAGTTTGTTATGCAAAGGCAAAAGACGATTATTGATCTCGATTGCAGTTGCCAGTTCGCCGGCCATGGCGGCCGCGCACAACTCATGCATGGCGCGTGGCGCCACATTGGCGGTCACGGAGATATTGCCCTTGCCGCCACAGAACATCAGCGCCATCGCCGTCGCATCGTCGCCGGAATAGACGGCAAACGATGTTGGCACCTGACGCATCAGATCGGTGCCACGGGCCAGATTACCGGTCGCATCCTTGACGCCGATGATGCCGGCTACCTGTGCCAGGCGGACAATGGTTTCATTGGCCATGTCGGCCACTGTGCGCCCCGGGACGTTATATAAAATCACCGGCAAATCAACTGCCTCGGCGATTTTTTTGAAATGCTGGTACATGCCTTCCTGGGTTGGGCGATTGTAGTAAGGCACCACCTGCAGGGAGGCGTCTGCACCGACTTTTTTGGCGAAATGCGTCAGTTCGATCGCTTCGGCGGTCGAGTTGCCACCGGTGCCGGCAATGACCGGAACCCGTTTTGCCGTATGTTCAACCGTCACCTTGATCAGCTCGCAATGCTCGTCTACCGACACGGTAGGCGATTCGCCGGTGGTGCCGACAATGACAATGCCATCCGTGCCTTCGGCGATATGCCAGTCAATCAAGTTACGCAAGCCCGGCATATCCAGACTGCCGTCTGCATGCATGGGTGTGACGATCGCTACTATGCTGCCCTGAATCATAGTGAATTAATGAAACGGAAAATTGAAAGCTAAGATTGTAGCGGATAGGCTGTCATCGTGGGGCAGTTCAGGCTGCCAAACCCGACTAAATCGGGTCAAGCCGGTACAACACTGCGCCGGAGCCGGTCAGGCCACCTGGCTTGACGGCGCAAATCCGCTGCAGCATGGCCGGCTTCGGCGTATCGACATAGCCGTTTTCAAAGGCGATCACCTGGAATGGCTGGGCTAGTCCGGTACGTACGACTTCCAGCAATTCGCCGGATTTCAGCAAAAAATCTGGATTCGACGGCTTGCCGAAACGTTCATTACCCTGCACAAAAGTCTCGTAAATCAGCACGCCGCCCGGACGCAGGCTCGCCAGTATCGCGCCAAACAGCGGCCGATGCAGATAATTGACCACCACAATTCCGGCAAAGCGATCCGGCGCAAATGGCCAGGCATCTGTGCTACCGGTTTCCAGATCCCGCTGTTGGACAGCAATGCCGGGTTGGGCAAGGCCTGCCAGTGCGTCGGCATCACGGTCCACCGCCGTTACCTGATGGCCCAGTGCCGCCAGTAAACGGCTGTGGCGGCCATGGCCACATGCCAGATCAAGCACCTCGCCGCGCGGAATCAGCGGCGCAAAACGCGCCACCCATGCTGCAGCTTCGACAGTTCCCTGTCTATGCCCTCCCGATTTCGATCCTTCCTGTGACATGAGCGGTCGCCTTGCCTTACTTGCTATAACCCAGCCCCATCGCCTCGCGCACGTCGCGCATGGTTTCCTGGGCCAGTGTGCGCGCCTTGTCACAGCCATCGGCGACGATCGCGCGCACCAGCTTGGGGTCATCCAGGTAGCGCTGCGCCCGTTCGCGCATCGGCTCCTGTTCCTTGAGCACCGCATCGATCACCGGCTGCTTGCATTCGAGGCAGCCGATGCCAGCCGTAGTGCAGCCTTTGACGACCCAGTCCTTGGTCGGCGCATCGGAGTAGACCTTGTGCAATTGCCAGACTGGGCACTTTTCCGGATCACCCGGATCAGTGCGGCGCACCCGTGCCGGATCGGTCGGCATGGTGCGCATTTTCTTGGTGACCGAGTCACGATCTTCGCGCAGGGCAATCGCATTGCCATAGCTTTTCGACATTTTCTGGCCATCAAGGCCCGGCAGGCGCGATGCCTCGGTCAATCGTACCTGTGGCTCAGGCAGGATCACCTTGCGGGTGCCGGCCAGGTAGCCGAACAGGCGTTCCCGGTCAATCACGCTGATGCTCTGGGCGCCGTCGAGCAAGACTTTGGCCTGGTCCAGCGCCTCATGGTGACCCTGCTCCTGGTACGCGGTGCGCAGCTCGCCATACAGCTTGGCTTGCTTGCCGCCGAGTTTTTTGACCGCTTCCTGCGCCTTTTGCTCGAAGCCGGCTTCCTTGCCGTACATATGATTAAAGCGGCGCGCGATTTCACGCGTGATTTCAACGTGCGGAATCTGGTCTTCGCCGACCGGCACCATGCTGGCGCGATACAGCAGCACGTCGGCCGACATCAGCAGCGGATAGCCGAGAAAGCCATAGGTCGACAGGTCGCGATCCGACAGCTTTTGCTGCTGATCCTTGTAGGTCGGCACTCGTTCCAGCCAGCCCAGCGGCGTCATCATCGACAGCAGCAAATGCAGCTCGGCGTGTTCCGGCACTTTTGACTGGATGAAGATGGTCGCTTGCGCCGGATCGACGCCGGCCGCCAGCCAGTCGATCACCATGTCCCAGGTGCTGGATTCGATCTGGCCTGGATCGTCGTAATGGGTGGTCAATGCATGCCAGTCGGCGACAAAGAACAGGCATGGCACTTCAGCCTGCATCTTGATCCAGTTTTTCAGGGCGCCATGATAGTGGCCTAGATGCAGCGCGCCTGTGGGGCGCATGCCGGAAACGACGCGATCGGGGAACATAGGCGTGGTATCAGTTCAGTAAAAAGGTCAACGGAGAAATCACGAAGTGCAGGAGTGTTTCTGCCGCAATCATGACAGGTATCATCCAGTATTTTAATACTTGCAGAAAAAGCAGCGCCAGCAGGATGAAAAACCCATACGGCTCCAGCTTGCCATATTTGTACGCAAGCTGGTTCGGCAGAATGCTGAACATGATGCGCCCGCCATCCAGCGGCGGCAGCGGAAACAGGTTCAAAGCGAAAATAACAAGATTCACCAAGACGCCGGCTTGCGCCATTTTCAGGAAAAATGGCTCATTGATCTGCATGGCTGGCAGTAGCATATAGAGTATTAGCCACATCAATGCCATCACCAGGTTCACCGCCGGTCCAGCCAGCGCGACCCATGCCATGTCGCGCTTGGGGTTGCGCAGCCGGCCCCAGTCCACCGGCACCGGCTTGGCATAGCCAAACAGGAAAGGACTGCCGACGACATACAACAGGATCGGAATCAGCAGCGTGCCGATCGGATCGATGTGCCGGATCGGATTCAAACTCATCCGTCCCTGCAGATAGGCGGTCGAATCACCGAAATACTTGGCCGCATACGCATGCGCGGCTTCATGCAGGGTGATGGCGAACAGGATGGGCAGTACGTAGACGGAAAAGTTTTGAATAAGCTCGTTCATCAGGAGGATTTTAGCAGACGCCCGTTACAGGCTTGAAGGGAGAATACGGTGATAATCGAATGCAAAACAAGTCAGCATCCGTGTCGAGTGCAGCGCGACATGATGAAGTGACAACGCCTGCCGGATATTTTCTGCGCAGGCATCGTTGTTGGCCATGCCAGACTTACAGGCCGAATATACCGACATCGCCGCGGCCTTGTCGCACCAGCAGCGGTTCTGTCCCGCTCAAATCGATGACTGAAGTCGGTTCCAGGCTGCAGGCGCCGCCGTCGATCACCAGTTCGACCTGGCGCTCCAGCAAGTCGCGTATCGTTTCCGGATCGGTCAAAGGCAGATCTTCCTGCGGCAGGATCAGCGTGGTGCCCAGCAAGGGTTGCGCCAGTTCTGCCAGCAGTGCGTGGGCAATCGGGTTTTCCGGCACGCGCAGGCCAATCGTCTTGCGCGACGGATGGCTGACCCGGCGCGGCACTTCCTTGGTGGCTTCCAGGATGAACGTATACGGGCCGGGCGTGGCTGCTTTCAACAGCCGGTACTGGCTATTGTCGATGCGCGCGTACTGCGCGATTTCGCTCAAGTCGCGGCACAGCAGGGTCAAATGGTGCTTGTCATCGACGCCGCGGATACGCCGCAGCCGCGTCACCGCATCCTTGTCATCCAGATGGCATACCAGCGCATAGCAGGAATCGGTCGGCAAGGCGACGATGCCGCCGGCGTGCACGATCTGGGCCGCCTGCTTGATCAGCCGCAGTTGCGGATTGTCGGGATGGATCTGGAAAAATTGGCTCATGAAAGACGAAGGCGGCAGCTTGCGCCACCGCCATCAATAATTGGTATCGGTTAGCGTTCGCCGCGCAAGGCCGCGATACGCTGCTCAAACGGCGGATGGGTGGAAAACAAGGCCATGAATCCCGGCTTGTCATTAATTCCGAGCGTCGCCAGCGACTGCGGCAGGCTGCTCGGCTCGCGCCCGCCCAAGCGCGCCAGCGCATGGATCATCGGCTGCGGGCTGCCCAGCAACTGGGCGGCGCCGGCATCGGCGCGGAATTCGCGGTGACGCGAGAACCAGGCGACGATCATCGATGCGGCAATGCCGAACACGATTTGCGACACCATCACCGTGACCATGTAACCAACACCCGGGCCGCTACTGTTGTCGCGCGACAGCGCGCGGTCGACCGCATAGCCGACCACCCGCGACAGAAATACCACGAAGGTATTGACCACGCCCTGGATCAGCATCATGGTCACCATGTCGCCATTGGCCACGTGTGCGACTTCATGGCCGAGCACTGCCTCCACCTCTTCCTTGGTCATCGACTCCAGCAATCCGGTCGAGACTGCGACCAGCGCGGAATTTTTGAACGCGCCGGTGGCAAATGCGTTCGGCTCACCCTGATAAATCGCCACTTCCGGCATTGCAATGCCGGCCTTCTGCGCCAGTTTGGCAACGGTGTCGATCAGCCAGAATTCTGTCGAATTGGAAGGCGCACTGATCACTTGCGCGCCGGTCGACCATTTCGCCATCGGCTTGCTGATCAATAGCGAAATGATGGAACCGGTGAAGCCGAC
>JAKFFK010000175.1:0-10827 GCA_036675285.1 Paucimonas sp. | reverse complement strand
GCATGGGCGATCTCGGCCAGTTTGCCGATATCGGTGACATTGCCGAGCGGATTGCCAATCGATTCACAAAAGATTGCCTTGGTGCGCGCATCGATCAGCGCCGCAAAAGTTTCCGGCTGGCGTGCATCGGCAAAGCGGACCTCGATACCCATCTGCGGCAGCGTATGCGCAAACAGGTTGTAGGTGCCGCCGTACAACTGGCTGGTCGAGATAAAATTGTCGCCCGCTTCGGTAATGGTCTGGATGGCATAGGTAATGGCAGCCATGCCGGAGGCCACTGCCAGTGCGGCAATGCCGCCTTCCAGCGCAGCCACGCGTTTTTCCAGCACATCCTGGGTCGGATTCATGATGCGGGTGTAGATATTGCCAGGCACCTTCAAGTCGAACAGGTCGGCGCCATGCTGCGCATTGTCGAATGCATACGCGACCGTCTGGTAGATCGGTACCGCCGCCGATTTTGTCGTGGGGTCTGGCGAATAACCGGCATGCACCGCCAAGGTTTCAAATTTCATTTTATTTTCCCTTTTAAAGAATGAATTCCGGACAGCTATTGTGCCATGCCTGATGCCGTGGCGATGCCGGCTGAATCAGGCCAGTACTGCAATCATATCCTGATCTTCGGCGTGGTCAATCAGGATACGCTGGACACGCTGTTGCCACAGGCTGGCAAACTCGGTTTTTTCTTCTGGCGATGCCCGCCCGGCCAAACTTGCCCGCAACAGTTCACTGGTGCGCGGATCAGCCGCCACATGCTGCATATGCATGGCAAGGTGCACGGTCGCACCGGTGTCGGTGCGTACGAACCTGGCTTCACCCTGAATGTCTTCGGAAAAATGCAGCAGATTCTGGCGGCTGAACTGGCCGCCGATTCCCTTGAAGCCGCCTGGCCCGGCCGCGCCGCTCACCAGGCCGACGACACTGGCAATGACGCCAGCGACGCCTTCTTCCTGCGCAGCAGAAAAACCGACGGCAATCGCACCGCGCTCGGGTATCGATTCTGGATACAGCACTTGCAACGCGCGCCGCGTCATCAGCCAGGCGCCTGCCACCGTCGGACAGGAATGGCCGGCGAGCTTCACCGCATCGAGGTAATGATAAGTCAGCATGCCGTCGTCGGTTGCACCGAGTAACTGGGCCAGGCTATCGTGCATGACGATGGCGGGTGCTTGCGCAAAAAAAGCAGGATGGGTCATGGCATGCTCGTTGATGAAGCGTGATGGATTAATAAGTAATGACAAGCGTGTTTTTCAAGTGTGTTTTCTCGCTTCCTGCCACCGAGCGCCAGGCGCGCAACGGAAATTCGGCCTGCGAGACAGCACTGATCCGGTCCGGCATCGTCAATGGCTGCTACAGTAAACCGAGTTCCAGCTTAACCTCGTCGGTGAGCATATCCATGCTCCAGGGCGGCTCCCATACCAGTTCCACATGGACGTCGTTGACGCCTGGAACCTGGGTCAACTGTTCCTCGACGATTGATGGAAATGTGCCAGCCACAGGACAGGCAGGCGCTGTCAGCGTCATGTCAATCGTGACATTGCGTTGCTGATCGATATCAATTTTATAGATCAGCCCGAGATCGTAAATATTGACATGGATCTCCGGGTCGTAAATCGTGCGCAGCATCGTTATCAGATCTTCGCGCAATTGCTCTTCCGATTCGAGCAAGGCTTCCGCATCGGTCTGACTATCCAGGCTCATCATCACATCCATTTTGCCCTCCGTGGCTACCGTTTTTTGCTGGTTTTTCAACGCGGCTTGCAGCGTATGCCAAGCCAATGTTGCACATTTGACGCGAGCCGGAAATTCGCGAACGCCCGCTAGAACGTCGAGCTTCCCGAGTGACGGATGTTCTACGTTTTCCGCATCGGTCAACATATGGTGAAAATCGGCAAACACATGCTGGGCTTCGTCAATCTTTCTGCCTTTCAGCGCTTCCGTCATCAAGGACGCTGAAGCAGTCGAAATCGCACAGCCATCGCCTTCAAAGCTCACATCCTCGATCACGTCGTTGGCGATGGCCAGATAAACCGTGACCCGGTCGCCGCACAAGGGATTGTGCCCTTCCGCCTTGTGGCTGGCACAGTCCAGCGCACGGTAATTGCGCGGCTTGCGATAGTGATCGAAAATCACTTCCTGATACAGCTCGCGTAAATCGCTCATCGCTGAAACATCTCCACGACCTTGCGCAAACCGGCCACCAGCGCATCGACTTCCTGGCGTGTGTTGTAGAGCGCAAACGAGGCGCGCGCAGTGCCGTTCAAGCCGAAACGCTGCATCAGCGGCATTGCACAGTGATGGCCGGCGCGAATCGCCACGCCATCATGGTCGAGAATGGTGCCGATATCGTGCGGGTGAATGCCATCGATGACGAAAGACAGGATACTGGCCTTTTCGCGCGCGGTGCCGATGATGCGCACGCCGGCAATCCCGGCCACCTGACTGCTGGCATAGTCGAGCAAGTCGCGTTCATGCGCGGCAATTGCAGCCAGGCCGATAGCCGAGACGTAATCGATGGCGGCGCCCAGTCCGATGGCGCCGGCAATGTTGGGAGTGCCGGCTTCGAACTTGTACGGCAAGTCGTTGTAATCGGTCTGGCCGAAGGTAACCGAGCGGATCATGTCGCCACCGCCCTGGTATGGCGGCATTGCCTCCAGCAATGCCGCCTTGCCGTACAAGGCGCCGATGCCGGTCGGGCCATACAGTTTGTGGCCGGAAAATGCATAGAAATCGCAATCGAGCGCGTGCACATCGACTGGCAGGTGCGAGATTGCCTGCGCCCCGTCCACCAATACCGGCACGCCGTGCGCATGCGCCAGTTCGATGATGCGTTTGACTGGCGTGATGCTGCCCAATGCATTTGACAGATGCGTGACAGCCACCAGTTTGGTGCCCGGACCAATCACCTTGGCGAAGGTCTCGAGATCGAACTCGCCGGCGTCATTGACCGGCACCACCCGCAATTCGGCGCCGGTCTGGCCACACACCATTTGCCACGGCACAATATTGGAATGATGCTCCATTGCGCTGATGATGATGTTGTCATCGGCCGTCAGCTTCGGTCGCGCATAACTTTGCGCCACCAGGTTGATGGCGTCAGTGGTGCCGCGCACAAACACGATCTCGCTGGCATCGGCGGCATTGATGAAACTGCGCACCTTGCCGCGCGCGGCTTCGTAATCGTCGGTGGCGCGCTGACTCAAGCTATGCACGCCGCGATGCACATTGGCATTGGTGTTGGTGTAATACGCAACTTCAGCGTCGATCACCGATTGCGGCTTTTGGGTGGTGGCGGCATTGTCCAGATAGACCAGCGGCTGGCCGCGCACGGTCGCGCGCAGGATCGGAAAATCAGCACGCCAGTCGCTGATGTTGCGAACCACAACCTCAGCAACTGGTGGCCGCAACAATGCCTGATCATCGATTTTCATGTCAACTCCCGGATAAGATCATCCTGCGGCAGGCGTGCGGCCAGGATATGTTCCAACCGGCTGCGCAAGGCTGGCACGCGAATGCGTTCGATCACATCCTGGGCGAACGCATGCACCAGCAGGTTTCGAGCGACCGCTTCTTCGATGCCGCGCGCACGCAGATAAAAAAGCTGCGTGTCGTCGAGCTGGCCAATGGTGGCGCCATGCGTGCATTGCACATCGTCGGCATGGATTTCCAGTTGCGGCTTGGTATCGATTTCCGCCTCGCGCGACAGCAGCAGATTGTGATTGACCTGGTGCGCATTGGTCTTTTGCGCGCCCGGGCGCACGACCACCTTGCCATTGAATACCGCACGTGCAGCGCCGTCCAGCACGCCCCGGTAATATTCATGGCTGGTGCCGAGAGGCGCAGCATGGTCGATGCAGGTATGGTTGTCAGCATGCTGGCGAGCGCCGATTAGGTACAGGCCATTCAGCGTTGCTTCGCAAGCTGCAGCTTCGAATGTGGTCGTGATGTCGTTGCGCGTCAGCGCGGCGCCCAGCGTGACCGAATGCGACGCCAGATGACTGGCTTGTTGTTGCCGTGCATGAATGCCGGCGATGTGGAAGGCGCCTGCCGATTCCTGCTGCAGCTTGTAATGTTCAATGCCGGCATCGGCAGCGGCAAAGATCTGCGTCACGGCATTGTTGAAATACACGGCATCGTCAGCACCGACATAGTGCTCGATCACGCTGGCCCGCGCGCCATTGTCCGCCACAATCAGGTTGCGCGGATGGATTGCGGCGCCGGGCGCGGTGCTGATGAACAAAAGATGGATCGGTTCTTCAATGGCCACGCCGCGCGCCAGATGCAGCCAGGCGCCGTCACTCATGAACGCGGTGTTAAGCGCACCGAACACGTTTTGATTCGCATCGTCAGCCAGATACGGCTCCAGCATATCCGGCGTGCGTTCCAGCGCTTGCGCCAGGCTGCCGAGGGCGGCGCCCGATGGCAACTGGCCGATGTGCGACAACGCAGGCGCATGACGACCATTGACAAATACCAGCAAATGGCCGGATTGGACATCCAGCGCGAACCTGTCGCGCAGCGATACGGCTGCCCCATCATCGACGCCCTGGCCGATGAGCGCAGTAAACGCCTGCTTTTCAAGTGCCGAGACGCTGGTGTATTTCCAATCTTCTTCGCGCGTGCTTGGATAGCCTAGCTGCGCGAATCGTTCCAGCGCAGCATGCCGCGCATGCGCCAGCCACGGCACACCAATGCCTGGCAGCGCAATGGCGATGTGGGCAAAGTCGGCCAGCGTATGCTCTCTTGCCTGCAGGATGGGTATCATGCCCTTGCTCCTTGCGCTGCCACCTGGCGCGTGTCGGATGCCTCCTCCAGCCAACCGTAGCCGCGCTGTTCCAGTTCCAGCGCCAACTCCTTGCCGCCGGATTTGATGATTTTTCCCTTCGACAGTACATGCACGAAATCGGGCACCACATAGTCGAGCAGGCGCTGGTAATGGGTCACCATGATCATCGCCCGATCGGGGCTGCGCAGCGCATTGATGCCTTTGGCGACAATCTGCAGCGCATCGATATCGAGGCCGGAATCAGTCTCGTCAAGGACCGCCAGCTTCGGCTCCAGGATCGCCATCTGCAGGATTTCATTGCGCTTTTTTTCGCCGCCGGAAAAACCTTCGTTGACCGAACGGTATAGCAGCTCCTTGCTCATCTCCATCAGCGCCATCTTTTGCTTGATCAAATTGAGAAATTCGATCGCATCGAGCTCCGGTAGGCCACGGTGCCTGAGCACATTGTTCAACGCCGCCTTCAGCAGATAGACATTGCTGACGCCGGGGATTTCCACCGGATACTGAAAAGCCAGAAACACGCCCTCGCGCGCCCGCACTTCCGGCGCCAGCGCCAGCAAGTCGCTGCCCTGATACAGCACGCTCCCACCGGTGACGTCGAAGGTATCGCGCCCGGCCAGCACTTGCGCCAACGTGCTTTTGCCCGATCCGTTCGGCCCCATGATCGCGTGTACTTCACCGGCTTTGACTGTCAGGTCGAGCCCGCGCAGGATCGGCTTTTGATCGACACGCACTTGCAGATTCTTAATTTCCAGCATGGTTCGATTCCTTTGGATGGTGATCTAGCCGACGCTGCCTTCGAGGCTCACGGAAAGCAGCTTTTGCGCTTCTACCGCAAACTCCATCGGCAGTTCCTTAAATACTTCCTTGCAAAATCCATTGACGATCATCGACACTGCATCTTCGGCCGAGATGCCGCGCTGCAAGCAATAAAACAGCTGGTCTTCGCCGATGCGCGAAGTTGACGCTTCATGCTCGACTTGCGCCGTCGGATTCTTGACCTCGATATACGGGAATGTATGTGCGCCGCACTTGTCGCCTAGTAGCAGCGAATCGCATTGCGTATGGTTGCGCGCGCCTTCCGCCGATTTCAGTATCTTCACCAGTCCGCGGTAGGCGTTTTGCCCGCGTCCTGCGGAAATGCCCTTGGACACAATGGTGCTACGCGTATTGCGGCCGATATGGATCATCTTTGAGCCGGTATCAGCCTGCTGATAGTTGTTGGTCAGCGCCACGGAATGGAATTCGCCGATCGAATCGTCACCGCGCAAGATGCAGCTCGGATATTTCCAGGTAATCGCAGAACCAGTTTCAACCTGAGTCCACGAGATATGCGATTTTTTGCCACGGCAATCGCCACGCTTGGTAACGAAATTGTAAATGCCACCCTTGCCTTCCTTGTCACCCGGATACCAGTTCTGTACCGTCGAATACTTGATCCGCGCATTGTCTTGCGCGATCAATTCCACGACTGCCGCATGCAACTGGTTTTCATCGCGCATCGGTGCAGTGCAGCCTTCCAGATAACTGACATACGCGCCTTCATCGGCAATGATCAGGGTACGCTCGAACTGGCCGGTATCCTTGGCGTTGATGCGAAAATAAGTCGACAGCTCCATCGGGCAGCGCACGCCGGGCGGAATATAACAAAACGATCCATCGGTAAATACCGCGGCATTCAGGGCGGCAAAGAAATTGTCTTTGTAGGACACGACCGAACCGAGGTATTGCTGCACCAGTTCCGGATGCTCCTGCACCGCATCGGAAAAGGAGCCGAAAATAATTCCTAGCTCGCCCAGCTTGTCCTTGAAGGTGGTGCCGACCGACACGCTGTCAAATACCGCGTCGACCGCGACCCCGGCCAGCATTTCGCGCTCCTTGAGCGGCACGCCCAGCTTTTCGTAAGTGCGCAAGAGTTCCGGATCGACATCGGCCAGGCTCTTGGGCCGATCTTTCAGCGATTTTGGCGCCGAATAATAAATGATGTCTTGATAGTCGATCGCTGGGTAATGCGCACTGGACCAATCCGGCTCTTTCATCGTCAGCCAGTGCCGAAACGCCTGTAGCCGCCATGCCAGCATGAATGGCGGTTCGTTCTTTTTTGCCGAAATCATGCGCACGGTGTCTTCGCTCAAGCCGCGCGGTACGCTATCGCTTTCCAGATCGGTGACGAAACCATGCCGGTATTCGCTGCCGATCATTTCATCGAGTGTGCTTGCTGTTTCTGTCATGATTAATTCCTGTATTGACCCATATCCCGTCAGCTGCGTTTTGGCGCTGCCGAAGCCGGCTTGTGCCTGGACCCGGGTTTGAATTCGACTGTGCTGAATCTATCTGCGCGCACCACCGGCACGATCATCTGGTCCAGCGTGATCTCGCGCAGCACGCCGAGCACCGCATGATTGATCCGTTGCCAGTTGGCGCGCACCGCACAGCCCGATTCCTGTGAGCACAATCCCGGCGTGACGCTGCATTCGGTCATGCCGATCGGGCCATCCATCGCATGGATGATATCGACCAGCGATATCTGATTGGCGGGATGCGCCAGCAGATAACCGCCCTTGGCGCCGCGCAATGACACAACCAGCCCACCGCGCGCCAGAATCTTGAGGATCTTGCTGACCGTCGGCACCGGCACATGGATTGCAGCGGCAATTTCGGCGGCGCTTCGCGTTCGTTCCGGCTCGGTGATCATGGCTGTCATCACCACCGTGCCGTAATCAGCCATTTTGCTAAGTCTCAGCATAATTTCCTATAGCGTGGGTACAGCACTTCAGCCGCAACTGCCGCAACACGAGCCTTCTTCGCCATGCGCAGGCTTTTTCACATCGAAACCGGCGCGCTGCAATACCGTGCGCAGCACCTGGGTCGACGTGACATCTTCATTGAAATGGATATCGACGCTATTGCTGGCTGTGGCGATCTGACTTACGCCCTCGACGGCATTGAGCACCCTTGCAAGATTCAAGGCAGTGGTGTCAGTCAATGGTGCGAGCAGTTGCAGTGTTTCTGATTTCATGATTTTCTTTCAAATGTATTATTAAATAAAGCACAAATATTTTCGTCATTAGTGCGGCAATGGAGAGAAATAATTAATTCAATCCATTCTCTTCTCTACCATGTCGCTGCTGACCAAAATAAAATTGACAGCCACCGGATCGCTGGCTGGAAACGATTCCATCAATGCTTCGTCAAGAGCGGCATTTTGATGCGCGCTTGTCGCTGCATCGGGTGGGCCGTCGCTGGCGGTCGAAATTGATTTGGATATTGTTCTGTAGGAAGCGGACATCAATTTCTCCTAAATTGTTAATGATCTACAAGATGATCGTTACTGGCTGTGCTGCAGCGACTTCTGCTCGGCCAGCCAATGTTTGAAGCTGATATACGACCCGATGAATTCACGCCGATATTCACGCGAATTGGCATAATGAACAGGATTGATCACGCTCGATCGGTAAATGCTCAGAGTACGTCGAACCCATTCGACAGTTGCGGCAACCCCGTCTCGATTGATGAGAAAAGAGATTCTGGCCATCTCGTTCATTGCCTTCCCTCCTGTCGTCCGTTACACGGTTGTCACCAGTGATGCTTCGATTATTCGTGCTGCATATGACCACTTCATTTTCGAGAATCTTTAATCTAGTACTAATTTAGTCCTATTTATGAATCTTTGCAAGCGCCAGATTGAAAAAGTATCGTGCCATCAATATTTAATTGAAAGAAACGCCTTCTCAAGGTGAGTAAAAAACGTATAGTGTTTTGTGCCAAACTACAGCGCATGAGCGGCAATGATGGCAGACCAAAATGCCACATCGGTCATCAGCGGTTAGTGGGTCACTTGGCAACTGATGTGGCAAATAAAAGCGATGGATTTTTGCGCCAGACAAGGCGCAAACCGTAGCGATAGCGGGACTATCGCGAGGGTGCAGCAGGGAATTCACGCCGCATGCGGCGTGCCTGCGAACGGTCTGGGCTTGCAAGCGCAGATGCGCCCTGCAAGGGTTGCAACGCCGTCTGGTGTATAAAGACGTGCTTTTATGCTGTATCAGTTGCCAAGTGGCCCACGAGTACAGGCGTACGCGTGTGCAACCATATCAAGCGAGTGGCTAAGGTTTTATGCAGGATGGGTCACTGATCCACAATCAGTTGAGGTAGATACAGTGCTATCTGCAGATGCCAGATAATAGGACTATGATGTCACATAAGAATTGTCGTCCTCACAAATCCGCGACATGTTGAAACACACGCTTCCCGGTTCCAAATAACTAACAGCCACGACACGACATGAACCAACCGCTATCCGGCAAAATAAACCAGCATCAGGCCCTTGGTGGTACCGGCTTTGCATTATGGAATCTGGCTTTCCGTCCTTTCTATCTGCTCGCCAGCATCTTTGCTGCCTTGAGCATCCTGCTTTGGGCAGCGCAACTTTCTGGTTATCTCCCCTCCGCGTATCTGCGCGGGCCCGTATGGCATGGCCATGAGATGCTGTTCGGATTCACGATTGCCGTCATTGCAGGCTTTCTATTGACTGCAGTACGGGCCTGGACCAACCAGCCGACGGCAAGCGGCGTGCCATTGATGGCATTGGCAGCGCTATGGCTCAGTGGCAGGATATTGGTGTTGACGCCCCTGGCCGTGACAGCTGCGGTGGTCAACGCGGCGTTTCCTGTCGCTGTAGCGATTGCGATCGGCATTCCGCTGTTTCGAGCACGCAATGTACGCAATTATTTCCTGGTTGGATTGATGCTGCTGATGGCGGCGCTGCTCGTTGCGGTGCATCTGGCACTGCAAGGGCACACGGCGATCTCGCCACGGTTTGGCCTGCAGCTCGGATTGGATGTGGTGCTCTTTATCATGGTTGTCATTGCTGGCCGCGTGGTGCCGATGTTTACCAACAATGGGGTGCCCGGAGCCAATGCAACACGCCAGGCATGGATAGAAAAACTTGCGCTTGGCTCGGTCATACTATTGTTTGTCGCCGATCTGCTGCAGTTGCCTCAAACATTCATTGCGGTGATTGCACTGATCACCGCTCTGGCGCACTGCGCGCGCCTGTATCTGTGGCAGCCGTGGCGCACCTTGTCTACACCGCTGGTATGGATACTGCATGCAGCATACGCCTGGATCATCGTACATCTGGTCTTGCGTGGCTTGTCTGAACTGAACCTGCTCGCGGGATCGTACGCGATTCATGCACTCACAATCGGCGCAATCGGCGGATTAACCCTCGGCATGATGACCCGCACCGCCCGCGGGCACACGGGACGGCCGTTGGTTGCGGATGGCGCCGAGCTTGTCATATTCTTACTGATACAAGTGGCGGCGATTGTGCGCGTCTTTGGTGGAATCACTTTACCTGACCTGTACATGATGACTATTCAATTGTCAGCGCTGCTGTGGTCTGCGGCATTTGGCCTCTACGCCGTGCGCTACTGGCGTGTTCTGACGCGCCCCCGGCTGGATGGAAAGCCTGGGTAAGGGTCGATTTTATGGAGGAAGGTGGATATGAAAACGCTAGTCATGCGATTGGAGAGCGAACACCGCAATCTCGAAAAACTGGCAAACCTGCTTGACAGTTTCCCCGCAAAGCTTGCGCGATTACCTCCCACGCCTGCAGAAACGATACTGCTGGTGGACGTGCTGGGTTACCTGACGCAATTTCCGGATGTTCATCATCATCCCGTTGAAGACCGCATGGTTGCAGCCTTACGTGCCAAAGGCGCACTGCCCGTTGATCTCGGTGAAGAAATTGAGCGCCAGCATCATGTGCTGGCCCGGCAAGGCAAGGCATTGATGCGAGACCTTGAATCGGCAGCGCGTGAAGAAACGAGCTCGTGGACTCAATTGCCGCTTGAAATCCGTCTTTACGCTGAACGCTTGCGCCACAATATGGCGGTCGAAGAATTGGCGCTGTTCCCACTGGCCGCCGTTGCACTAAGCGCTGAAGATGCGCGCGCAATCGATGCGCAACTGCAGGATGCACCGCAAGATCCCTTGTTCGTCAACACCGCCACGGCACGCTTTGCCGACCTGCGCCGGAT
>JAKFFK010000044.1:0-10852 GCA_036675285.1 Paucimonas sp. | reverse complement strand
CGCGTGGTGTCGACCAGCTCGGCCGCCACCACCCACTTGCCGGCTTTCTTGGCCAGGTAGGAGCCGGGCCAGAGGTGGAACTTGATGCCGCGCGCGCCCAGGTAGTGCGGCTCGTCCTCGGCCTTGAAGCCGATATTGCCCAGCAAGCCGGTCAACAGCGCGGTATGCAATTGCTCGTAGGTCGCCGGCAGTTCGTTCAGCCGCCAGCCCTGCTCGCGCACGATGGTCAGCAATTGCGAATGCACCTCGCGCCATTCGCGCAGGCGCAGCTGCGACAGGAAGTTGGCGCGGCAATTGTCTTGCAATTGCCGGTTGGTTTTCTTGTGCTCGACCGCTTCTTCAAACCATTTCCAGATCTTCAGATAACTCTGGAATTCGGATTTGTCGTCGGCAAATTGCTTGTGGGCGGCATCCGCTGCATTCTGCGCTTCCAGCGGCCGGTCGCGCGGATCCTGCACCGACAGCGCGGCAGCAATGATCAAGACTTCTGTCAGGCTGGCATTCTCGCGCGCAGCCAGGATCATGCGGCCGATGCGCGGGTCTAGCGGCAGCTTGGCCAGTTGCCGGCCCAAGGCAGTCAAATGATTGCTGTCATCCACCGCGCCCAGTTCCTGCAGCAACTGGTAACCATCGGCAATCGCGCGTCCGGGCGGTGGCTCGATGAAGGGAAAGGTTTCGACATCGGCCAGATGCAGCGACTTCATCCGCAAGATGACCGCCGCCAGCGACGAACGCAGGATTTCCGGATCGGTGAATTTCGGCCGCTGGGCATAATCCTGTTCATCGTACAGCCGGATACATACGCCGGCCGCGACCCGGCCGCAGCGCCCGGCACGCTGGTTGGCCGCCGACTGCGCCACCGGCTCGATCTGCAATTGCTCGACCTTGTTGCGGTAGCTGTAACGCTTGACCCGCGCCAGGCCGGCGTCGACCACGTAACGGATGCCGGGCACCGTCAGCGAGGTTTCAGCGACATTGGTCGCCAGCACGATGCGCCGCGCGTTGGAAACCTTGAATACCCGTTCCTGCTCCTGCGCTGACAGCCGGGCGAACAAGGGCAGGATTTCGACATGCGGCGGATGATGCTTGCGCAAGGTTTCGGCGACATCGCGGATTTCGCGCTCGCCCGGCAAAAACACTAGCACATCGCCGGGCCCGATCCGGCACAGTTCATCGACCGCATCTGCCACCGCATCCATCAAATCGCGCTGCTCGCGGCCCTTTTGCGCAGCGTTCGGGGCCACACCGGGTTTGGCGTCGCGCTTTGCACCCATCCCCCCTCCCAGCCTCTCCCCTTGAAGGGGGGAGGAGCGTGCTGCGGCTTCGCCGTCATTGTTGATGGGCCGGTAACGCACTTCAACCGGATACAACCGTCCCGATACCTCGATCACCGGTGCGAGCTGGTCGCCGCGGGCAAAATGGCGCGCAAACCGGTCGGCATCAATGGTGGCCGAGGTGATGATCAGCTTCAGGTCGGGACGCCTGGGCAGCAACTGTTTCAGGTAACCCAGCAGGAAATCGATATTCAGGCTGCGCTCATGCGCCTCGTCGATGATGATGGTGTCATATTGTTTTAACAAGGGATCGGTCTGCGTCTCGGCCAGCAGGATGCCATCGGTCATCAGTTTGACCGACGCGCCCTTGGTCAGCGTATCGGTAAAGCGCACCTTGAAGCCGACATGCTCGCCCAGCGGCGACCCCAGTTCCTGGGCGATGCGCTTGGCGGTGGCCGATGCGGCGATCCGGCGCGGCTGGGTGTGGCCGATCAGACCAGCCTGACCACGGCCCAGTTCTAGGCAAATCTTTGGCAACTGGGTAGTCTTGCCAGACCCGGTTTCGCCGGAAACAATGATTACCTGATGGGTGTGCAGCACATCGGCAATGTCGCCGCGCCGCCCGGATACCGGCAGTTCCTCGGGAAAAACAATCGGCGGCAACGGATTGCGCACAGGCGCAGCCGGCTCGCTCCGCGGTCGATTCTGTGGCTTGAGCGGGGCCGGCGTTGTTTTTTTAGTAGGTTCAGGTGCAGACATAGCGGGTCGAATTATAATGCGCCAATGGAAAACCTGATTCAATTCGTTGCCTGGCTGCGCTCGGTTGCGCCCTACATCCACGCTTTTCGCGGAAAAACCTTCGTGGTCGCCTTTCCGGGCGAGCTGGTGATGGCGGGCGCCTTGCCGGTGCTGGCGCACGATTTATCATTGTTGCATGCGCTCGGCATCCGGGTGGTGATCGTGCACGGTTCGCGTCCGCAGGTCGAAGAACAGCTGGCGTTGCGCCATGTCCAGCCGCACTACCACAATGGCTTGCGCATCACCGATGTGGCCGCGCTCGAATGCGCAAAGGAAGCCGCCGGCGAACTGCGCCTCGATATTGAAGCGGCCTTCAGCCAAGGCTTGCCGAATACGCCGATGGCGCATGCAGCGATTCGCATTATTTCGGGCAACTTCGTGATTGCCAAGCCGCTCGGCGTGATTGACGGCATCGATTTCGAGTGGACCGGCATGACGCGCAAGATTGCCCACGAAACCATCCATCCGATCCTGAATACCGGCGGCCTGGTGTTGCTGTCGCCGCTCGGTTTTTCGCCGACCGGCGAGATATTCAATCTGACCATGGAAGACGTCGCAGTCGCCGCAGCGATTGCCCTGCGCGCCGAAAAGCTGATTTTTATCACTGAAACACCGATGCTGTCTGATGCAACCGGGGCGGAGATCCGCGAATTGTCGACCCATCAGGCACGCGCGGTATTGAATGCCAATTGCCTGCCGGCCGATTCCGCCTATTACCTGCAGCATGCGCTCAAGGCGTGCAACAGCGGCGTGCCGCGCGCCCATATCGTGCCGTTTGCCACCGACGGCTCGGCCCTGCTCGAATTGTTTACCCACGATGGTATTGGCACCATGGTGTCGTATGAAAACGTGGAAAGCCTGCGCGAGGCGACGATTGAAGATGTCGGCGGCATTCTGCAACTGATCGAGCCGCTGGAAGCCGATGGCACGCTGGTCAAGCGCGGACGCGAACTGATCGAGCGCGAAATCCATAATTTCTCAGTGATCGAGCACGATAACGTGATTTTCGGCTGCGCAGCACTGTACCCGTTCCCTGAAGATAAAATGGCAGAAATGGCATGCCTGATCGTCAATCCCGAAGTGCAGACACAGGGTGACGGTGAACGGCTGTTGAAGCATATGGAAAACCGGGCACGCGCCGCCGGCATCAAGAAACTGTTCGTATTGACCACGCGCACTGCGCACTGGTTCCTGAAACGCGGTTTTGTCCCGGCATCTGTCGATGCGCTGCCCAAGGATCGGCAACACATGTACAACTGGCAACGTAAGTCACTGGTATTTATCAAACAGCTGTAAGCTGTAGGTTTCAGGCTTGAATTTCCCGTTTCCTGCCTTATCTGCTGCACAGCCAATTATTGAAATCAAGGAAAGCATATGGCCCGCACCGTTCACTGCATCAAACTTAACAAGGAAGCCGAAGGACTGGATTTCCCGCCGTATCCAGGCGAACTCGGCAAGCGCATTTATGAAAGTGTTTCGAAAGAAGCTTGGGCCGGCTGGCTCAAGCACCAGACCATGCTGGTCAATGAAAACCGGCTGAACCTGGCTGATGCGCGCGCGCGCAAGTATCTGGCGACGCAAATGGAAAAGCATTTCTTTGGCGAAGGCGCGGATGCGGCGATGGGTTACGTACCGCCGACTGAATAACAGCCCGCATTGGATAAAAAAGCCGCCGGTGTTGCCGGCGGCTTTTTTTTGAGCTGGCGTTTAGTGAAGGCTGATTCAGTAGACGAACTTTTTCACGCCATCGGCCATCCCGAGCAAGCCGACATTGGCGCCACGCCGCGCAAACAAGCCTACCGTGACCACCCCGACGATATTATTGATGTCTTGTTCGAGCCGGGCCGGTTCGGCAATTTGCAGTCCCACCAGATCGATGATGTAACAACCGTTATCGGTCACCAGCGGTTTGCCATCTTTCAGCCGCAGGCGCGGCTCGCCGCCGAGCGCCGCCATTTGGCGTGCCACCGCCGCCTGCGCCATCGGGATCACTTCGACCGGCAATGGAAACCTCCCTAGCAACTCGACCAGCTTGGAGCCGTCGGCAATGCAGACGAATTTTTCAGCCACCGAAGCGACAATTTTTTCACGGGTCAGCGCCGCACCGCCCCCCTTGATCATGGCGCCGGTCGCGGTGATTTCATCGGCGCCGTCGATATACACCGGCATCAAGTCGATGTCATTGAGGTCGTATACCCGGATGCCATGCGATGCCAGGCGCGCAGCGGTCGCTTCAGAAGAGGCCACGGCGCCCTTGATCTTGTGCTTGATCTTGCCCAGCTCGTCGATAAAGAAATTGGCGGTGGAACCGGTGCCGACACCAACAATTTCACCTTCGACAACATAATCGATGGCAGCGCGGGCCACCGCCTGCTTGAGTTCGTCCTGGGTCATGATTTCTCGCTATTAAAAGAATGCGTCTATTTTAGCGGACAGGACAAGAAACCAGAACCTGAACCTGAATTCAGTCAGCCTCTGCAACCGCGATCAAACCTCGCGCAAGCTGCTGGCTGCTTTTGCCAGCGCCGTGATGCTTTCCCAGTTCCCGGCCTGCACCAGGTCTTTCGGCGTGAGCCAGGAGCCGCCGACGCAGGCAACGTTTTTACAGCGCAGGAACTGCGATGCCGTCTCGAGCGAAATGCCGCCGGTCGGACAAAACATCACATCCGGCAACGGTCCGGCAAGCGCATTGAGCATCCCGATACCGCCGGCCGGCACGGCCGGGAAAAGCTTCAACTGGCGAAAGCCGGATTCGCGCGCCGCCATCACCTCGCTTGGCGTCATCACGCCGGGCAGCAGCGGCAGACCGGAAGTCTTGGCGGCGGCAATCAAGGCCGCAGTCAACCCGGGGGACACGCCGAACACGGCGCCGGCATCGCGCGCTGCCGCAAATTCCTCGGGCTGGGTCAGCGTGCCGACGCCGACGATTGCCTGCGGCACCTGCTGCGCAATCGCCCGGATGGCGGGCAGGCCGTGGACCGTGCGCAGGGTCACTTCCAGCACCCGGATGCCGCCGGCCACCAATGCCTGGGCCAGCGGCACTGCATGATCAATATCGTCGATCGCAATTACCGGAATCACCGGAGAAGCGCGCATGATGTCGAGTAGATTCATGATGTCCTTTGATGGATGATCTGCGTATCCCGATCGGTAAAAGGCGTGTCTTCATCGTTAAATGGTTCGCCGGCGTTCGAGCCGAGCGTATTACTCTCGAAATCCGTCGAGATTGGCGGCGGCAGGCCGAAGGTCGCAGCACCCTCTTCGGCAGTACTGACCGAGCGACGGAACATGGCAAACAGTTCGCGCCCCATGCCGACTTCGTTTGACGACAGGTCGATCATGTCGGTCACACGGGCCGCCCACTCTTGCGGTGCTACCAGCGCTTCCAGCACGCCGCTTTCCGCATCCAGCCGAATCATGTCGCCACTCCTTACCCGGCCCAGCGCACCTCCGGCCAGCACTTCCGGCGAAACATGAATCGCCGCCGGCACCTTGCCGGAGGCGCCCGACATGCGGCCGTCGGTGACCAGTCCCACATGGTAGCCGGCATCCTGCAGACTGCCCAGCGCCGGCGTCAGCGAATGCAGTTCCGGCATGCCGTTGGCGCGCGGCCCCTGGAAGCGCACCACTGCCACGAAATCGCGTTCCAGTTCGCCTGCTTCGTAGGCGCGCATGAATGCCTCCTGCGAATCAAACACCAGCGCCGGCGCTTCGATCATGCGGTGCTGCGGCTTGACCGCAGAAATTTTCACCACTGCACGGCCGAGATTGCCGGTCAGCAAACGCAAACCACCTTCGGCCGAGAATGGTTCGGCGAACGGCCGCACCACATTCAGGTCGGCGCTGACCGGGGGCGCCGGCTTCCAGACCGCGCGATCCTGCTCCAGGAACGGTTCACTGCAGTGCGCACGCAGGCCTTGGCCGAGAATGGTCATCACATCGTCATGCAGCAATCCGGCATCGAGCAGTTCGCGCATGACAAAGGCGGTACCGCCAGCGGCATGGAAATGGTTGACGTCGGCGTCGCCGTTCGGATAAATCCGCGCCAATAGCGGCACCACGCTCGACAGCAGATTGAAGTCGTCCCAGTCGATCACGATGCCGGCCGCCTTGGCGATCGCCACCAGGTGCAGGGTATGGTTGGTCGAGCCACCGGTTGCCAGCAATCCCACGATGCCATTCACCACCGTCTTCTCGTCGACGACCTGTCCGACCGGCGTATACTGCTTGCCTTGCGTTGAAATTTCCACCGCACGTTGTGCCGATGCGCGGGTCAGCGCATCGCGTAGCGGCGTATTCGGCGTGATGAAGGCGGCGCCAGGCAAATGCAGGCCCATCACGTCCATCAGCATCTGGTTGCTGTTTGCAGTGCCGTAAAAAGTGCAGGTGCCGGGCGCATGATAAGACTGCGACTCCGCCTCCAGTAATTCCTCACGACCGATTTTCCCTTGTGCATACAATTGACGGATCCGGGATTTTTCCGGATTTGACATGCCGGACGTCATTGGTCCGGCCGGGATAAAGACTGCCGGCAGATGGCCGAAGTGTAATGCGCCGATCAGCAGGCCGGGCACGATCTTGTCGCATACGCCCAGATAGACGGCAGCGTCAAACATGTTGTGCGACAGTGCAATGGTAGTCGCCATGGCGATGGCATCACGCGAAAACAGCGACAATTCCATGCCTGGCTGGCCTTGCGTGATGCCATCGCACATAGCGGGGGTGCCGCCGGCAAATTGTGCCACGCCACCGGCAGTGCGCACCGCATCCCGGATCAGCGGCGGAAAACGCTCGAACGGCTGGTGCGCCGACAGCATGTCGTTATAAGACGAGACAATTGCCACCGAAGGGGCTTTCAATTGCCGCAGCTGCAGCTTGTCATTGGCCGGGAACGCCGCAAAGCCATGCGCCAGATTGGTACACGACAGCGTGCTACGCTGTACTGCCTGATGGCGAGCATGCTCGATCCGGCTCAAATAGGCACGCCGATATGGCTGACTACGTGCGACGACTTTTTCGGTAACTGCGGAAACGATGGCATGAACTGGCATGGGAAGGGGTCCTTGACAAAGTCGATATGTAATTTTACTACAGTGCCGCCTGACTAGCTCGCTCAAGCATCGCTGTCTTGATGCGGATCATGAAATGCTTTGATCATTAATCGAATACATCAAAATCCTCATACTCCGATAATGACAAACAATGTATCGGCATTGATAAAAGCCTGCAGCTTTGCGCTTAGGTAGTAAATTTACCTCAAGTTCCTGTATAGTTATTGCAATTATCGTTTAGTCAAATGCATGTCATGCAATTTACTACCACCGCCGCCTATCACGCTCTAAGCACCCATTACGCCGATGCCAGTCAATGGCAAATGCGCGATTTATTTTCCAACGATCCAACACGATTTTCGGCGTTCTCGCTGGAAGCCGCCGGCCTGTTCCTGGATTATTCAAAAAACTGCATTGACCGCACCACCATCGACTTGTTGTGCGCCCTGGCAAGCGAATGCGGTATCGAGTCCCAGCGCGCCGCGATGTTTTCCGGCGCCCGCATTAACAATACCGAACAACGTGCCGTCTTGCATACCGCATTGCGTTCTCCACGTGGCCGATCGCTGCAAGTCAACGGCCAGGACGTTGGCTCCGATGTGCATGCTGTACTCGATCACATGGGTCGCTTTACCGACCAAGTACGCTCCGGCGAGTGGCTCGGCCACACTGGCAAAGCCATTACCGACATTGTCAATATCGGTATCGGCGGCTCTGATCTCGGACCCAAGATGGCATGTCAGGCATTAAGGCCCTACAAGCACCCACGCCTGAACTTGCATTTCATTTCAAATGTCGATGGCCACGAGCTGGATGCGTTGTTGCCTTCGCTTACTCCCGACACTACCCTATTCATCATTGCTTCCAAGACTTTCACCACAGTGGAAACCATGATGAATGCACAGTCGGCGCGCACCTGGTACCTGGACCACGGTATAAAACCCGACAAACTATCCAAGCATTTTGTCGCGGTTTCGACCAATACCGATGCAGTCACAGCGTTTGGCATCGCTGCGGAAAATATGTTCCCGTTCTGGGATTGGGTTGGCGGACGCTATTCGCTGTGGTCGGCAATCGGTTTGCCGATAGCATTGGCCGTTGGCATGGAACACTTTCGTGATCTGCTGGCAGGCGGCCATGCCATGGACCAGCATTTTCAAACTGCGCCTCTGCATCAGAATATGCCGGTTTTACATGCACTAATCGGCATTTGGAACCGGAATTTCTTTGGACATGGCTCTGTATCGATCGCGCCCTACCATCAGGATTTGAAGGAATTTCCTTCCTATTTGCAACAATTGCAAATGGAAAGCAATGGCAAGCGGGTAGCGCGTAATGGCAACCTCCTCACGCAATCCGCCAGTCCGATTGTCTGGGGCAATGTCGGCACTAATGGGCAACATGCTTATTTTCAGTTACTGCATCAAGGCACTGACATCGTGCCGGTCGATTTCATTGCCGCCTTAAAACCGGCGCATGCGTTGCCTGGACACCATGCGATGCTGCTGGCAAACTGCCTTGCACAATCGGAAGCTTTGATGAGCGGCAAAAATGCTGACGAAGTACGTCAGGAATTGGCACAGGAAAGAAAAAACGCCACGGAGATCGACGCCTTGGTGCTGCATAAAGTTTTCCCGGGAAACCGCCCGAGTAATACTATTTTTCTGGCCGACCTGTCACCTGCAAGTTTGGGCGCCTTGATTGCCCTGTATGAACATCAGACCTTCGTCCAGGGTGTAATCTGGGGGATTAACAGCTTCGACCAATGGGGTGTAGAGTTGGGCAAGGTGCTGGCCAAGAATATTCATGCGGAACTGATTGGCGCCCCAGCGCCTCAGAAACACGATAGCTCGACCAATGGCTTGCTGGCACGTGTCAAGGCGGCGTTATGACGACTCAGTGAATGTCGACCCCGTTGAACAACAAACAGGCGCGTTGCCTCCTTAAACCGGTAGACTCATAAGCACCCAATTCCATCATGGCCCTGGCAGATTTCGATATTGTTTTATTTGGCGGCGGCGGCGATCTGGCAATGCGAAAATTGCTGCCGGCGCTGTATGCGCGTGAACGCGTTAACCACTTGCCGCCAGCGGCAAGAATCATTTGCGTCGGCCGCCACGCCTGGAGCCGGGAAGAATTCATCAATACGCTGGACCAGAATGCCAAACCGCATATCGCCACCGTTGGCGATGAAGCGGACAAATGGGCGCGTTTTTGCGCACGCATGACCTACATCGCGCTGGATGCGACCGATGCAGTCGCATACCAGCCTTTGATCGACGCGATGCGGCCGGACCCTGCACTGGTGCGCGTGTTTTACCTGGCAACACCTCCTGGCCTGTTTGCCCAAATTTGCCACAATCTGGCAGCCGCTGGCCTTGCCAATGCCAATTCGCGCGTGGTGCTGGAAAAGCCGCTCGGCCGCGACCTGGCCAGCGCCCGGCAAATCAATGTGGAAGTCGCACAAGTTTTTGCTGAATCACAAATTTTCCGCATCGATCATTACCTTGGCAAGGAAGGCGTGCAAAACCTGTTGGCGCTACGCTTCGGCAATGTGCTGTTCGAGCCGCTCTGGCGGCGCGAATGGATCTCCGACGTGCAAATCACGATCGCCGAAGAACTGGGGGTGGCCAATCGCATCGAGTATTACGATAACTCGGGCGCCTTGCGTGACATGCTGCAAAACCATTTGTTGCAGCTGCTGTGCATCGTCGCCATGGAGCCGCCCTTGAGCGTACAGGCTGACGCTGTGCGCGATGAAAAGCTGAAGGTGTTGCGCTCGCTGAAACGCTTCACGGCATCCACGCTGGCGCAGGACGTGGTGCGCGGACAATACCGCTCCGGCCATGTCGATGGCATCGCCGTGCCCGGCTACCGCAAGGAAGGTGCTCCCTCTGATTCGCGTACCGAAACTTTCGTTGCCGTGAAAGCCGAAATTGATACCTGGCGCTGGTCCGGCGTGCCGTTTTATCTGCGCACCGGCAAGCGCATGGCAGACCAACTGGCTGAAATCGTGATCCGCTTCAAATCGATCCCGCACTCGATCTTTGCGCAGGCGACTTCGACCTTCCAGCCGAATTGCCTGGTGATTCGTCTACAGCCCGACGAGGGCTTGCAATTGAACCTGATGGCAAAGATCCCCGGTGACCGCATGCGCCTGAAACCGGTTGAGCTGGAGCTGGATTTCCGTGAACAGTTCAAGATGCCGCGCATGGAAGCCTATGAACGGCTGCTGCTCGATGTCTTGCGCGGCCAGCTCACGCTGTTCATGCGCAGTGACGAGCTGGAAGCGGCATGGGAATGGGTCGAGCCGATCCTGAATTTCTGGGAGCAGGAACAGACCGAGCCGATCCTGTATAGCGCAGGGACCTGGGGGCCGGCAGCCGCCAGCGCACTGATCGGGCGCGATGGCTTGCAATGGCGCGAAGAAGCCCTGCCGGAGATGTAAGCCCCTATGCTGCTAGACTCGATTCGCACCCAGCTCGATTCGCTCTCCAGATCGGAGAAAAAAGTCGCGCTCGCCGTGTTACAAAACCCAGGGCTGGCAATCGCCGAAAATATCACGTCGCTGGCGAAAAACGCGCAAGTATCGGAACCGACCGTGGTGCGATTTTGTCGCGCCATCGGCTACGATGGCTGGCATGAGTTCAAACTAAAACTGGCGCAGACGCTGGCATTGGCCCTGCCCGGCGCCGATGAAACCCTGGCGCCGGGCGACCTGGCTGCTGA
>JAKFFK010000059.1:0-10859 GCA_036675285.1 Paucimonas sp. | reverse complement strand
CTTTCAAATGTTTTCCAGCAGGCTGTCGCAACCGATGCTGCGTCTGGTTGGACTCTGGCAGCAATTCCAGCAAGCCAAGCTGTCGGTGGATCGATTGGGGGACTTGATGAATGCGCCGATGGAACCGTATTCGGTCATTCCTGCACGGGACAACCAGCGCAAGGGCGCGATTCAAATTGAGGGCATCGCGTTCAAATATGCCGAGCACTTGCCTCTCGTCTATGAAAATCTGTCCCTTGCCATTCTGCCTGGCCAGACCATCGGCATCATGGGGCCCTCTGGCTGCGGCAAGAGCACGCTGGCCAAACTGCTGCAAGGTTTTTACCAGCCGAGTACCGGACGCATTACCGTCGATGGCATTGATATTCGCTATCTGTCGGCGAATGAATTGCGCAGCCATTTCGGTGTCGTGCCGCAGGAAACCATGCTGTTTTCCGGCACCATTTATGACAATCTGCAAATGGCCAGCCCGAATGCCACCTTCGAGCAAATCGTCGCCGCCTGCCAGATGGCGGAAATTCATAGTGTCATTGAATCCCTGCCGAAAGGCTATCAAACGGAAATCGGCGAGCGCGGCGCCGGATTATCCGGTGGGCAAAAGCAGCGCATCGCGATTGCCAGGGCATTGCTCAAGCGCCCCAGCATCCTGGTGTTCGATGAAGCCACCAGCGCGCTGGATGGGCCGACGGCCGAACACTTCGCCCAGACCATCAATGCCTTGAAGGGCAAGGTCACCATGCTGTTCATTACCCATGGTCTTCCCAAGGGCTTGCAAGTGGATGCCATCTATCGCTTAGGTAGTCAAGGTGCACAGCGGGTGGCGCTGGCGCCGGCGCCACAACCGCAGGGAGCACACATGCAGCATGGCCAGCGCCAGGCGGGTGATGGCCGCAACCTCACCGTGCAAAAGGATGAATCATGAGTCCATTCAATTCTCCGGAAGCCAAAATAGAACCCGCAGTCGAACCAGTACTGACGCAACCAGTGCCGCAAACTGCTCAAGTGATTCCACTGCGCCCGCCCAGTCGCTGGCACGACCCTTTAAAGCTGATCCAGAACGAGCCGCCCAGCGAGTTCGGCCGCATCGTGCTGTGGTCGATTGCCGTCCTCGTCGGCATCATGATTGTGTGGGCGGCATTTGGCCAGCTCGACATCATCGCCACGGCCGAAGGCAAGCTGGTGCCGCAAACCCTGGTCAAGATTGTGCAGCCGGCCGAATCCGGCGTGGTCAAGGAATTACTGGTCGGCGAAGGCGATGCCGTCAAGGCCGGGCAGGTTTTGGCCAGACTGGATACGACGCTTGCCTCTGCCGACAAGACTGGCATTGCCAGCGACCTGGCAACCCAGCAACTACAGGCGCGCAGGATCGAAGCCGAATTGGCCGACCAGCCGATGTCATCCAAAGCCGGCGACGATGTGCAGCGCTATGCGCAAGTGCATAGCCAGTACATTGCCCACCGCAAGGCATTCAATGATGCGCTCGACCAGGAAAAATCGATCCTGACCAAGGTTGAGCATGAACGCAGGAGCGCAGTCGAAATCTTAAGCAAGCTTGAGCAAACATTACCAACTTACAAAAAATCGGCAGAAGCCTACACACGCCTGGAAAAAGAAGGCTTTTTCAGCGGCCTGGCCGCCGCTGAAAAGCAACGTGAAGCGATTGAAAAAGGTAAAGACCTCGATGCCCAAAAATCCATGGTGGCTTCATTCGACGCCACCATCGCTGCCCAGCACAAAAAGATCAGTCAGATCAAAAGCGCCTATCAAAGCGAATTGCAAAAGGAGCTGGCCGAGATCCGTGCCCGCATCGGCCAACTGCAGCCCAATCTCGACAAGACCATTTACCGGGAAGGCTTGATGGAATTGCGGGCACCGCAGGACGGCATCATCAAGGATCTGGCCACGACGACCGTCGGTGCAGTGGTGCAGCCCGGCACGGTGGTGCTGACCCTGGTGCCGCAGGGCGAACAATTGTTTGCCGATGTGAATATCAAGAATGAGGATGTCGGTTTCGTGCAAGTCAACCAGACCGTGCAAGTCAAGCTGGCCGCTTATCCATTCCAGAAGTACGGCATGTTGACCGGCACGATCATGCGCATCAGTGCGGATGCCACCGAAAGCCAGGGGGGAAATGAACGTGGCAATGGTGGTGATCAAGATGATGATATGTCAGCGGCAGGAGTCGCCACCTACAAGGCGCGCATCAAGTTGGATAGCCAGACCTTGAACGGTCCGCGCGGCCATGCACTGGCGATTGCGCCTGGTATGCAAATCGTGGCGGAGATCAATCAGGGGAAAAGGTCGGTATTGGAGTATTTGCTGTCGCCGGTGCAAAAGACGGTGACGGAAGCAGGGCGCGAGCGATGAAGTGTCACGTAATACTAAGTTAATTTAATTCGGCACAATAATTCTGCAGCAAGCTACACAACATAGAAAATAAAAAATGACAACAAATACCGTAACCACTTATCTACAATATGCCAACCTCCAAATGGCTGCCGAAGCAATTCATTTGTATGACTGTATAGCAGGCGAAGTTTTAACCCAGGAACTCATAGAAGGCAATCAAAGATCGAGCGTCTTCACTAAAGTGCTGGCAGAGCAATTCGTGGCAGACGGGTGGATGGTGCTCGATCATTGTCCTAATACCACTACCGGGTTTTCCGGTACGTTATTCAAGAATACGATTACCGGCGAATTGGTCATGTCATTTCGCTCGACAGAATTTATCGACGACGCGGCTTGCGATAATGCAGCGACCAACGTGTTGGAAATTCAAAAATGTGGATGGGCATTCGGGCAAATTTCGGACATGAAGGATTGGTACGATTCACTGATTGATTCCGGTACGCTTTCCATTGCTGATACGTTCGCTGTGACTGGTTACAGCCTGGGTGGCCATTTGGCCACGGCTTTCAATTTTCTAATGAAAGAAGAAGCGGATGCGTGCGGAATTGAAGGCACACCAATTACCAGTACCTACACATTCAATGGTGCTGGAGTTGGAACTATTAAAACTGGTACGTTGACAGCGGCAATCGAAGAATTTCGCGATGGCAGGGATAATGGCAATGCCGATATTTTTACAGATAGTAGTTCCAGAGAATTGTATTTAGAAATACTTGGCTTATTGAGTGAGCCTGTGCCGACCAATGCACAGATTGCTGAGGCATTCAACAAAGTAAATGATGAGTTAGCTGTGGCAGAACTACTGCCACCTAGTGAGTTCAGAACGATCAAGCTTAATGAGCTGAGTATGATTTACAACGCATTGGATCGCGTGGATTCTGTTTATGATGAAGCTGAACGCATTAAGTTGGGTATTGTCAGTGGAAGCGGTGATGCAAACGATGATGCGAAAAAAGTGGAGCTCTCAGCAATCGCTGCTATCAGCTTTGACTACCAGTTGGGCGTTTTACGTGCAGCAGAAAATACCGATTCCTACAAATCTGGCATCCTAGGTGGATTGGATCAGGCCTATGCTGCTAATCGCGCTCCGCTAACTGATCCGCTTTTTGATCCCATATACGATATTTATGGTGCGACATTGCCAATGGCTGTGGCGAATTCACAGCATCATTACGGTGAGCCAGTCCCGCTTTATATTGAAGATCAGCCGCTATATCGTGGTGAAGTCATAGGCGATGTTGCTTGGGAATCGTTAAGATATGGCGAAACAAAATTGCTGGTGGATGGCTTTAATCTAAACGATTTTGGCGATACTCATAGTCTGGTGCTGTTGGTTGATTCACTCAGCGTACAAAACACACTGGCCCAACTAGATTCCACAATCTCAAGAGAAACCATAAATTCGATTTTTAAGAATGCGTCAAATACAAAGTCTTTGCAAGGCCCAGGTGCCCAGGGCAAGGCTGAGGGCGATGTTCTCGAAAATGTCGTCAATGCTCTTGCCGATACCTTGGGAATGGGCTGGACAGGCGCCAACCGATTAGCAGGAAAAATCGAAGGCGGTACATGGGCATTAAAAGAAGATCGTGATCACTTCCATACTAAGCTCAAAGAGGTCCAGGACAAGATAGCGGAACTTGCATTGGGAGGATTGGTGAAAATCGTTGCCCCACCCACTGATGGACTGAGTGCAAAAAATGATTTTGGCGCCTTGTTAAGCTTACATTACCTGACCCCGTTTAGGCTGAATGGTGACGATGCGGCAATATTGATTCTGAAATCTGCGCAACCCGATTTGGCGAGTCGATGGGATGCCGACAGAAATCTCACTGACGTCGATCACGCTCAAGGAATGGCCAATTTCACCGACCAGTACCTGACCGACCGAGGCAATATGCTGGGCTGGCTCGTGAAGCGCAATACGCAAAATGTACAAAATGGGCAGGTTGTATTTAATAATAATGTTGCCGATAAGTGGCAATACGATGATCGTGGTAGTGCAACGGTAATCGAGGCTAATCCTCCAATTGACAAAGAATTGCCGTTTCAACATTACGTCGTTTTTGGCCAAAAAGGAGAAGATACTATTAATGGCGGCGACTCCACAGATCGGCTTTATGGCGGTGCCGGCATCGATATCCTAAAGGGCGGCAAGGGTAGCGATTACCTAGAGGGTAATGATGATGGCGATGTTCTTAATGGTGGCGAAGGCGCAGACACACTGGTTGGCGGCGCCGGCAACGACGAATACCTGATCGGCACGGACGAAGGCCGCGACATCATTATCGATAGTGACGGTAAAGGCAAGATCACCTTGGCCGGTATCATACTCACTGGCGGCACTCGGCTGGCGGCCAATACTTGGCGCTCCTCCGATGGAAAGTTCGTTTACAGCAAACTCACCACTGACGGCCGCACCGATCTACTGGTGACTGTGGTCGGCAGCGATGCCACCGTGCGCATCCAGGGCTGGAATAGCAACACTCTCGGAATCATCCTGACAGATAAGGCTGCAGTCAACCCGGTTCTGCAAATGCTCGACCCCGTATCTACTGGCCGATTTGACCTGGTGCATGGCTCCAACGCAAGCGACCATATCGACACCGGCAAGAAGGCTGACTTGGTCATGGCGGCCAACGGCGATGACATCGTCTACTTGGGCGACGGCAACGACTATGCGCATGGAGGGGTCGGCAACGATTACATCGACGGCGGCAACGACAATGATGCCATTGTCGGCGGACAAAAGACCGCAGGCACGCCGGAACAGGCCGCCATGGAAAATGATACTTTGATCGGTGGATCCGGCAGCGACTTGATTGACGGCGGCGTCGGCGATGACGTCATCATCGGCGCCAGCAAGGGTGAAAATATCCATTCCTCCGGCAGCGCTTACCTGGACGGCTGGAACGGCATTGGCACCCCACCTCCCGACCCTGCCAGCCTTGTCCAGGGCGATTGGCTGCTGGGCGGCTATGGCGATGATCTTGTCACTGCCAGCGTAGGCCGCGACATGATTAACGGCGGCGCCGGCAAGGACACGCTTGAGGGCGGCGCCGGCGACGACATCATTCTGGGAGATGCAAACTACGATTTCTATACTTTGTTTGCGCCCACGGTTCTCAACGGAACGCCCTCAATGGGCATTCCTGGTTCGATCCTGATCGGCGCTGACCATACGCTCAATGAAGCTGGCGCTAACACTGTCAAGGTACTCGAAGGCATTGTCATCATGCCCAGCACGGCATACTCATTTACCTTGGATACCTCTGGCAACGATTTTGTTTTCACTCCACTCAAACCAAGGCCGGTCAGCCAGTACCAGCGGCTGGCTGAAGGCGGAGGCAACGACGTCATCAACGGCGGCAGCGGCAACGACTGGATTGCTGGGCAGACCGGCAGCGACATCATTGCCGGCGGCACCGGCAACGACATTATTTATGGTGATGACGTTGCTCCGATGAATGCATGGGACCAGGGCGCCGACTGGATTGATGGCGGTGCCGGCAATGACAAATTGTACGGCGGCGGCGGCGATGACCGGATCTGGGGCGGCGCGGACGACGACCTGCTGGTCGGGGACGACTTCGGTCAAAGCGGCGATGACTCGCTAAATGGCGGCAGCGGCAATGACAAATTGTACGGGGGAGCCGGGAAGGATTTTCTGTCAGGCGACGAAGACGACGACCAGCTCGATGGCGGGGCTGCCAACGATACCCTGATGGGTGCGACTGGGAATGACCAGCTCTTCGGGCGGGAAGGCATGGATTTCCTGGACGGCGGCAATGACGAGGATACCCTCTACGGCGGCGACGATGCCGATATTCTGCTGGGCGGAAAAGACGCCGATGTCATCCATGGTGACTCAGGACAGGACTGGCTGGAAGGAAATGAAGGAAACGACACGCTCAATGGCGGAGCCAATGACGATACCTTGATCGGCGGTGGTGGCGAAGACCTGTTGAGCGGTGGCGACGGTATGGACACCTATATCTTCGAGGCCGGCGACGATGCTGGCACTACCAGCGTCGTCAACGACAATAGTGACGACAACCTGGTGATGCTCGATGGTGTGAATCTGACGCAGATGCAGCTGACCGGCGAAGATGGTGTCTGGATTCTGCGCTACACCGTCAACGACACTGTGCAGCTGAACGGCCAATTCAGGGTACAGGTTGGGGGCACGGTATATACGATGACTGACCTGAAAAATGCATTAGCCGAGCTGAATCCAATTGACCTTGGTCCGCCGGCCGACCCGGTCATCATCCACGGCACCCCGGATGCGGATAATCTATTTGGCTCCCCAGGGTACGACCAGATCTACGGTGGCGCGGGTGACGATACCTTGCGTGGCGGTGATGGCAATGACACCTATATCTTCAATCATGGAGATGGGCACGATGTGATCGACAATAGCGCGAGCGACAACGGCACGACGGTCGACACGGTGGCGCTTGGTAGCGGCATCGCGGCGACGTCCGTCGTTCTGGCACGTCATGGCGATGATCTATTGATACAGACCGATGCCAATAACGACATTACGGTCAGGGATTATTTTTTGGCTGGAACGAATCGAAAGATTGATCGGATTATTTTTTCCGACAAGACAGTATGGAATCAGGCAACAATCGATTTCCTCAGCAAGCCGAAGATCATGGAAACGGATGCGGATGACGCAATCATCGGCAGTGGCGGAGATGACGAGATACATGGCTTGGCCGGCGATGACACTATCGACGGCGGCGATGGTGGCGATACGCTGTATGGCGACGGCGGGAAAGACAGGCTTGCTGGCGGCGGTGACAGCGATTTGCTGTTGGGCGGCGACGGCAACGATACCTATGTTTTCAATATCGGAGATGGACAGGACCAGATTGATAATTCTGCAAGCGATAACCCAATGGCAGTCGATACCATCGAGTTTGGTATCGGCATTGCTGCGGCTGACCTGACGCTTAGCCGCAGCGAAGAAGATCTTGTCATAAAAATTGGTGCAACCGACCGGCTTACGGTGAATGGCTACTTCTCAGTCGATTCAGATCGTAAGATTGATCGCATCGTGTTTGCCGATGACACGATTTGGAACCAGGAAATCATTGAGCAGCAGAGTGCATCTTTGCTTCAGGCGACGCAAGGACCGGATACGCTGAACGGCACGGATGGCACCGATATCATGCACGGCCTGGGAGGCAATGATTCGCTGGTTGGTGACTTTGGCGACGATATATTGTATGGCGAAGAGGGGGATGATGTACTTGCCGGCGATGGTGGTAAGGATGTATTGGGTGGAGGCGCCGGCGCAGATACGATGCTTGGCGGGGCAGACGATGATGTCTATTTTGTAGACGATATTGGCGATGTCATCATCGAGAATTCCTATGCGGGAACGGATGTCGTCAATAGCAGCGTCACGTTCACGCTTGGGGATAACCTGGAAACTCTTGTGCTCACAGGGAGTGGAGACATCGATGGTATTGGTAATGGGCTCAACAATCTCATCAAGGGAAACGCCGGAGGGAACACACTCATCGGTGGCGCAGGCACAGATACGCTGCATGGCGGGGAAGGGGGCGATCTTCTGTCCGGCGGCGTCGGCGCAGATCTGTTGGAAGGCGGGGACGGCAACGACACGCTTATCGGTGGTAAAGATGCAGATAACTTCAAAGGCGGCACGGGTAATGATACTTATCGTTTCGCCGTCGGTGATGACTGGGATGTGACCTCCAATATATATGATCTTGATGGCGAGAACCTGGTTGAGCTTGAGGATGTCGTGTTGGAGGATATGAAGCTGACAGGAAGTGGAATCGGATGGACATTGGATTATTCTGCGCACGACCGAGTCCATCTGTATGGACAATACTCGGTGAAGATTGCTGAATCGGTGTACAGCCTGCCTGACCTGCAACAGCTTATTGCGGCAGCTACGCTGAACAAGCAAATTTACAAAATATCTGTCACTGGCACCAACGACGAAGATTACATGCTGGGAACGGATCAGGCCGAGTCCATAAATGGGATGGCCGCTGAAGACACGATATTTGGCGGCGCCGGTAACGACTTATTGTCGGGTGAAGATGGCAACGACCTGCTGAATGGCGGAGCAGGTGACGATGGCTTTTACGGCGGTGCTGGAAATGACATGCTCATCGGGGAGGGCGGCAATGACATGCTCAACGGCGGCGATGGCGATGATACGCTCAATGGCGGCGCGGGCAACGACTTGCTTAATGGCGGCAGAGGAAACGACACTTACATTTTCGAGCAGGGATTTGGTAAAGATCTCATTTCCAATTACGACACCGGCGTTGGCAAAGTCGATGTGGTGCAGTTTGGGGCAGGAATCTTGCCGGCCGATGTGGCGGTTCGGCGATTTGATGACGATTTACTGATAACGGTGAACGGCACGGCCGATCAATTGCGGATTCATCGCTATTTCTATAAAGACGGATTTTCCGGTGATGCAATTGATCAGTTGAAATTTTCCGACGGCACGGTATGGGATATTGCAACGATCAAGGCGATGGTAGTGGTCACGACACCTGACCATGACCTGATATATGGGTATGCCACTAATGATGTCCTGAGCGGGTTGGAAGGGAATGACACGATCCGCGGCTTTGGTGCAGATGATTTGATTGATGGCGGTGCCGGCGATGATTCGTTGTGGGGTGACGAATGGAATACCGATGGTAATGACAGCATCTATGGCGGCACAGGCAATGACCGTTTATATGGTAATCGCGGCAATGATCTGCTCATGGGCGGAGATGGCAATGACTGGGTCGAGGGAGGATACGGTAATGACACATTGGATGGCGGTGCCGGGGACGACATACTTTATGGCGCTAACGGCAGCACGCTGTCGCTAGATAACGGCAGCAAAACGTATTTTTTTGGCAGGGGATATGGTCAGGACAAAATTATCAACTCCAGAGGAACGCTGAACGCGGGATATGTCGATGTTTTGCAGTTTGGTGCCGGTCTATTGACTTCGGACGTGATAGTTACACGGGAAGACTCAATAGGAGACAGCTTGGCAGTAGAAAATCCTCTTACCGGATATTTACCAGAGCGTGGCGTGGATTTGATTGGCGATGATCTGATTTTGACGATCAAGGGCACTACGGACAGTGTACGGATCATGCGCTATTTCGAGAAAGACGCCTCGGGTATTGATGCGGCAGGCCGCTCTAAAATTGACCAGATCAGATTTGCCGACGGTACGATATGGGATGTCGATACAGTCAAGGCGCTCGCCCTGATTCCAACAACGGGGAACGATGCCATTTTCGGATATGTTACGCACGACTTGTTGAATGGCCTGGCAGGTGACGATACGATCTGCGGATACGGTGGCGACGATACGATCTTTGGCGGGACCGGTGCTGACAACTTATCAGGCAATGACGGTCATGACATTATCAGTGGCGATGGCGGAAGCGATTTTCTTGAGGGTGGAGCAGGCAATGATATTTTAAATGGCGGTGCCGGAAACGATAGTTTGTGGGGGGGGGAAGGAAACGATACGCTAACTGGGGGAGCCGAAGACGATGTATTTCACGGTGGCGCCGGAAATGACATGCTCATCGGCGAAGACGGCAATGATTGGTTCAGCGGGGGCGAGAGTGACGATACACTCATTGGCGGCACGGGTAATGACTGGCTTGATGGCGGTAAAGGATGGAATACATTTTTCTTTGGTAGTGGTTTTGGTCAGGACGTTATTTATAGTTATGATCCCAATCAAAATAAAATGAGTGTTGTCCAGTTTGGCGCCGATATCTTGTCATCCGATGTGCAGGTTAGCCGCAGCGGTGACGATTTGATCATGGCGGTCAATGGGACGGCCGATATGCTTCGTATAGTTCGTTATTTCTACAATAACGGTGTTGATGGAACGAGTGTTGGCCAAATACAATTTGCTGACGGCACTGTCTGGAATATCAAAGAAGTTTCGGCATTGATATTTGCCGGAACAAGCGGAAATGACAGCATCACAGGTTATGCTGGAGAGGATGAAATCAAAGGTTTTGGCGGCAACGATACGATCCGTGGCGGCGATGGCAACGACATGTTGCTCGGCGGTGCCGACAACGATTTCGTGTATGGCGATGCCGGCAACGACACCCTGGATGGCGGTCTAGGTAACGATGCCTTGTACGGCGGTGCAGGTTCGGACAGCTACCTGTTCGGCCGCGGCAGCGGTCAGGATACTGTAAGCAACAATGATTCTTCGACTGGCAAGACCGATGTCATCCGGTTTGCCGGTGACGTGGCGCCTTCGGATATCGTGTTGAGCCGTTCAGGCAACAATCTGGTGTTGGCCATTGCCGGCACTACCGACAAGATTACGGTGGAAAATTACTTTGTCAGCGATGGGGCAAGTACATTCAAGCTGGAGGAAATCCGTTTTTCGGATAACACTGTGTGGAACATTGATGCAG
>JAKFFK010000006.1:0-10871 GCA_036675285.1 Paucimonas sp. | reverse complement strand
GCGACGGCGGCATACAAAATCTGTCGCAAACTGATCTTGCATTTCTTGAGACATTTTGCCACTTCGAGGACGATCCGCTGCCAGCAGTCCAGAACGCCAATCTAAGCGCCGATAGCGGGATTGACGAGAGCGCGCATATCCGCGAAAGCACCAGCTTCGGCGACCCCAACGCGGGCCGGCCGGATGATCCGGATGATGCCAATCCTGCCGCACCCGATCCGGCTATTACCAAGCAATAGCGCGATTCTCTGTTCGCTTCTATAAATCGCTTGAGAAAGAATAGCTTATAAAGCCAGCTATCATCAGGGAAATGGAAAGCCTAGCGCCGTTGCGCTGCTGGCTGGTCTTGATGCATTGAGAATGGCTGCTGGCGGAGTGCTCCAGTGCTTTCCCGATCAATAGCGGCGCGACGTAGCGCCCGGCTACCGGCGTGACTGCTGGCGTGCGATACGCCGCTATTGATGCCTATATTGGCACCCAATAATAATTCAGTCGAAGAAAGCCGCGTGCAATTGCACAACGTGGTTTTGTTGCCTGCTAGACAATTAGCTTTTGACGCACTAGACTGGAAAACATGGACAGTCTGCTGTCCGTATTTCGCGTTTTTTTATCAATGGATGGATATCCAGAAAATGCTGGAAGCCGCATGGAGCGGATTTGATAAAACATTTACATTGAAGATTTCGATCGGATACCACGTATTGTCGTAAAACAAAGCATCTTTTAATGTGCACATATAACAGTTAGCTATCGTGAGACGAAACGCGAATTCCTTGATCTTCGGTTGCGCTCTTGCATTTGTGATCTCTGTTGGACTCGTCCTATGGATCAACTTTTCCTCTCCGGATGAAAATGCCCCGAACCTTAAAGCGATTGCCTTTTCCTGGATTGCCGCATTCTTCTTACCGTCGTTTTTGGCGTCACGCCATATCTCTGACAAGGGCGCCTTTTATGGTCTCGTTATAGGTATAGTTCCGCTTTTTATCGCTTTCGCTGCGGGTTATACGCTTCCCCTAGTTGGGATGCTATTTTTTTATGCATTTGCTCCCTTGGGTGGGTTCCTCGGTCAGCGTTTATCAAGAGAAAAGAATGGCAGCTAACTCAATAATCAACTGGGACGGCGATACACCGTGTCGCCCTTTATTGCGGCGTTAAAAAGAGGCGCAGTAATGCTACAAGACTATTGGAAGCCGACTATCGCAATCCTACTTGTGTTTTGTGTACTCTTTGTAGCGGCAACTTGGTTTATGCAGGATAGAGAAAGAAAGTGTATGGAAAAGTGCAAAAAAGCGGACGCGAACGGTTATAAATATATTGTTTCTTCTGGAATAAGGGGCATCAATTCAGCTGTATGCACTTGTGCTCCATAGTTCATCACGACAGTTAGAGGATTTTACGCTCATGGCTCTTTGGTCTTTGGTGATTGACGCTGGCGGTCGACGCTATAGTACGCAGGTCGAGGCGGCCGAGCCGCGTGATGCCGTGGCTGTATTCCTGGCAGGCGAAAGTCTTGCTTCATTCTTGCGCAGTGAAGGACTGATCGATTGGCCCACTGATTTTGGACCTAGAGATGTCACGCTCATGATGCCGATGAAAGGTCTGTTCAATATGTTTATCTGCGATTTAGGCAGGGGCGGTAATTATGTTTCCATAATTTTGGTACGCACCGAAACGAACGCAGTCTCTAACGCGCCGCTCAACACCGACTCGCCGGCAAGCCGGTTAGCTTAGCCGTAATTTTCCGACACACTTTATTGTTTTGCGTTTCTAGCCAAAAGCAAAAGCACATTAAGCCCGACGCACTTTCCCAGCTGTCGTGCCAGCTTATCAATCAATGACTTAGCTTTTGTATTCTAGACAGACTTTATTGCTTAACTTCACTATTGATGCTTGCTATTGGTTTGCCAAAAGGGCGTACGCAGCTGCCGCCTTGGCAAACGCCGGATTGGGGCGAGCAGCTTCGCCCGGGCCGAATTCTGTTTCCACTGATACGCGATTATCGGCAATCCAGTGTATTGCCCGGTCCAGGTTCGTCAATTGATTATCCTGCTGGTTTCCCTTTGAATTCAACATGGCGGTTGTTCGCATGAAGGTTTGCGCGAAGTCGACAATCGTGTACACATCGGCATCCGTATCCCTTGCCAGCACCGCATCCAGTTGCGCTTCATCGATACTGGCCAGTCCGGTGCGCGGGTCGACTGAAATGCCCAGCGCGCTCATGCCGCCGCGCAGTCCATCGGCTGCGCCGATCAATGGATCGGCGATATCGCGCCGCGTCGAAAAGCGTGCACGAGCGGCTTCCTGGCTGCCTTCCAGCACGCCGCCCGGCGCAACAGCAGGCGCAAAGCGCTCCACACCGGCGTTATAGGTGGCGACAAAGTCGAGCAAGCGCGACTTGATCTGTGCGTCTGGCGTCTGGCCATCGATATCGGTGAGATCTTGTGCCGACGCCTGCGCTTGCGCCAGCGTGCTTTTGAGCTCGCTCAGCGCTGCAAATTGCGCCTTGAAGCTGATATCGACCCGATTGATCACTGTCACGACATTTTGCCCGGGTCGACTGAATGGCTGCATCGCGTCCAGGCCGGATGGCATGCTGGATGTGGCCGAAGCGACTGCGTGCTGTGCGGCGCCCAGCCACTGGTCGAACCTGCCGCCAGTATCGGGCACCGCTGAAAACAGGCCGGCTGCGTCGCTTGATGAATCAAACGAGAGCAAGGAATGGAGCGCTTGTGTCTTGAACTGGTGCAGGTGCAGTGCAAGGCTGGCAGCGTTAACAGACGAGGTACTCATGACAACTCCTTGAGAGTCACTTCGCAATTGCAACAAAAACAAGTCGCAAGCTATTCGGCCGAATATGTTGCTTGAGTATAGACCTTATCAGCGCCGGTCGACATGCCGGCCCTGCAGGCATGGCAACAGCGACTCGACCACACATCAATCAAAAGGGCCGGCACCGGTCATTTCCATCACTGGAAAAACCGATGCCGACCCTGTGCATGCAGTGGCGCGCCGATAACGACAGTCGACTATTTAATGCTTGCCATGACCCTTGCCGTTGCCTCGGTCATGCTTGTCATGCTTGTCATGCTTGTCATGCTTGTCATGCTGCACTTGCCTGACATGCCTGTCGCCACGGCGGCTATCGTGCCGCTCGCCATGCTGGGCGCGGTAACGCGGCGCATATTCATTGGCATACCAGCTATCCTGGACAAAATAGACGCGTTGGCCGCAGGCGTTATATTTGCTGCAGTGCTTCGACCATTTTTTGGCATGACCGGGCGGCACGCGCATATACACTGGCTGCTGCTCGATGAACCTTACCGGCCGTTCGATGATGACCGGCTGCTGGTAAATGACGCGTGGCTGCGGAAAATTGCCAATGTCGATCTGGCCGTAAAAACCGGGCTGGCCGATATTGATCGAGACACCGACGTCGGCGGCCATCGCGGCCGACGACAACACCAGCAAGCTCGCTGCAAAGATAAATTTTTTCATGTGGTAGCTCTTTTCATTTTATTAAACAGATTGTCTTGCAGCGAACCGGCACCGGCAGACCGAAAAAAACGCCGCTGGACTGCACAAGCTTCCTTGTACGGGTTACCTGCACACCTGTCGGTACGTTCGAACACATAGCATACCCAGGGCTCGCAACGCCTTACTGCGTCGATTGACATTGACCGGTCCAGCATCGCGCAATTTCATAATTGCGTCAAGCCAGCGGCATGCTTGAGCCCTGTCTTTTACACAAGTTACACACGGTTACACCTGATTGTGCCGACATGCCTTATTCGAGCAAAGCCGTTCTTCTGGCAAAAATCGCAATCATCACGCTCACCACGCCGATACTTCCCATCGCTGCCTGCATGCCAAAGCCATGTGCCAGCGAACCGATCAGCGGCGGCCCCATCAGACTGCCGCTGTAGGCCAAGGTCGCAACGCCTGCCAGTGCCACCGGGCCTTGCCGGCCGGCTGCGCTAAAGACAAACGGGAATACCAGCGCCAACCCCAGCCCTGCCGTGGCAAATCCGGCCAGTGCCAGATAAGGGCTCGATACCGACACTGCAAAGAACAGGCCGGCAGCCGACACGCCTGCGCCGCAGGAGACCAGCCGGCGCGCGCCATACCGGCCCTTCAAGCCATCGCCCGCCAGGCGGGCCAGCAGCATCATCACGGAAAACGCCGCGAACGCCAGCGGCGCAAAACCATCGGTCACGCCAAAGTGATCTTTCATGAAAACGCCACTCCAGTCAGCGATACTGCCTTCCGCCATCGCGCCGAAAAAACCCAGCGCGCCAAGCATCAGCAAAGGGCCACGCGGCAGGCTGAATACCTTATCCAGCGACGCATCTGCTGCGCCATGCATGTCGTCGGCTTCCAGCAATTGATAAGCCAACCACAATACAAGCGCCATTGGCGCAGCGACCATCACGAAGTGCGGCGCCGGCTTGATATGCATGCCAGCCATCAGTGCGGACAGAGCTGCGCCAGCCATGCCGCCGGCGCAAAACCATGCATGCAACTTTGACAGTCCCGACTTGCCGGTGGTTTTTTCCAGCGTGGTGGCGATCGCATTGATCGCCACATCAAAGCAGCTGGCGGCAATCCCCAGCATCAGTACCGCCACCATCAGCAGCGCAATACCGGGCGCCATGCCGATGGCAACCAGCACGCCCAGCAATGCCAGTCCGGCCAGCAACATGGTCTTCCTGCCGCCCAGGTTGACCATCATCCGCGCTGTCAGCGGATAAGAAATGACCGCGCCCAGGCCGCCACACAACAGCACCATCGACAAACCCGCATGCGAAATATGCAAGCCTTCCCGCAATGCCGGAATCCGGCCGGCCCAGGAGCCGATGATCATGCCGAACATGGCAAACAGGACAGGCAGCGCGCAAGCTTGTGCGTTATATGAAAAAACGCGTTGGGTAGGCGAGTTGTTAAGCATGATTGGCCAGGATACTGAATGCAGATAAAGCCCTTGTGATTGCTACGCTGCGGAAATAGTTTCCCTGGAGTAGAAATAAGCCTGGAAGCGTCGATTTCAAGAAGGCCGGTGCAGGTATTTGTTGCCATGCACTGAGTGAATCGCCGCTGGCCCTGTGTCTTGATCTGCCAGATTATCGAAGCGCGGCAGATAAAGGTTTGGGAAGATCCATGCGCCATAACCATACTGCCGTCCCGGCGAGCAATACTGTAGCCATTGCGTTGGCCCAACTGAATGCATCCCATCCAGCAATTTGGCCAGAGCCGATTGCACGCACCACAAGTGGGCCGATGATCTGGCCGGCCGCAAATCCGGCGGTCATCCGGCCAAGCAGCACGGTCGGGTTAGCAGGCATTCTTTCGCGCGCGAGCTGTAATCCAGCCATCGTTGCAACCATAAATGTCCCACCGACCAGCACTGCGCATACCGCTATGGACCATAAGGCATTCACGAACAAAGGTAACAGCGTACCAAGCGCCATGCACCCTTGTGCCAGAGCCCACACACGCGCCCGTGTCCAGCCAGACATCCAACGCGACACGACTGCAACCGAGACTGCTGCAGCCAAACCGAAGATAGGCCAGGTCAGGCCGAATATCTGTGGATCGGAGGATAGCTGTCTCGCCATTGTCGGCAAAAACGTTGCAGGAATAATGTAACCAAAGCCGAAAGCGCTATAGCAAATCACCAACGCGGCATTTCCTTGCTGACCCTCGGATACACTCATTGAGTTAGTGGCCGGCACCGGTGCGTTGACGACAGGCGATCGATTTTTCATGCAGACCATGACCAGCCCTGTCCCAACACACGCCAAGGCGCCGAGCGCGAGCCAGAGAGAAGATGCAGACTGCTCTCCACCAAGCCAAGTCAGTACACCCGTCAGGGTAATACCCAGACCGACTCCGGTATATATCCAGCTACCATGTTTCGAAGCCTTCTGTGCCGCCAGTGCGTTCAAACACCAGCCGGAGGTGCACACCAGGACCCAGGCACTGAAGATACCTGCCGCACCGCGCAAAATAGCGCCCAGATAAACAAAGGTGGCATCGACTAACACGATGCTCAGGGTTGTAATTCCAATACCTACCAGCCCAAGCAGCATGCCGAGCCGCGTGTTCTTGCCAAATCTGGACGCAGTCAATGCACCAATCAAATAGCCGACATAATTGGCAGCTGCCCATTCCGTCCCAGTTGCAATATCGATGATCCCGTCACGCAGCATCAGCGGCATCAGCGGTGTAAATGCAAACCGCCCGATGCCCATCGCAACCGCCAAGGAAATAATTCCTCCTATAACGATTGGCCAAGTCGTCCGGCCACTGACTGATTTTTTATTCGAGTTCCTATTCATACAACATATTAGAACGCAGTAGAGTGAAGTTTGAAAGTGAATGATTAATTAGTAATATTCTCAAAATGAGGCAAGTTCTTTGTTGCTTGTCCCGGTTCAGCAACAATTTATACCCAGTCCAGTTCAGCAAAGTCATTTTTTACCTGTGTTATTTCGCCTGTTTCGTGGGACCCAATATAAAGCGCTGAACCAAAATTTTCTGCGGATTTAAAAAACAATAAGTCCCCAGAGTTTCGCCACATCCCGATCCGCATTCACACTGTTCCAGCTCAAAATCGCCACATTCAATCGACAATCACAAGGTACACCGTAGTTTTATTTTGCTGCGCCGCGGCCTCGATCTGCACTGTGTTCTTTCGCTTCTGTTACGTAGATTCTTAACCCACAGACTCCACCCAATTTGTGCTGCGATGCACCACAACACCACCGCCAATTCCTTTGAGAAATCTCAAATGTTGCAACTTTGCAAATCGTAATATTCGTTCCGTTTGACAATATTTAACATTCACCAATGCTTTGCATCAACATGCCTAATCGGTATGTGAAGCGAGCTGTGGACGTGTTTTTCTCGAATAAAAAGCTCGAATAAAAATAAGCGATAACAATGAACACTCATAGTGAGATAGCCGACGAGGCGCATATCAAGCCCGAGTCCGAGGATAGCCCGAGGCAGTGGATATGGATGGGAGAGACAACGGGGGCACAATGGCACGTCGACTGATCATCTCAATGCTCGATCTTGTGGAACGCCCCCTGGGCCAGCCCGGCTGGAGCGAAGCGGTCACTCGCTCCAACCGTCCCGAGCAAAAGCGACTCGAAGCCCTGCTGCTCGATCCGGACGCCGGATGGTCTGCCGAGCGCCTCGACCTGCGCTATCCCGGCGCCGCCGAGCCGATCGACTGCGGCGAGTTTGTCGTCTCCGAAATTGGTGACATCGACGGCGACGGCCGCCCGGAGATCGTGTTCGCCGTGACGCCGACCGCTGCGTCCTCCTACCTGCTGGCTTACCGCTGCGAACGCGGGGCCTGGCTGGCCGAACCGATCTACCGCGACTTCAAGTCGGCCGAGTTCATTCGCAGCGTCGCGCTCGGCGATCTTGATGGGGACGGTTGCGACGAGATCGTGATCGGCAGCCGCCCCGATGGCGCCATCGTGCTTTTCGATCGCGGGCCCTCGGGCTACACCGCCGAACTCATCGACACGCAGCAGCAAGGCGCGAACAACTCGAACATCCGTGAGGTCGCCATCGGCGACATCGGCAACACCGGTCAACTGGATATCTTCGCCGCCTCGGCGCGCGCCAACGAGCCGGTGAAATGGGACCGCGTGCCCGGCTTCATCTTCCGCTATCGCAAGAGTCGCGGTCACTGGGAACGGTCGGTGATCGAGGATCACGATGGACAGACGCACACCCGCATGCTGCGCATCGGCAAGGTCCATGGCGTCCAGCAGGCGGTGTCATGCGCGGTCGGCGTGCACGACCGGGAGCATCAACGCATCGATCCCGAGCCCGTGCTCCAGATGCATACGCTTGATGCCGATGGCACCGTCAAGCGCGAGACCATCGGTGTGCTCGAAAGAGCGATCAAGTCGCGCAGCCTGGTCATCGGCGACATCGATGGCGACGGCGAAAACGAGCTGGTGCTCGGCACGAGGTCGCTCGGCTTCGCTGACTACGGGCAAACCTTCCTCTACGTCTTCAAATATGACGCCGCCGCCGGCGCATGGACGCGGCAGACGCTCGATACCAGCGAGCCTTTGGGCTTCCACTGCGTAACCCTGGCCGATCTCGACGGCGACGGCCGGCTGGCGGTGATCGCGTCGGATGACGGCAAGGGCCAGATCAAGGCTTACCGCTTTCGCGATGGCGCATGGCAGTCGGAGGTCATCCTGTCGCGCCCGAACTTCCTTTTCGTCAACGCGATGCACATGATCGATTGCTAATCGCAAAAGTAAGCTCACAAGTACAAGCTCACAAGGAGACGACATACCATGCACAGCTCACTTCATCTCGCTTCCAATGCCGACGGCGAATCGATCGTCGAGGATCTTGGCAGCTTTCGGCATGACTTCCACCTCGGCCGAAATCTGCGGATCATCGCCACGGTCAAGAATTGCTTTCAGGTCGATAAGAACATCCGCCAGGAGGTGCAACGCGCCAGGCAGAATCCCGAAATCCATGGAAGGGAGAAAGTGCGCCCGTTCTACTACGGCCTGGTGGCGGCGTATTCCCTGGCGCACGACCGGTTCACGTGGGACCTCACTAACGCTGAGTGGAGCTTCTCCTCGCTCGAACCGTATTGCATCGACATCTTTGACAACCTGATCGCGCTTTGCGGCGGCAACTATGTCGAGGTCGTCGACATGAACAGTGGCGCGAAGCGGTCCTTCCAGCACCCCTGGCTGCGCCAGGCCCATAGTGTGCAGTTTTCGGGAGACGGGTGTCGGCTGCTGGTCTCGTCTTCCGGCTTCGATGCGGTCTTCGAATTCGACGTCGCAACAGGAAAGACCTGCTGGGAGTGGTTTGCCTGGGACAACGGCCTCGATCAGTCGCGGCTGGGCGAGTATTACGTCCGGACTCGCGAGAGGGCCGAAGAGCTGGCCGCCCAGGGCCACAAAGTGGTCCTCGTGGACGATCCCTCGCAGCACGAGCTCGGGATCCCGACCCGGTTCTGTCCAGTCCATATCAACGGTGCTTTCTACGATCGCGATGAGAACGTCCTTGTGACCTTGTTCCAGCAGGGCGCCGCGATCCGCGTGGACAAGGCGACTGGCGCAGCAACCAACATCGCGTCCGGTCTCATCAATCCGCACAAGTTGCATCCACGCCGCACAGGCGGATATTACGTCGCCGATACGCGTCGCGGCGAGCTGCTGCTACTCGATGATGGTTTTCAGATGGAGCGACGCATCTCCCTGTGCGAAGCGCCGGGAGAGGTGCGCTCGGCGTCACTCACCGAGTTCCTGCAGAGCGTCTCCGAGCTGGACGACGGGCTGTTCGCCTGCGTCGACATTCACCGCAGCACGCTTTGGCTCATCGACGTCAACGCGCGACGCTATCGTGGCGTCACGTTCCCGCGGGAATGGTCGGTCCATGATGTCGCCCTCGACTACTGCTCACCCGAGATGAAAGATTTGGTCAGCAAAACCTTCGGGCGCGTCGATGCTACAGTCGACGACCAAGGAAGCAAACGGATCAGTCATTTCTCTCTGGAGGGATCCGAGAACACGACTTACATTCTGGATGCCGATGGGCGAACCCCGGGTGGAAGAATGGAAATCTGATTTTCTCAATCTAGAGACGTACGTTGAAGAAAAAGTTTCTACGCACTGGAAAATGGACTTGGCAAAACCGACGATTTGAAGCGAATAAGTATGACTACAATTACTCCTGACGGGACCACGTTCCGCGATATTTTCCCCTTGGATCGGATCATCGCGATCCTTGCCGTCCTTCCCTGGGCCTACCTGGTTTACTGGCGGTTCGAGCACGTGGAATTCGCGTTTCCTATCCTGGTCGCGCAGCTCAACAACGCTTTCTTTATCGCGGGGATGGTGATCCGGCGGCCGCCGCGTCGGGTCACGACCGACTGGCGGTTCTGGCTGGTCTCGTTCTTGTCGACGTATGGCACCTTCGGCCCGGCATTTTTCGCTGAGCCCGGGGTCCCGCTCGTTTCGCTGTGGATCTCGAACGCAGTCGCTGCCTGCGCCCTGATGCTCGGCATAACCAGCCGGGTGATGCTCGGTCGCAATATCAGCATCGTGCCGGCGCAACGCAACCTGGTGACGACCGGCCCTTACGCATACATCCGGCATCCGATCTACACGGTCGTGTTCCTCACCTACGTGAGCCTCAACCTTCAGTGTTTTTCTGTCGTGAATCTTGTGATGACCTCGACGGTCTTCGCACTCTTCATGGTCAAGAGCCTGGCCGAGGAAGCGTTCCTGAAAAAGGATACGGATTACCTCGCGTACATGCAGAAGGTGCGGCACCGCTGGCTGCCGTTCATTGTGTAATCAGATTCGATTGTTAAACATTTCTTATGCAGGTCTCTCAACATCTCGATATCGTCGAGCAGCCGCTTAGGGTGTGCAAGCAAGCTCGAGCGACGATGAATTATCAAAGGCCGTGTGTCTTGTGGTTAACCGGTCTTTCAGGATCAGGAAAATCCTCTACTGCGGATCTGGTTACAGCACAATTACATGAGGCCGGGCATCGTACTTATATGCTCGATGGAGACAATCTTCGCTATGGTCTGAACAGCGATTTGGGTTTTGACGCAAAGGACCGTATTGAAAATATCCGCCGAGTTGCGGAGGTCAGTAAATTAATGGTCGACGCTGGACTCATTGTTCTGGTTTGTCTTATTTCACCATTCCGTTCCTCACGGGAAACCGCAAGGACATTATTCGATGATGGGGAGTTCATCGAAGTATTTGTCGATGCGCCACTTTTGGTCACAGAGCGACGTGACCCTAAGGGTTTATACAAAAAAGCCAGACAAGGAAAAATTCCAAACTTTACCGGCATCGACT
>JAKFFK010000271.1:0-1717 GCA_036675285.1 Paucimonas sp. | reverse complement strand
TTGATTGAGCATTGCCATTTCTTCCGGCGTGCGCAAGTGTGACAATACCCGGGCGCGCAGATTGATACTCTTGCCAATGTAGAGCGGCACGCCGGTCCGGTTACGGAAGAAATAGACGCCCGGTTTGGCCGGCAATGCCTGCAGGCTGGCAGGAGCGATATGGGAAGGGTAGGCAAAACCTTCAGTTTTCCTGGGCGGGATAATTAATCCGACCGAGGTGACTCTTGGACGCATGACGCTTGCAAATGATTTGAAATTGCCACGCTACTCTGCTTTAAATGCAGGCGTGACGGATCAATAGAGAAATTTTGCTGCGAAAAGTTTCCTACCTAAAAAAATATCGGGTTTCGCGTCGGATTGACAGCAGGGTTTTTCAGAAGGCCATGCACATGACAGGGGCAGGCTTGTTGAGATAAGACCTGGCGGTAAAAAAGTGCAGCAGCCGGGCGCATGCGCCCGGCTTTTATCGGATGGCCGCGTGCCCGGTCATGCGGGTGGATTCAAGCGCAATTTTTGGCCGGGACGAATCATGCCGGGATTATCAATATCATTCCATTTGGCGAGATCATGGTATTTCAATCCATGTTTTTTTGCTATTCCTGAAAGCGTATCGCCGGCCGATACCGTGTATTGATCGCCTGCCGCACCATTGCCTGCATTGCTGCTGCGCATGGTTTCTTGTGTGGAGATGCTTGCCGCATCGTTGGCGCCGCTTCCGGCGGCTGTACTGGAGGATGGAGCGGAGGTGCCTGACGACCCAGTGGCACTCGAAGCACCCGAAGCATCCGACGAACCGGACGAACCAGACGAACCGGACGAACCAGACGAACCAGACGAACCAGACGAACCAGACGAACCAGACGAACCAGACGAACCAGACGAACCGGATGAATCAGGCGTGCTTTGCGTTGCAGATGGTGACGATTGCAGGCCAGACTCTTCCTGCTTCTGGCATGCGAATAAAACCGGCAGCACGGCAATGAGAAGGACAAAGCGTTTCATGATCAAGCTCCTTTTCGACAAGAATGGAAACCGCTTGCACCAAAACATAGACTGAAATTTGCCTGATGCCAGACTGATGGCCGGCTGTGCCTGCGGAGCGAATTGCGCCGGCCAAGTCAAATATCATCGGCAAACCACCAACAGACACGGCATTCGGTACTTTCACAGCCTATACAAGTTCCTTTTTAGATGTTTATTGCACATCAAAGTTGCCGCGGCTTATCTAGATATACGCCGATAGGCAAGCATTCAGTATGTGCGCTTTGATGGAACTTTGATGTCAGCCCGGCAACATCGAAGGCGCCAGCATGTTGGCGGCGGTGACAGTCAGGCAGCCGGGCGAATCGATGGTCTTCGGGCGACAGGCTAGAGTAATCGCGCCGTGGCTTGCGGTGCGGTGTGCGCCTTGCGCGCGGCGGGCGCCCTGGGTGCCGCGACTGCCACCAGTTTTTCGGCCGGATAAGGGGTAAAGAAAGTGCGCGCAAGTTCGGGATCGGCATGCAGCCAGTCTTGATATGCGTCCGGCTGCAGCAGCAGCACCATGCGTTTCTCATCGCCCGGCTTGTGAAAACGCTGCATCAGCGGGTGCGCGTCGGCATTGATTGTCAACATCGAGAATGACACCAGCGGCTGGTCATCCGGGCCGCCGTGTGGCCGCCAATCCCAGATGCCGGCAATCCCGAGCGGCTGCTTATCGGCGCCGGAAATTTTCCAG
>JAKFFK010000219.1:0-1719 GCA_036675285.1 Paucimonas sp. | reverse complement strand
ACTGACGTTCTCGCCGTCATGAAGGCCCGCTTGTGCGGACAGGGACATACCGATCAAAAAACATGAACCAGAAAATCTGGAGCGCACGGTACCGGCGAGAAATTTTTGCTAAGTAACGTTTCCTATTGTAAAGAGCGATTTATCCTAGTTCAATGCCAAATTGGAACAAACAAAAAAGAATTTCTGAAGGGAATGTAAAAGCACCAAGCTTTACGTCAAGAACGTATGCAAAGTGCAATGGAAATTGTAAAAATTGCCGAAGGGAAGGTGAGATTTTGGCTGCGTTGTAATAATGACTGCGCGCAAGAAATGCGGAGGACAGGCTACTCACATCCGGACACGCAAGTTTCAATCGAATTTGGCAAGCCGCTTAATGGCGATCAGTCAATCCTCGAGCGGCATCGGACAATGGCGTCAACGACTGGAAACAGCAGAGGGGAACAGGCGACACAGTGTTGCCGCCTGCTGACAAATGGCGCGGGTTGTCGGATGCCGACTAAGAAATGGAAAAGAGTGGGGAGGCAGGCAAGTCTGCAGCTGATCGGCGAGTGATCAGGTGTGGGAGCGTGTACTTTATGGTTGCCGCTGGCAAGGCAAGCCAGTGAATCGTCGATACAGCAATTTCCGGAAAGCGAACGGGTTCGTAAGGTACAAGAAGATTTAACGCCGAAACAACCAAATCAAGAATCCAATGATCAGTGAAATCAGGATGCAGGTAGTCACAGGAAAATAAAAATTAAAGTTTTCACGCTCGATGCTGATATCCCCAGGCAGATGGCCGAGCGGCAATTTCGATAGCCATGGCCAAGCCAATCCAGCTGCAATCATCAGCGTGCCGGCTACCAAGAAAAATCGTTGCATGAAAAGCCCCCCTCAGTAAGTGACATAAATGTTGCCCGGTTTGCGATAAATGCGTTGCGGCTTTAGCGCACTGCCTTTGTCGATAAATGTAACGGTTTTCGGTGACGCAGATTACATGCCTGCGAAGCGTCCCATCAGCTGGAAAGTGACTGGCGTCGCAACTTTGGCAACACTTGCACGGGCTTGTTGAACCGGAAAGGCATCACTTCGCATGTTGTTCAAATCCATGTTTGAGCTTTGCAAGTAAATGCATTGTGCCGAGCGCTGGAGCGGCTGTTAAATCAAGCTGGCGCCTTGCGAATTACGGCGTGGATTACGGCGTATTCGCACTCTACGAAAATTTTCGGACACATGTTGACTCAAGCCCAGCGATTGACACAAACTCGAAACTTTTGGCCAGTCGACACGTCGCATACCGGGTCGGCGCTCATCATTGGTCGACTGCCAATCTCGACAAGGATTGGCAGGTTTTCCATTAAGCACGGATGAATATTGTCAGGAGGCTGTTATCCGGCTGTCCGTTTGCATAGACATCGATCGGATAGTGCAAACGCCTTTGAAAAGGAGGCCTTACATGGGCCACTTGCCACGAACGAGTGCAAAGCCGGTCCGGCTGACATTGGTAAGCTCGGTCGCCGAGCCGCAGCCGGTACTGGACCTGCACGCCGCGCTTGCCTTAATCGTTGGAATCGTGATCGGTGCCGGGATATTCAAGACGCCGGCGATGGTCGCCGGCATGACCGGCAGTGCGGCGTGGATGTTCGGGGCCTGGATCTTCGGTGGCGTGATGTCGCTGATCGGCGCACTTTGCTATGCGGAGCTGGCAACCGCCTATGCGCATGCTGGCGGCGATTACCA
>JAKFFK010000253.1:0-11014 GCA_036675285.1 Paucimonas sp. | reverse complement strand
CGATTCTGGAACCGGGTTTGCCGAATGGCTTGAGTTCTCCCGCTGTGGTGGTGGGTGAAGACGGCGCGGTTCGCTATGCTTATGCCGGTGATTTGCAAGGTAATTTATGGCGTTTTGATTTCACCGGCGCTAAGCCGTGGCTTGAGAAGAACGCTGGCACGACGCCATTATTTACAGCGACGGACGATACACTGGCGCGCCAGCCCATCAGTACCCAGCCTAAAGTCGTGTTTGCACCAGGGGGTGGTTATGTCGTGCTGTTCGGCACCGGGAAATTTTCTGAAGAAACCGATATCGCGCCGGACAACTTCAGGTCCCAATCTTTTTATGGGATTTTCGATGCGAACGCAGATTCCTATGTTGTCAGTGGACGAAGTCAAATGGCAAGCCGGACCTTGTCCAAAAGCGCCGGTGATATTCTGCATTTGACAGGCAAACAATTCAGCTATGGTGCAACTGCGGGTGGCAAAAAAGGCTGGTATTTCGATTTTTTCGAATCGGAGAAAACCGGCGAGCGAAGCGTCAGTAATCCGGTCACGGCATCCGGCCAGCTTATTTTCAATAGTCTGATTCCCTGTGGCAATCCATGTCTGCAAGGCGGCGGGCGCAGCTATGCACTCAATGCGCTGACTGGCATGCCTATCGCCCAGAATGAATCGGGACGCTTATCTATGCTGGGCTTGCTGAATGAACCCGTAGTTATGAATATAGGGACTCAAATCGAGGCCAAAAATGCATTCGGCAAAGCAATGGCCAAGAAGCAGCATGCAGTGATTGATTCCGGAACTGGCGGCGCTAATGGCATCATTGCCGCTGGCCAGGGTGCCGATGCCAAGGCCCTGGCCGCAATTAAGCTGCCGGTCAAGCGTTTCAGCTGGCGCGAAATTGTGAACTGGCAGGAACTGCGGGCTACTTTCGGCAAGAAACAATGAGGCGCCATGATGAAACTATCTGAGTCTGGCTTCACATTGATTGAGGTGCTGGTAACGATGACAATCATCGGCATATTGGCGGCGCTTGTTTATCCTTCCTATCAGGATGCAATCCGCAAGGCCAAACGCGCTGAAGGACGGACTGCACTGCTGGAACTGATGCAGCAGGAAGAGCGATATTACTCGCTACATACGACCTATATCGTTTTTTCTGCGACGTCCTCGAATGCGGATGAAAAGCGATTTAAATGGTTTTCGGGTGGCAGTGCCACGGCCAGTGCGTATGAAATTGACGCCGCTGCCTGTCCCGGCGACACCATTCAAAATTGCATCGTGCTGACGGCAAAACCGGGTACTGCAAAAGTCAATGCGTCATTTAGCGATCCGCATTGCGGGTCCCTGTCTATCACCAGTACGGGACTGAAGTCACCGCTAACCAGCCTGTGCTGGTAAGGGCATGAATATCTTGCGTCCTGGCCGGTGGCCAAATCGATTGCCCGGGTTTTCCTTGGTCGAGCTGCTGATCGTCATGGCCATTGCTGTGATCCTGCTAGCGATCGGCGTGCCGAGTTTCCACAGTCTGATTCAACATCAGCGGCTCAGCACCGCGGTGAATGCATTTTTCGGCGCCATCAATCTAACGCGTTCGGAAGCGATTCAGCGCGGTGCCAGGGTAGACATGGTCCCTTCAGATGGTGTGGATTGGGCTAACGGATGGGTTGTCTTCATTGATCAAAACAATAACCAGCTAGTGGAATCCGGCGAGCAGCTTATTTTTTCGCACGGCCCTGTATCTGGCAAAATGGCCATAAAATCTGTAATGACTGATTCAAGCAAGCCTTATCTTGCATATAATGGCACCGGGCGTACGCGTACCAATGCCAGCGGTCAGTCACCGCAGCTTGGCACGGTGTCGTTTTTTCTGGATACGAAAGTCAGGCGCATCAAGTTGAATTTTGCAGGGCGCGCGCGTACCTGCAATCCGGAGCAAGACAAAACATGTACCGGTGCCGACGATGCGGATTAACTTGGGCGCCCCACTGAAAACCCCTACGATTATGGCAGTAAGCTGGCATGATCATTTTGATACACAGCATTGAGGCAAGTCGTGAAAATTAGCAATGATGTGGATGGCATCCGGCGCGCGCTGCTGCTGGCAGCCAAGGGGCTTTTCACCACGACGCCAAATCCCCGTGTCGGGTGTGTTATCGTCAAGAATCAACAGGTGATTGGCGAAGGTTTCACCCAGCCTGCCGGGCAGGCGCATGCCGAGGTGCAGGCATTGCGCGACGCCGAGCAGCGCGGTCATGATGTGCGCGGTGCGACGGTGTACGTGACGCTCGAACCCTGCAGCCACCATGGGCGCACACCGCCATGTGCCGATGCGCTGATACAGGCGCGCGTGGCGAAAGTGGTGGCTGCGGTTCAGGATCCCAATCCGCTGGTGGCAGGCGAGGGTTTGGCAAGGTTGCAGGCGGCCGGGATCGATGTGGCCAGCGGCGTGCTGGAAGATGAGGCGCGCGAAATGAATGTCGGTTTTTTTTCCCGCATGCAGCGCGCCCGGCCATGGGTGCGCATGAAGGCCGCTGCCAGTCTGGATGGCAAGACGGCACTTTATAACGGTCAAAGTCAATGGATTACCTCGGAAGCGGCACGCAGTGATGGTCACTGGTGGCGCGCGCGCGCTTGCGCAATCCTGACCGGGAGCGGCACGGTCAACCAGGATGACCCGCAATTGAACGCACGCGGCATTGAAACCTCGCGCCAGCCGCGCCGGATTGTCATCGACAGCAATCTTCAGATCAGCCCGGATGCGCGGGTGTTGCAGGGCGGTGGTACCTGGGTCGTTGCGGCAAAACCGGATCCTGAAAAGGAGGCAATGCTGCGCGAGCGCGGGGCGGACATCATCCTGTTGCCCAATGCGCAGGGCAAGGTCGATTTGCCGGCGCTGATGCTGGAGCTGGGCCGCCGACAAATCAATGAATTGCATGTTGAAGCCGGATTCAAACTGAACGGCTCGCTGATCGCAGAGGGCTGTGTCGATGAATTGTTGCTCTATCTTGCGCCCAGCTTGCTGGGGGATGCGCAAGGGTTGTTCAATTTGCCTGCACTTGCTACATTGGAGGATCGGCGCACGCTGGCTTTTCATGATGTCCGACAAATTGGTGCCGATTTGCGTATTCTTGCTCGTTTTATTTAATTTTCAATCGCCATGTTTACAGGAATCGTCGCCGCAATCGGCAATATCACGTCCATTACACCGTTGGGAAGGCAAGCCGATGCCGGCATGCGCCTGACCGTTCATGCTGGCGGCATGCCGCTGGCGGATGTGGCACTGGGCGATTCGATCGCATTGAATGGCGCCTGCATGACGGTGGTCGCTAAAACTGCTTCTAGCTTCGAAGTCGACGTGTCGCGCGAAAGCCTGAATTGCACGGTGGGACTGGATAGCTTGGGGGAAGTCAATCTCGAGAAGGCGCTGACTCTGGCTGAGCGCCTGGGCGGGCATCTGGTATCCGGCCATGTGGATGGATTGGGGGTGGTGCGCCGCTTCGCGCCGGTCGGCGAATCCTGGGAATTGATCATCGATGCACCGCAAGCGCTGGCTAAATATCTTGCCTATAAAGGCTCGATTGTCGTCAATGGGGTATCACTGACGATCAATCGTATTGCCGACCATGGCAGCATCTGTGAATTTTCAATCAACCTGATTCCGCACACGATCGAGGTCACGACGCTCAAACATTTGCTTGCCGGCACCAAGGTCAACCTGGAAGTGGATTTGATCGCGCGTTATGTCGAGCGAATGCTGTCCTTGTCTCAAACTACATAACAGGTTTGCAAAGCCTTTGACAGAATGAATCGACACGGTTTGCATCCTGTTAGACAGGATGCAAACTGCCCGTGGGTTGCTGAAGGATGTCTGCGTGCATGCTGCACACTCCACCAAGTTTGCTGACGCAGAAAGTAAGGCTGCACGGCAGCATGCCTTTTGCCGCGTTACTACTTTTCAGCGGCAGTTTCGATAGCCTGGCTCTTTTGATGGCTGGTTCGTGCAGCGGCCATTTCAGGCGCGACTTCAATTCTTGTTATGTCTGAATTAACCGGAATTGGATCGCTGGATGGAAATGTCATTCGGATTACATGGAGCGCACGCGCGGACCGAACGCATAGCATGTCATTACCACTGGCGTTGGAGCAGCCATCGGTTTGCAATTCTTACGTTAAGGACAGCTCTAAATCCATTAAAATAGCGGTCTATCAAGGATTCACGTTATGTCTATAGCAACAACACAGGAAATCGTCACCGAATTGCGCGCTGGCCGCATGGTGATTCTGGTCGATGAGGAAGATCGCGAAAACGAAGGCGACTTGGTGCTGGCCGCCGAATTCGTGACGCCGGAAGCCATTAATTTCATGGCAAAGTATGGTCGCGGCCTGATTTGCCTGACGCTGACCGAGGAACGTTGCGAGTTTCTTAATTTGCCGATGATGGCTACCCGCAACGGTACATCGTTTGGCACCAACTTTACGGTCTCGATCGAGGCTGCTGAAGGTGTGACGACCGGCATTTCCGCTGCAGATCGTGCGCGCACCATTCAAGTGGCGGTGGCCAAGCAGTCCACACCGTTGGATATCGTGCAGCCAGGTCATATTTTCCCATTGAAGGCGCAAAAAGGCGGTGTGCTGATGCGCGCCGGGCATACCGAGGCGGGGTGCGATTTTGCCGAACTGGCCGGCTTGACGCCGGCAGCGGTGATTTGCGAAATCATGAAGGATGACGGCTCTATGGCGCGTCTGCCGGACTTGATCGAGTTTGCACGCGAACATGGCTTGAAGATCGGCACCATTGCCGATTTGATCCATTACCGTAACCAGAACGAAAGTATTATCGAGAGAATCTCCGAGCGCATCATGCATACCGCACATGGCCCATTCAAGACGATTGCCTATCGCGACAAGCCTAGCGGAGGCGCGCATTTGGCGTTGGTGCATGGCGAAGTGAGTCCTGAGCTTGAGACCATGGTGCGGGTGCATCAACCGGTATCCATCCTCGATTTGCTGGAGACTAAGGCGACCACGCACTCGTGGAATGTCGCATCAGCGCTGACAGCGATCAAGGCCCAGCCGCGTGGCGTCATGGTATTACTGAACTGCGAAGAATCGGCCGAACAAATGTTTGCCCAATTTGGCGCATTAAATGCGCCTGAAGTACGGCCGCAATCGCGTGCAGCGCGCATGGATTTGCGTACCTACGGGATTGGCGCCCAGATTCTGAAAGATTTGAAGGTAGGCAAGATGAAATTGCTTTCCAGCCCCAGGAAAATGCCATCCATGGCAGGCTTTAATCTGGAAGTGGTCGGTTTTCAGGAAAAACCAGAGAATTGAGCGATACTGCTGAACCGCTTGGATGATTTGAGCGGGGCCGCCAGAAGCTTGCAGTACAAGCTGATCCCATTGCTGGAATGAATGCGTTGTGTAATTAAAGGAAAAGCCATGACAGTTGGAAGCTATGAAACGAATCTGGATGGCGAGGGTCTGCGAATCGGCATTGCGCAGGCGCGCTTTAATGAAGATGTCTGCCACGGTCTGCTGGCAGCTTGCCTGGCCGAGTTGAAGCACTTGGGCGTGGCTGATGAAGATATACTGCATGTATCGGTGCCGGGCGCCCTGGAAATTCCGCTGGCCTTGCAAAAACTGGCCGAAACTCAGCAGTTCGATGCATTGATTGCGATTGGCGCAGTGATTCGGGGCGAGACTTACCATTTTGAACTGGTCTCGAATGAATCCGGTGCCGGCATCAGCCGGGTCGGGTTGGATTATGGCCTGCCGATTGCCAATGCCGTGCTGACTACCGAGACGGATGAGCAAGCCGAAGCACGGATGGCGGAGAAGGGCACCGATGCTGCGCGCGTGGCAGTGGAGATGGCGAATCTGGCAATTGCATTGGAAGAGCTGGCGGAATCCACTGAAGAGGAATAATGCGATGGCCGCATGCCGGCAGTGCGGCGCATTCCGGACTTTTAATTTTTTGAACGTTCTGCCGCTGTTGCGGACGACAGGTATTTGCATTCATGACCGAAAAAGAAATCCACGCCAATCCCAATAGGAATCGCACGCCGCGTCATCGTGCGCGCGAGTTTGCATTGCAGGGCTTGTATCAGTGGCTGCTGAATAATGAGGATGCCGGCGCAATCGATGCGCATATTCGCGAAGCCCACGGCTTTAACAAGGCCGATGCCGCGCACTTCGATGGATTGCTGCATGGCACCATCAAGGATGTTGCCGACCTGCGGGCGCAACTGAGTCCGCTGATCGATCGTCCGCTGGCAGAATTGTCACCGATCGAGCATGCGGTCCTGCTGATCGGCGCCTATGAACTGAAAAACCATATTGAAATCCCGTACAAGGTTGTTATCAACGAAGCGGTCGAATTGACGAAATCGTTTGGCGGTATTGATGGCCATAAATATGTCAATGGCGTGCTGGACAAGCTGGCTGGGCGAGTACGGACAGTGGAAAGCAAGGCTGCACGCAACTCCTGAACCAAAGCATCGCAGCAACAGCCTTGAAACCGGTGTGAACCGGTTCTTGCCCGGTTTTGCCACGATGATGGCCATTGCCTGTTAACTGCCACGACGGCAATTCTCTTATTCCAGCGTTTCATTGCATGAATTTCCCGCATCTCGCTTCCCGACTTGAAAATATAGCGCCATTCCATGTGATGGAGCTGGCCAAAATGGCGGCAGAGCTGGAGCGCCAGGGTCGTTCCATTATTCATATGGGGATTGGCGAGCCGGATTTTACGGCCGCGCCATTGGTGATCGAAGCCGCCAGCCAAGCCATGGCGAGCGGCAGAATGCAATATACCTCCGCCATGGGCTTGCCTGGATTGCGCGAAGCAATTGCCCGCCACTATCAGCAAACCTATGGTTTGAATATCGCGCCTTCACGCATTATCGTCACGGCCGGCGCTTCGGGTGCGCTGCTGCTGGCCTGTGCGGCTTTGGTGGAAAAAGGGGCGGAGATCCTGATGCCGGATCCATCCTATCCCTGTAACCGCCATTTCGTAGCTGCCTTCGAGGGGCGGGCCAGAATGATTGCGAGCGGCCCCGAGGATCGGTTCCAATTGTCGGAAACCATGGTCCGCAGTCACTGGGGGCCAGATACGCGCGGCGTCTTGCTGGCATCGCCCTCCAATCCGACCGGCACTTCGATCAATGCGACCGAACTGGGCAGAATCGTGGCCGCGGTGAGGGAGAAATGTGGTTTCACCATCGTTGACGAGATCTATCAGGGTCTGACCTACGATGCTGCGCCATTTTCCGCATTGTCGCTGGGCGACGATGTCATTGTCATTAACAGTTTTTCCAAGTATTTCAATATGACCGGCTGGCGTTTGGGGTGGCTGGTGGTGCCGGAAAGCCTGGTGCCGGCTATCGAAAAACTGGCGCAGAACCTGTTTATCTGTGCATCGACGATTGCGCAACATGCCGGACTGGCCTGTTTCGCCCCAGAATCGCTAGCCATTTTTGAGCAGCGCAAGATGGAGTTCAGACGCCGCCGCGACTATATTGTGCCGGCGCTGCAGGAGCTGGGTTTCCAGGTGCCGGTGATGCCGGATGGCGCCTTTTATGTATATGCGGACTGCAGCAGCCTGTCCGACGATGCCGACCGGCTGACGATTGACATGTTGAACTGCGCAGGGGTGGTCATGGTGCCGGGTCTTGATTTTGGCAGCCATACGGCACGGCAGTATATTAGAGTATCTTACGCCACCTCGATGGCCAATCTGCAGGAAGCCAGTGTGCGTTTGAAAGCGTATTTCACCAAATAGTCTGGGCGCAGAACGGCATACGGTGCCACAAGTCGTCAGATCAAATGAAAAAGGAGCCTGTCGGCTCCTTTTTCTTGATCAAGACACTTTTACTACAGCGCCACGACTTTTGCCTTGTCGGTGTCTGTCGGGCTTTGCTGCTGCTCCAGGGCAGCGGATTTGTCTTCGTCCGGTATCGCAAGCTTCGGTTCTGCTGCAATGCCGGTATCTAGTGGCTTCGCCGGGGTTTTTCTGGCAACCGTTGAAAATACCGGTACATTCTTGCCCGCAGCTACTTCTTGCAGGCGACGGTACTCGGCCAGCACCTTTGAGCCATAACCGAAATCGGTGGCAAATGCAGCAGCACCGACATAGCGCTTCAGACCAGCTTCTACCGAGCCGCCGCGATTGACATAGTCTTTCAGGATCAGCGCACCTACCTTGATGTTGGTAGCTGGATTCAGGGCGGCCTTGACGCCGCCGTGCTCACGGAACTTGTCTTGATGTACTTTTGACATCACCTGCATCAATCCTTGCGCCCCTACCGCGCTTTCTGCAAAAGGGTTGAATCCTGATTCAATGGCCGCAACGGCCAGAATCAGCAGTGGATCGAGCTGAAGCTTTTCGGCATTTTTATAGGCTTCCGCCACCAGCATGTGGGTGGCATCCCCGGCTACCCGATAGCGTCGGGAAAGCCATTTGGCAACTGTTTGCTGCTCCTGGGAAAGAGCGGCTTTCTTGATTTCCAGATCGACCAGCGCCGCATGAGTAGCGGCCGTTTTTCCGAATGAAGTTGAGCGGGCGAAAGGCTCGCTCGGGGTATCCATTGCATGGCGCAACTCTGCCGCCGAAAGTTCAGATTCCTGTGCAATGGCGGCGGTAAATGGCGACAGGGCTTTCAAGTGATCGGTAAAATGCGGCTTCACAAACATCAGGGCCAGCGCAGCGATTGCGCCAATCCCCAGGATCATCAGTGCATGGTGGGCGGTTGTCATGAAGCCGCTCATCGTATCGCGCACGATCGTTGCAACTGCTGCAGACTGGGCGGCCGTTTGCCTGCCCAAGGCACTGCCGGCCTTGATAAATCGATTAAACATTGCTTCTCCTGAATCGTCGCAGCCCGCACGTCTCCCACGCCGGGCAAGCCCTGGCTGAAGTTGTTTGTACCGTCAATCAGAAACATCGTCTGTCATCGCATGGCGCGCATGGCGGACGGTCGGAGTTGTTTGTTTTCAGCTGGCGGCCGCTCTGGGGCGCCGGATCAGTGACAAACAACTTTTTTCGGGGAGAAGGCTGACGCCTTTGGCAACACTCCTTAAAATGTCATGTGGGGCCCCGAACCCCGTGAACTGATTTGGTATTTGTTTGCAGCGCTGGTGCTATCGTGAAAGCTGCTTCCTCATCAAGTGGCTCGAATTGTAGGGGGCTGTTTATATCGAGTCAATACTATAGAATTGATTATTGATAACTTTTATGTATAGAAATTTACGCTGCATTGCATCAAAATCCAATTAAATCAGTTACTTGGACATTACTATTTGATAATAGAAGTGATCCTCCAACTTTGTGAAAAATCATGAAATATTCAGACTTGCGGGATTTTATTGCTCAATTGCAAAATATGGGCGAGCTTAAGCGGGTCGCGCATCCGATCTCGCCGTATCTGGAAATGACGGAAGTTTGCGACCGCACCTTGCGCGCTGCCGGACCGGCGCTTTTGTTTGAGCAGCCGACCGGCCACACCATGCCCGTATTGGGCAATCTGTTTGGCACGCCGCGGCGCGTTGCGCTGGGCATGGGAGCAGAAGATGTGAGCGAGTTGCGCAAGATCGGCCATGTATTGGCAAGCCTGAAGGAGCCGGAGCCGCCAAAAGGATTCAGGGAGGCGCTGGGCCTGGGTTCGCTGGTCAAGTCATTATGGGATATGGCGCCCAAGGAAGCGCGCTCCGCGCCATGCCAGGCGATCGTTTGGGAAGGCAATGATGTGGATTTGGCGAAGCTGCCGATCCAGCATTGCTGGCCGGACGATATTGCACCGCTGATTACCTGGGGGCTGGTAATTACCAAGGGGCCGCACAAGAAGCGGCAAAACCTGGGCATCTATCGGCAGCAGGTTATCGGCCGCAACAAGGTCATCATGCGCTGGCTTGCGCATCGCGGCGGCGCGCTCGACTTTCGCGAACATGGCCTCGTTAATCCCGGCCAGCCCTATCCGGTTGCAGTGGCGCTTGGTGCCGACCCGGCCACGATATTGGGTGCGGTCACACCGGTGCCGGACAGTCTGTCTGAATACCAGTTTGCCGGCCTGTTACGCGGCAGCCGCACTGAGCTGGTCAAGGCGATCGGCAGCGAATTGCGGGTGCCGGCATCCGCCGAGATTGTGCTCGAAGGGCATATTTATCCCGATGCTGCCCATCCGAGCGGCTATGAACATGCTCTAGAAGGACCATTTGGCGACCATACCGGTTATTACAATGAGCAGGATTGGTTTCCGGTGTTTACGATTGATCGCATCACGATGCGGCCTAATCCGATCTATCACTCGACTTATACCGGCAAGCCGCCAGACGAGCCGGCCGTGCTTGGGGTGGCTTTGAATGAAGTATTCATTCCTTTGCTGCAAAAGCAGTTTCCCGAGATCATGGATTTTTACTTGCCACCCGAAGGCTGCAGCTACCGTATGGCCGTAGTGCAAATGAAAAAGGCCTATCCAGGGCATGCGAAGCGGGTCATGTTCGGGATCTGGAGTTATTTGCGTCAGTTCATGTATACCAAGTTCATTGTGGTGGTGGATGAAGACGTCAACATCCGTGACTGGAAAGAAGTAATTTGGGCGATTACCACCCGGGTCGACCCGAGCCGTGATACGACGCTGGTGGAGCAGACGCCGATCGATTATCTGGACTTTGCCTCGCCGGTCAGTGGACTGGGCAGCAAGATGGGAATCGATGCGACCAATAAGTGGCCCGGGGAAACTAGTCGGGAATGGGGTAAAACAATTGCCATGTCAGATGAGGTGAAAGCCAGAGTTGATCGAATCTGGCAGGAACTCGGGCTCTGATCCGGTGGCGTGGCGCAGTATGATCAGGTCGTTTTGTCCCTGGCGCCATGCCGCAAAAAAAAATTTCAAAGTGGCCTTACTGCTTTACTGGTAAAATCTGTCTTGCGGGCCCCTGCGCATTGTGGCTTGGTGAATCTGGTCAGGTCGGGAACGAAGCAGCCACAGCCGATTCCCACAAGTGCCGCAGACAAGGCTCGCTTTTCT
>JAKFFK010000169.1:0-1754 GCA_036675285.1 Paucimonas sp. | reverse complement strand
TTTCCATGCCGCCTGCACCTGGGTGATCACCGCTGCCGGCATCGCCACATAATCGAGCTCGGTGGCCATGCCGCCGCCATTCTTGTACGCCCAGTCAAAGAATTTCAATACTTCTTTGCCCTTGGCGCTATCCGCCTGCACCTTGTGCATCAGGATGAAGGACGCACCGGTAATTGGCCAGCTGCCTTGGCCCGGCTGGTCGGTCAGCACTACCCCGAAACCCGGCGTGCTCGCCCATTGGGCGCCGGCTGCCGCTGCCTTGAAGGCGTCATCTTCCGGCTGCACCCACTGGCCATCGCGGTTTTTCATTTGCGTATGGGCCATCTTGTTTTTCTTGGCATACACATATTCGACATAGCCGATTGAATTCTTGATGCGCTGCACATTGGCGGCCACGCCTTCATTGCCCTTGCCACCCATGCCGGCGGGCCATTTGACCGCCGTGCCGGCGCCTACCGTGGCCTTGAATTCGGGATGGACCTTGGACAGGTAATCGGTGAACAGGAAGGTAGTGCCGGAGCCGTCGGCGCGGTGCACCACGGTGATGTCAGCCGCCGGCAACTTCACGCCCGGGTTGAGGGCGGCGATTTGCGGCGCATTCCATTGGGTGATCTTGCCCAGGTAGATGCCGGCGATGATCTCGCCGGACAGTTTCAGCTGGCCAGGCGCAATACCGGCGACATTAATGACCGGCACCACGCCGCCCATGATGGCGGGAAATTGCATCAAGCCTTGCTTTTCCAGCTCATCGGCCTTGAGCGGCATGTCGGAAGCGCCGAAGTCGACGGTCTTGGCCTTGATTTGCTTGATGCCGCCGCCCGAGCCGATCGACTGGTAATTCATGCCGATGCCGGTGGCTTGTTTATACGATTCAGCCCACTTCGAATAAATCGGATACGGGAAGGTGGCGCCGGCGCCGGTGATATTAGCCGCACCAGCAGCTGAAACAGATAACACGGTACAGACTGCGATGAGCAGCGGTTTCATTACTTGATTGAGTCGCATGCAAGCTCCTTGAAAGGTAAACATCCTTGACAAGCGAACTTTAAATAACAAATATGACAGGTTCATGACAGCGTCATAAATACATGAATACACAGGATATTTCCCGGCTTCACGTCATCGTTTTGTCATATTCGACATAACCTGCCGATTTTACCGGCTGCCTGCCGCAATTCCGGCGATCGAGCTAACTATCGTTATGCATAATGCAATTTTTGATTACAGCAGAGCGAATCGCTGCGCGGATGGGATCATATGCTGTTTGCAGCACCATTTTGAATGATATGAGGAAGGAGCATCAGTCCGGCACCTGCGTGTAGTAGCGCAGGCCGGCTTGCGCTTCAGGGCAATGCCATGGAAAAGAGGTGAAGCAATAAACCAACCATGCCGCCCACCAGCGTGCCGTTGATTCTGATGTATTGCAGATCCTTGCCGACATGAAGTTCGAGCTTGCGCGAAATGGTTTCCGCATCCCACTTCCGAATCACCCGTTTGACCAGTTCCGCAATCGTCTCGCGCCGGTTTACGATGGTTTCGGTTGCAAACGCACGCAGCCAATGGTTCAGCTTGTCGCTCACTGCCTGATCCTGGCCGAGCGCCTGGGCAAATGCCCGTATCGCCTGGTCCAGCCGGGCGACTGCGTGCGAATCTTCCGCCGCCGCATCCTGCAGCAATCTGCCTTTGACGTCTTGCCATACCTGCGTCGTGTAGCTACGAAACAGCGGATGGTCCAGCGTATCCTTGATCAGGCC
>JAKFFK010000028.1:0-11138 GCA_036675285.1 Paucimonas sp. | reverse complement strand
ATCGAAGGCTATTACCAGGAAACCGGCCGCGCCGGGCGCGACGGCACCCCGGCCAATGCCTGGATGGCGTATGGTTTGCAGGACGTGGTGCAGCAGCGCCGCATGATCGATGAATCCGAAGCCGACGAGAATTACAAGCGGGTGATGGGCGCCAAGCTCGATGCGATGCTCGGCCTGTGCGAGACGCTGTCGTGCCGGCGGGTACGCCTGCTGGACTATTTCGGGCAGCAGTCTGCGCGATGCGGTAATTGCGACACTTGCCTGAGCCCGCCGGTATCGTTCGACGCCACGGTGCAGGTGCAAAAACTGCTGTCGACCATTTATCGGGTCGAACAGCGCTTCGGCGCGATGCATGTGTTCGATGTGCTGCGCGGCGTCGATTCCGACAAAGTCAAACAATGGCGCCATGACCAGCTGTCGGTATTCGGCATCGGTTCTGAACGCAGCGACGCCGAATGGCGCGCGATTCTGCGCCAGGCGATTGCGCTGGGACTGGTGGCAGTCGACCATGACGGCTTCAATGCATTGAAGCTGACCGATGCGGCGCGACCGGTGCTGCGCGGCGAACAAAAGATCCAGCTGCGGCAATACCAGAAACCGGTCAAGAGCCGCAAAACCAGTGTCAAGCCGAAGGGCTATGTGGAGAGCGACCTGTCGGCACAGGAACAAACGATTTTCGACAAGCTGCGCTGGTGGCGCGTGGAAACCGCGCGCAAGCACAATGTGCCGGCTTACGTGATTTTCCATGATGCGACCATGCGCGAAATCGCCAAGGCCAAGCCGTCATCGCTGAATGACTTGCGTGGCGTCACCGGCGTCGGTGAAAAAAAGCTCGAAACCTATGGCGAGGAAATCATCACGCTGATTGCCGATCTGGCGTAAAGCCGGTCGCGTCTGCACGGATTTGCTTATGGATATCGACCTCATTCGCCAGCGCCTGCGTGCGCTGGGCGCCAAACCGGAACACGAACAACGCGTGCTGCGCGACTGGCTGCAAGCCCGTCCGCATGATCAGGGCCGGCGCCGCCCCCAGGATTACCTGCCGCTGGCTCTGCGCGACGCGCGCCCGATGCTGGACGCCGAATTGCAGGGCATCGCGCGCCTGCTGTCATCGCACCAGACCGAGGATGGATCGGCGCGCCTGCTGGTCGGCCTGGCCGATGGCCAGACTGTGGAAAGCGTGCTGCTGCCGCGCGACGGATTGTGCATCTCCAGCCAGGTCGGCTGCGCAGTCGGTTGCCAATTCTGCATGACCGGGCGCAGCGGCCTGATCCGTCAGCTGAGCAGCGGCGAAATCGTGGCCCAGCTTGCGCTGGCGCGTCGCCAGCGCACGGTCAAGAAAGTCGTCTTCATGGGCATGGGCGAACCGGCCCACAACCTGGAGAACGTCCTGGCAGCGATCCAGTTGATGGGAACCGAAGGCAATCTCGGCCACAAGAACCTGGTGTTTTCAACCGTCGGCGATCTTCGCGTATTCGAACGCCTGCCGCAAGGCGCGGTCAAGCCGGCGCTGGCACTGTCGCTGCACACCACCAAGCCGACCTTGCGCGAGACGCTGCTGCCGCGCGCACCCAAACTGACGCCGGCCGAGCTGGTGACGCTGGCCGAACAGTATGGCCGCGCTACTGCCTATCCGGTGCAATACCAGTGGACCCTGCTGGAAGGCATCAATGATGGCGATGATGAAATCGACGGGATCGTGGAGCTGCTCAAGGGCAAGCATGGCGTGCTCAACATGATCCCGTATAACACCATCCCGGATCTGCAATTCAAGCGCACCTCCTGGGAACGTGCACGCACGATGGTGCGAACCCTGCACCAGCGCGGCGTGCTTGCCAACCTGCGCGATTCGGCTGCGCAGGAAGTCGATGGCGGCTGCGGGCAGCTGCGCGCCCGTGCCATCGCTGCGCAATCCCCGATGATCAAGATTCATGCGGCATGATGCGCAATGTGCGCTTGCTAAAGTGTGACTGACAATGGAAGGATGCAGCCATGCAGTTGATTCAACTCCTGCTGCCCTTGTATGACAATCAGGGCCGCGCGTTTGACAGCGCCATGTACCTGCAAGTACGTGACGAATTGATTGCCGGTTTTGGCGGGGTAACGGCGTATACGCGCGCACCGGCGAGCGGCATGTGGCAGCAAGGCGAGGGCGCTGCGGTGCGCGACGATATCATCATCTACGAAGTGATGGCTGACGCGCTCGACGAAGCATGGTGGCGTGATTATCGCGCGTCGCTCGAACAGCGATTCAGGCAGGATACGATGGTGATCCGTGCCCATGAGATCCGCATGCTGTGAAAGTACCGTCGCCAAGCGCAGCGCATGCTAGCAATGAGCAATGCGGCTGTCCCTATGCTTCTGCAATGGCATCCACGCCACGGGTCTCCAGCTACATCAGCGCTTGCTGCAAGCGTGCGATATCGATTTTCCTCATTTGAAAGCCGGACGCATCTAAAGCGGGTCGGGCAGCCGGACCCATTTCAGTCGTGCCCACGATGCCTTCTCCTTTCACTGTGATTCAGGCCTGCGGGGAGGTTGGCGCTGACTCGCCCATTTTCTGCATCGCTTGTTGCATTTCTTCCGGGCTCACATCGCGCACATGGGTGGCGACTGACCAGTGATGGCCAAACGGGTCGTCGATCTGGCCGTAACGGTCGCCCCAGAACATGTCCGCGACCGGCATGATGACTTTTGCGCCGGCGGCAACTGCTTGATTGACTGTTGCGTCCACATCATCGACCTGCAAATGGATGGTGACCGGCGAGCCCTTGAGCGTCTTCGGTCCGAACGATCCCCAGTCGGGAAATTCATCCACCAGCATGACGGACGAGTCGCCGATCCGCAGCAAAGCATGCATGATTTTGCCGCCCGGGCCCGGCAACCTTACCATCTCCACCGCATTGAAAGCCTTTTTGTAAAACTCGATGGCATCGGCCGCGCCGGCGCATACCAGGTGCGGCGTCACGCAATGCATGCCGTCGGGAATCGACTTGGCTGTTGAGGTGCTCATGATCATTTTTCCTTCGCGTTGATGGTGCGTGATTGATCAAAAAGTGATTCCAGATAATTCCGCAAGTGGGCAAACGATTCCAGCGCCACTTGCTGGTCTTGCATTGCCTGTGCTTGCAGTGTAGCGCTTGGTGCGGATTACATCGCGAGCTGCATCAACCAGTATTAATCGGGCCGCTGCTAGGATATTCTTGCTAACCATACTGCAGCCAGCCAGCGCTTGGCAGGCATGCTAAATTGAATACTGTTTTCCAAACGGATATCGCCATGCACAGTTTGCAACAGTTGCCGAATGTCTTGCCGAAACGCTGGGTCGTGATGGGCGTCTCCGGCAGCGGCAAAAGCGCAGTCGGCCGCGCACTGGCCAGCCGGACCGGATTCGATTATGTGGAAGGCGACGATTATCATCCGCGCGCCAATCTCGACAAGATGGCGGCTGGGCAGCCGCTCACTGATGCAGACAGGGAAGGCTGGCTGCTGCAGTTGCAGCAGCGACTCCGGCAATCCAGGCAAGACGGCACGCCGCTGGTCTTGACCTGTTCGGCGCTCAAGCGCCGTTACCGCGACCTGCTGCGCCAAGCCGATCCCGACCTGGCGTTTCTGCATCTGGATGGCGATCGCGAGCTGATTGCCGCGCGCATGCGCGGGCGCACCGGCCACTTCATGCCGCTAGCGTTGCTCGACAGCCAGCTGCGCGACCTGGAACCGCTGCAGGCGGATGAACGCGGATTGCGGGTCGATATCGTTGAGCCGCCCGAGGTGCTGGCGGAGCGGTTGCTGCAGCACTACCGGCAGCCATAGGGCAGCTCACAGTCCGCCCTGCAGATCCAACCGCATGCTCGGCTAAAAGAACCGCACCGCATAAATCGGCGGCAGCCTGCCGCCAATCTGTTGCCAGGAATCGCCGCCGTCTTCGGAAGCCCACAAGCCGCCGGTGGTCGATCCCATCAATAAACCTTGCCCATCGTCCGTCACCGCCAGCCCGTGCCGGTAGATCAAGTCATAGCAATCCTGCTGCGGCAAACCGTTGCGCAACACTTCAAACGATTGGCCGCCATCGCGGGTACGGGTGAGCGCCAGCGCGGCGCCGACCGGCACCCGCTGCTGGTCCGCCACCGCCGGCACGAACCATGCGGTAGCGGGATCTGTCGGATGGGCGGCCACCGCAAAGCCGAAGTCCGACAGCGGCACTGCCGGCTTGCCATCGCCGCCGATTTGCTGCCACAGTTTCCCGCCATTGGAAGAGCGCCAGATGCCGTTATGGTGCTGGCACCAGAACACCTCCGGCGCGCCGCCGCACTGGGCGATGCAATGCGCATCCTGGATATGCTCGTCGCCGGCACGCTCCGGCGGCATGTAGGCAGCACTCATGCCGGTGGCGGAAACGCGCCAGTTGGCGCCGCCATCTTCGGTGACCCAGGCGCCGCCGCAGGAAACGCCGACCAGCAGCCGGCGGCTGTCGTGCGGATCGATGCAGATCGAGTGGATGCCCGGCTGGTCATAGCCGCCGCCGAACCATTCGCGCCGCTCCGGCTTATCCCACAGCGGCCGGTTCAGTTCCCAGGAGTCGCCGCGGTCGTTTGAACGGAACAGGCCGCCGGGCAGGGTGCCGGCCCACAGCACGCCCGGCTCATTCATGCCGCCGGCTACCAGCGACCAGATCAGCGTCAGCTTCCAGGCGACATCGCCTTCGCTTCCTTCGGGCTGCGGCGGATAGGCGGGCGCCGCGATCTCGGTCCAGTCGGTAGCGCCCGCATCGCGCCGGTGCAGCTTGACGCCGAAGTGACCAAGGTTCAGCGCCGCATACAGCGTGCCATCGCGCCGGTCATGCAGCGCCATGCTGACCGGCTCGCCGAGGAAAGAAACGCGCTCGATCTCCCAGGCATGGTTTTTACGGATCAATTCGAACAAACCCTTGCGGGTGGCAATCAAGGCGCGGTCCGACATGGTCATCCTCCTGACAGGGCTTGCAGCACGTATATGGTTTGGGCATCGGCTACCGGATCACTGAGCCGGATGCGGTCGGCGACCGGGCGGCCGTCGATGAAGACCATGACATGCGGGCGCAGGTGTCCCTGCTCATCCAGGATATAGCCGCGCAGGCGCGGGTTTTCTGCGAACGCCGCTTCCAGCGCGTCGCGCAGGCAGGCAGCCGATGTCTCCAGTTCCGGGACATCGGTAAAGCGCCGCAGTTGTTGGGTGAAGACCAGTCGTGTCATGACGGGCCATTATACAAAAATGCAAGACCGGCGCCCGGAATTGCCGGGCAGGAATTCAAGAGCGAATAACAAAATAAAGCGAAGCGATTCTGAGTAGACGCGCTGCCGCAGACAGTACGGCTGTACGGCAAGGCGGCGCAACAAGCTCAGAATTATTTTGCTAGTCGCTCTGCGCTTAGCGCTTGGTGAATACCAGGTCCCACACCCCATGCCCGAGCTTGATGCCGCGCTTTTCGAACTTGGTATTGGGCCGGTAGGCGGGGCGCTCGGCATAAGCGTCGGCAGTATTGGCCAGCGTCGGCTCGGCTGATAGCACTTCCAGCATCTGCTCGGCATACTCTTGCCAATCAGTTGCGCAATGCAGGTAGCCACCCGGGGCGATGCGCGACGCCAAGAGGCTCACGAACGGCGGCTGGATCAGGCGGCGCTTGTTGTGGCGCGCCTTGTGCCATGGGTCAGGAAAAAATACATGCACGCCGGCCAGGGAATCAGGCGCAATCATGTTGGTGACCACTTCGACCGCATCGTGCTGCAGGATGCGGGTATTTTTCAAATCCTGTTCGCCGATCAGCTTCAGCAGGCTGCCGACACCCGGCGTATGCACTTCCACCCCGAGAAAATTCTTGTCCGGCATGCCGGCGGCAATCGTCGCGGTAGTGTCGCCCATGCCGAAACCGATTTCCAGGATGGTCGGCGCAGTGCGGCCAAAGGCGGCATCGAGGTCCAGCAGGCTTTTCTGGTAGGGCAGGGTGAATTGCGGTCCGAATTCATCGAGCGCGCGCGCCTGGCCAGTCGACAGACGGCCGGCACGGGTCACGAAGCTGCGGATGCGGCGCTCGGTCGGGTCGTAGAACAGCGCTTTGCCGTCGGCGTTTTCAGGAAGGTCGGACATGCTGTGGTTCGCAATGCAAAGAATGTGGGCGGTGACGCCAATAAAAAAGCACCGGCTGGCGGTGCCTGGATCAAGCTGGAGCGGGTGAAGGGAATCGAACCCTCGTCGTAAGCTTGGGAAGCTTCTGCTCTACCATTGAGCTACACCCGCAAGATGTGCCATTCTACGTGAGATTCCAATGTTCTCAAACTAGAGGAGGAATAGTGGCGACAGCAATTAAAAAATCGCCGTAATTAAATTTTAAATTCAAATCGCCGCCACATTCAACCTTTTGTTATCCCGACGTCGAGGCATTAATATCTACTTCAAATTAAACCGCGAAATTTACCAAAAGTAAGTACAATAATTGTTACTTTTTTGGCTAATCCGCTTAATACCTTCGAGGTTAGGCAGAGTAGAAAATAGACAGGGGAATAATAAAATGGCAACCAAAGCGAATTCAAAGAAGAGTACATCTAAGACAAAAAAACCTTCTATCGTCAAGGCTAAACGGCCTTATCCGTCAACCACGTTACTAAAAGCTCTAACAGTTGCGCAAAAAATTAAACAACTGAATGGCGGCAACCCATGGGCGCCCGCAGATGTGGCCGTGGCGCTCGGGATGGGCTCGCGTTCAGCAAATCTTTTTTACCTCACTGCTGCATCTCGAGACTTTGGGTTAACGGTAGGAACCCGCGATACTGAAAGTGTTTCTTTGACCGAGTTAGGCCGAGAAATAGTCTATGCGCCAAACATTGAGGTTGAACGAGATAAAAAGATAGAGGCATTCTTGCGTATTGAAATTTTCAAGAAAGTTCTGGATCATTACAAAGGAAGTACATTGCCTGAAATGAAGTACTTGGGCAATACGTTAGAAAGAGAATTTCAGCTCGCGCCAGAATTTCATGACGAGTTTTCTCGACTTTTTCGAGAGAACTGTGATGATCTGGATATAAGTTCAGGCATTGCAGAAGATAGTCAAAGAATAGATCAAGCGACTAATAGTCCCGCGACCGTAATTTTGGGCACGCCAAAAGGTACCGGCGCCAAATCGCTAAAAGTATTTATCGTAATGCCATTTGTAGAACGAAATCCTGACCGTCCTAACGGGTTTTTTACCGAAGTGCTAAGAAGCTTACTAACTCCCGCTGGTTTAGCAGCAGGATTTGTAGTCGAAACCGCAAATCGACAAGGTAGTGACGTTATCCAGTCAACCATCATTAACGATTTGCTTGAAGCAGACTTGGTGGTGGCAGATCTTACCGATCACAATCCTAATGTTTTGTTTGAACTCGGAATGCGGATGGCTGAGGATAAGCCCGTTGCGCTAATTAAAGCGACAGGAACAGGAAGAATTTTTGACGTGGACAACATGCTGAGAGTATACGAGTACTCGGCTAATCTCTGGCAATCGACAATTGATAAGGATCTCCCAGCATTAACAGAACATATAAAGGCAGCTTGGGAAAATCGTTCTAGTGAACAAACTTATATGAAGATCCTCCGCCGCGGTGGCAAAAGCTAATAATTATTTGGAAAAAAGGAAAAATGCATGGTATGGCATGGTGAAAGTCAGATTCAATCTCGCAAATTTTGCTGCGGATTCTGTGGAAACGTCGTGGCGACTGATCGCGGTTTTTTTGAAAAAAACGGGCAAAGCCGAATTTATCCCTGCCCTCACTGTGACAACCCTTCTTTTTTTGATGATATTGGCAATCAATGTCCTGGCATCGCTCCCGGCAACGGAGTTGCTCATCTTCCGGAAGTACTGAACACGCTTTATAACGAAGCACGGCGTGCAGTCTCAGTCAATGCTTATACCGCAGCAGTGCTAGCGTGTCGAAAATTGCTAATGCACATAGCAGTAGAACAAAAAGCAGAAGAAGGAAAAAGTTTCATCCATTATGTCGAGTTTCTTGCGCAGAGCGGTTACGTTCCGCCCAATGGAAAGGGCTGGGTAGATCACATTCGGAAAAAAGGTAACGAAGCTACTCACGAGATCGTGCTTATGCAAGCAGAAGATGCTATCGAGCTCATCTCTTTTGCAGAAATGCTTTTAAAATTTATTTATGAATTTCCGGCTCGAGTCCCAAGAACTTAAAATTTTTGACGAGGTTTCGAAGAGAATCTATTAGTTTTTATCGTTAAGGATAATTACCCAATTGCTGTCGCCACTATTTCTCCCCTAGTTTAAGAACATTGGAATCTCACGTAGAATGGCACATCTTGCGGGTGTAGCTCAATGGTAGAGCAGAAGCTTCCCAAGCTTACGACGAGGGTTCTCGGATTGATCTTTACGTAAGTTATTGGCGGAATTTTTTACAGCCAATACGAAATCAAATCGATTGCATCAGCTCGTGGTCAAGTCTGACTTTCCTACATACGAATGCAGCAGCGCCTACCCATTCGAATGGCGCGCCAGTTCAACAAACGCCTTCAGATAATCGATCTCCGCATCCGTGTCTCGCATACCCAAGAATATCTGCTTGGCGATGCCATGCCGGCCCAGGCGCACCGGACTGATCGCCATCTTGCCCGCATACTCGTCGACCAGCCAGCGCGGCAAAGCTGCCACGCCACGGCCGCTGGCCACCATCTGCAGCATGATGTCGGTGGTTTCGATGGTTTTGTGTTTTTTCGGTGCGCAGCCGGCGGGCAGCAGGAACTGCTGGTAGATATCCAGCCGCTCGATCTCGACTGGATAAGTGATCAGGGTTTCACCGGCAAGCTGTTTGGGCGTCACATGGGCTTGCCCGGCCAGCCGATGCTGGCTGCCGACGACCAGCACCTGTTCATAGTCGAACACCGGTTCGAAGCGCAAGCCGGGTTTGTGCAACGGGTCTGGCGTGACCAGGAGATCGATGTCATAGCCGAACAGCGCGCCGATGCCGCCAAACTGGAATTTCTGTTTCACATCCACATCGACATCCGGCCAACTGGCCAGGTAAGGCGTCACGACCTTGAGCAGCCACTGGTAGCAGGGATGGCATTCCATGCCGATGCGCAGAGCGCCGCGCCGGCCTTCCGCATATTGCTGCATCACCTGTTCGGCGTGTTCCAGTTGCGGCAGCAGCCGGTTGGCCAAACTCAGCAGATACTGGCCGGCCTGTGTCAGGCGCAGGCTGCGCCCCTCGCGTGTCCAGATCGGGGTGCCCAGTTGCTGCTCGATTTTTTTGACGGTGTGGCTGAGCGCCGATTGCGTCAGGCACAGCACCTCGGCGGCTGCGGTCAGCGAACCGGTGCGGTCCACTTCGCGGATGATGGCCAGATGAACCCGATCGAGCATGTTGTTATCCATGAATATAAGTAATTGATCGATGAAATAATACCATTTTTATTCATGAATCAGCGGCGCTATGATGGCCTCCATCTCATCAGGAGTTCACCATCATGGTCACCACACACAACCTCGGCTTTCCGCGCATCGGCGCCAAACGCGAATTGAAATTTGCACTGGAAAATTACTGGAAAGGGCAGTCGTCCCAAGAAGAATTGACCGCGCTGGGCGCGCAGCTGCGCCAGCGTCACTGGGAAAACCAGTCCGGCCTGGACCTGGTGCCGGTCGGCGATTTCTCGTTATACGACCAGGTGCTCGACATGAGCTTCATGCTGGGCAATGTGCCGGACCGGGTCCGCAATCTCGAAGGCAATGCACTCGATAATTACTTCCGCGTTGCGCGTGGCCGTTCCGCAAAGGATGTTGGATGCAGCTGCGTGCATGCCGGTGAAATGACCAAGTGGTTCGATACGAACTATCACTACATCGTGCCGGAATTGTCTGCCGCGACCGAATTCGCGCTCGATGCTTCGCGCCTGCTGGCGCAGCTTGCCCAGGCGCGTGAGCTCGGGGTGCCGGCGAAGCCGGTCATCATCGGGCCGGTGACTTATCTGTGGCTGGGCAAGACCAAGGATGATTCCGAGCGGCTTGCGCTGCTGCCGCGTCTGCTGCCGGTGTATGCGGCACTGCTGGAGCAATTGGCAGAGCAGGGCATCGAGTGGGTGCAGATCGACGAGCCGGCCCTGGTCACGGAGCTCGACGCCGCATGGCAGCAGGCATTTGTCACGGCCTACGAGGCATTGAAAACTTCCAAAGTAAAACTGCTGCTGACCACGTATTTCGGCCCCTTGCAGGACAACCTGGCCTTGACATGCAAGCTGCCGGTGCAGGGTTTACATATCGATGCCGTCAATGCCCGCGACGAACTAGAGCAGCTGATCCATCAATTGCCGACGGATAAAATTTTGTCGCTGGGCGTCATCAATGGTCGCAACATCTGGAAAACCGATCTGCACGCGACGCTCGAATGGCTGGAACCGATTCACCGGTATTTGCAAGATCGGCTGTGGATCGCTCCATCCTGCTCGCTGCTGCATGTGCCGGTCGATCTGGATAGCGAACAGAAACTGGATCGCGCGATTCACTCCTGGTTGGCCTTTGCATTGCAAAAACTCGATGAGCTGCAGATCCTGGCCAGCGCCTTGAATCACGGACGCGTGCGGGTGCAGGAACGGCTGATCGCCAACAATGCTGCAATTGAACAGCGGCGCGCTTCACCTCGCGTGCACAATCCGGCGGTCAAGGCAGCGGTTGCCAGAATCGACGCGGCGCTGGGCAAGCGCATCAGCGCCTATGAACAGCGCGCAGCGAAGCAATCGGTTTTGCTGAAGCTGCCAGCCTATCCGACCACGACCATCGGCTCGTTTCCGCAAACGGCGGAAATCCGCCAGGCCAGAAGCCGGTTCCGCCTGGGCGAGCTGGACGATGCCGCTTACCGGGAAGTGATGCAGCTTGAAATCGCCCGTTGCGTGCGCGAGCAGGAAGCGCTGGGCCTGGACGTATTCGTGCATGGCGAAGCGGAACGCAACGACATGGTCGAATACTTCGGCGAACAGCTCGACGGCTATGCCTTCAGCCAGTTCGGATGGGTGCAATCCTACGGTTCGCGCTGCGTAAAGCCGCCAATCCTGTACGGCGACATCAGCCGGCCCAAAGCCATGACGGTGGAATGGACCCGGTATGCGCAGTCGCTGACCGA
>JAKFFK010000094.1:0-11195 GCA_036675285.1 Paucimonas sp. | reverse complement strand
GGGGCTCATGACAGTTTCCTTTACCATGACTGGGAACATTCCCAGCTACAGCATAAGAAACTTCACTCGCACCTTCACAAATCGTCGTGCCTCATCCTACCGCGCAGCGGTTTAGTTCAACTTCATATAGGAGGAAACCTAACGTCCGCACATTCTGGCCTGTCGCCACCTAAACCAGGTATGCAACCTTGCGCAAACGTAGTAACCACGGGCGTCTTGACAATACACGACATATAACACCCACTAATTAAACATGAAAAACGTCACGATTCCCGGAAAAGCGTCACGGCCGATCGGGCAGCCGTCAAAGCTTCTTGATCAGATGAAACGTTGTATGTAGGACAACACCTTATTATGCACACAGCAATAACTTATGTCTATTATGCAAGATAGTAGCGCTGGATCGCTGTCCTGCGCCATCCCGTGAATATGGGAGGTATGTGCAAATGCCATTTTTCGCGTGCTGCTGTCACTCTGATAGGCTCTTCAGCACATACCGGCGTACCGGTGCGCGTCAGCCTATGCGACAACCTGTGCGCCGCCCTGCGGCTCTCGGCGCTGTGCTGAATACGTCAGGCAATGATTGCCGCCCTGGTGTTTTGCCTGATACATAGCAGCGTCGGCACTGCGCTTGAGCTGCGCTGGTTCGTCGCCATGGTCAGGGTAATTGGCAATGCCGATGCTGGATGCGATTTGCAAATCGTGGCCGGATAACGAAAAAGGCTGATGCAGGGCGGCGCAGATACTTGCTGCAACCATCGTCGCATCCTGCGGCGTGCAGACCGCATGCAGCAACACCACGTATTCATCGCCGCCAATCCGGCAGACCGTGTCCGACTCACGCACGCATGTTTGGATGCGGCTGGCCACTTCCTGCAATAGCAAATCACCCACTGCATGGCCGAAACGGTCATTGACCGACTTGAAATGATCCAGGTCGATGAACAACAGTGACAGCCGCTGCTCGTTTCGTTTTGCCGCAGCCAGCGCCACCTGCAGACGATCATCGAACAGCGTGCGGTTCGGCAGACCGGTCAACACGTCGTATTGCGCCATATATTGAAGGCGCTCATTGGCTTGCTTGCGTTCGATATTGGCGGCGATTTGCGCTGACACGAATTGCAGCAGCGTCTTGTCCAGTTCGCTATAGCGGACTGCATGGCTTTGCACGACCAGCGCGCCGATGGTGCCCTGATGGCCGACAAGAGGAATCCCGAGCCAGTCACTGGCCTGACAGGAGGCAAAAGACTGCATGCCTTCCGGCCAGTTATTTCTGGCTTCGGAGCTCAGCAGCAAAGCCGTGCCGGTACGGATGACTTCGGCAGAAATTGCGTTCGAGGCTAGCCTGCAGCCATCCTGCGGCAGCAAGCCGGTCGCGTCGGCCATGTAGGGGTAGGTGACTTTATCGGTACTCATGTCATGCAGCGCCACCACAAAATTCCCGGCTGGAAGCATGCTGCCGATGATTTCATGGATGCGCCGAAGCAGGTCGGCAAGGTCATCGGCCGAATGGGCCGCTTCGGAAATGCCGTACAGTGCTGCCTGCATCGACTCGGACCGCTTGCGCAAGGTGATTTCACGCGCCACCGCAATCCGCAGCTGATCGGTGTGTGACCACCTGGCTGACCACATGATATCGATCACCTGGCCATCCTTGCGCACATAGCGGTTTTCAAAATCGCGCAAGGCCTGGCCGGCATTGACGCTTGCGGCGGCATCGAGCGTCCTGGCACGGTCGGCCGGAAAAACCATGTCGATCATCGGCTTGCCGATCAGTTCTTCCGGCGTGTACCCAAACACTTGCTCGCAAGCGGCGCTGAGCGCGACAAACCGGCCATCGACATCAACGATACAAATCACGTCTAGCAAAAGGTCCAGTGCTTTGGTCAGCTGGGCGTGGATGGTGGATTGCATGCGAATAATTTAAATTTCTTACGTCAATTATGCATGAGAAAACACCACGCGTGCCAAACAGTTCGCCTGCAACGTCAATGAAACGACAGGCGAAACTGCATGCCAGAATGCCTGTTAATGTTTAGGAAACATTAATATGGCACCAAGCGCCAGCCAGCAAATCCATAAGGCCGCACCCAGGCATCATTACATGACCACCTGCCTTTGTCCGTGCGGTGCCGTGGCAGGTAGCTCGGCCGGCGCATCAAATGCGGCCAGCAAGGCAGCTTCCTTTTCCCTGGCCGCCTTCAGCGTGCGTTCCTTGATGTGGCCAAAGCCACGGATTTCTTCCGGAATCGCGGCAATCGCTACTGCCTGTGACAGGTTCTCTGCAGCCAGCTTCGGCAGCAGCGATGCGATCGTGTGCCGGTACTGCGTGATCAGTGCGCGCTCGGTCTTGCGCTCCTCGGTATGGCCGAAGATGTCGAGCACCGAGCCGCGCAGGAATTTCAGGCGGGCCAGCAGCCGGAATGCCGGCAGCATCCAGGGACCGAATTCCTGCTTGATCAAATGCCCCTTGCTGTCGCGCTTTGCCAGCAACGGCGGCGCAAGGTGAAACTTGATCCGGTAATCGCCTTCGAACATGCCTTTCACCTTTTCAGTGAACGCTGGATCGGTATGCAGGCGCGCGACTTCATACTCATCCTTGTAGGCCATCAGCTTGAATAAATAGCGCGCCACCGTCTCGGTCAAGCGCTGCGGCTTGGCGGCGTGGCCCAGCTGCGTTTCGACAGCGCGCACCTGCTCGACAAAGTCGCGGTACTGTTGCGCATACGCGGCATTCTGGTAGGCGCTCAGGAAGGCCACGCGGGTAGCGATCACGTCATCAAGCTTGGGCGCACGCTTGAACTCGATCACATGTGCGGCCGCATCGTTGACTTTCGCCAGTTTTTCGACTGCCGCCAGATCATGCGCGGCGCGGCGTCCCCATACAAACGCCTGTTTGTTGAAATCGACCGACACCGCATTCAATTCGAGCGCTTTCATCAGCGCCTGTTCGGTCAGCGGCACCCAGCCTTGTTGCCAGGCGTAGCCGAGCATGAACATGTTGGTGGCGATGGTGTCGCCCATCAGCGCGCTGGCTACCTTGCCGGCATTGACGAAAGCAACGCGCTCCTGGCCACACGCATGTTGAATATCATGTTCGGCGGCGGCGCCTGGATAGTGCCAGTCCGGGTTTTTGACAAATGCCGAGGTCGGGGTGCCGGTGGTGTTGACGGCCGCATGGGTTCTGCCCTCGCCCATCCGGGTCAAGGCATCGCGGCTGGCGGTAACGATCACGTCGCAACCGATCACCAGGTCGGCCATGCCAGTGCCGACCCGGGTTGAAAAGATGTCGTCGGGGTGGTCCGACAGGCGCACATGCGACATCACCGGGCCGCCTTTTTGCGCCAGGCCGCTCATGTCGAGCACCGAGCAGCCCTTGCCTTCGATATGGGCCGCCATCGCCAGGATCTGGCCGATGGTGATGACGCCGGTGCCGCCGATGCCGGTGACCAGGATATTGTATGGGTGGTCGGTGGCGGGGATGGACGGGGTTGGCAACTGAAACTGAGCCGCTCCTTCCCCTTCAAGGGGAAGGCCGGGATGGGGATGGGTTTTCGCCGCGACCGAATTACTTACACCCATCCCCTCCCCATCCCTCCCCTTGAAGGGGCGGGGGCGTTTTAGCTGGCCGCCTTCGACCGTGATGAAGCTCGGGCAAAAACCGGTGACGCAGGAAAAATCCTTGTTGCACGACGACTGGTTGATCTGCCGCTTGCGGCCGAACTCGGTTTCCAGCGGCTCGACCGACAGGCAGTTCGATTGCACGCTGCAGTCGCCGCAGCCTTCGCACACCGCTTCATTGATCACTGCGCGCTTGGCCGGGTCCGGATATTCGTTGCGCTTCCTGCGCCGCCGTTTTTCCGAGGCGCAGGTCTGGTCATAAATCATCGCCGACACGCCCGCGACTTCACGCAGTTCACGCTGCACGTCATCGAGTTCGCTGCGGTGCCGGATAGTCACGCCCGGCGCCCAGTCCGTGCCTGCCGGGTACTTGTCCGGCTCGTCGGTCACGACAATGATCGGCGTCACGCCCTCGGCCGCAATCTGGCGTGAAATCATGGCCGGATCAAGCGGCCCGTCGACATGCTGGCCGCCGGTCATCGCGACCGCATCGTTGTACAGGATCTTGTACGTGATGTTGACCTTGGCCGCGACTGCAGCCCGGATCGCCAGCAAACCAGAATGGAAGTAAGTGCCGTCGCCGAGGTTGGCGAACACATGCTTTTCACTGGTGAACGGCGCATGGCCGGTCCAGGTCACGCCCTCCGCTCCCATGTGAGTAAAGGTGGCGGTTTCGCGATCCATCCACAGCACCATGTAATGACAGCCGATGCCGGCCAGCGCACGGCTGCCTTCCGGCAAGTTGGTCGAGGTATTGTGAGGACAGCCAGAACAGAAATGCGGCGTGCGGTCGCGGGCTGGGTCCGGCTTGGCACTGATGGTTTGCAGCACCGCTTCTTTTGCCTCCAGATAGGCGATGCGTTCCTTGACGCGCTGCTCGACCGGATGACCGGCGAAATAGCGTGAAATGCGCGATGCGATCGCGCGCGCGATCTGCGCCGGGGACAGTTCATAGGTTGCCGGCAGCAGCCAGTGTCCATGGCCTTCATGGTGCGGATTGCTCCACTCGCCGGTATCGTCGAACTTGCCGACCACGCGCGGGCGCACATCGTCGCGCCAGTTGTACAGTTCTTCCTTGACCTGGTATTCGAGGATCTGGCGCTTTTCCTCGACCACCAGGATTTCTTCCAGCCCCTGCGCAAACGCGCGCACACCCTCGGCTTCCAGCGGCCAGGTCATGCCGACCTTGTACAGGCGAATGCCGATGTCGCGCGCCACCGCTTCATCGATGCCGAGATCCATCAGCGCCTGCCGGGTGTCGAGGTAGGATTTGCCGGCCGTGATGATGCCGATCTTCGCATGCGGACTGTCCCAGATAATGCGGTTGAGTTTGTTGGTGCGCGCATAGGCCAGCGCCGCATACCACTTGAAATTGTTCATCCGCGCTTCCTGGTCGAGCACGGTATCCGGCCAGCGGATATTCAAGCCGCCCGGCGGCAATTCAAAATCCTCCGGCAAGGCGATCTGCACCCGGTCCGGGTTGAGCTCGACCGAGGCGCCGGACTCGACGATGTCGGTCACGCATTTCATCGCCACCCACAAGCCGGTGTAGCGGCTCATGGCCCAGCCATGCAAGCCATAGTCAAGATATTCCTGCACCGAGGATGGATACAGTACCGGAATGCCGCAGGCCTTGAGAATATGTTCGCTCTGGTGCGCAGTGGTCGACGATTTGGCGGCATGGTCGTCGCCGGCCAGCACCACGACGCCACCATGCGCGCTGGTGCCGGCCATGTTGGCATGCTTGAAGACATCACCGCAGCGGTCGACGCCCGGCCCCTTGCCATACCACAGGCCGAATACACCGTCGTATTGCGCTCCAGGAAACAAATTGACTTGCTGCGTGCCCCAGACGCTGGTCGCGGCCAAGTCTTCGTTGACGCCTGCCTGGAATTTGACATGGTGCGCAGCAAGATGCTGTTGCGCTTTCCAGGCAGTGATGTCGACATTGCCCAAGGGCGAACCGCGGTAGCCGGAAATATAGCCGGCGGTATTCAAACCGGCTTGCAAGTCGCGCTGCCGTTGCAGCATCGGCAAACGGATCAGCGCTTGCGTACCGGTCAGAAAGGCACGCCCGCGTTCCAGCGTAAATTTGTCGTCGAGGGAAATATTGTCCGATGGCGTCTCTGGATGGAGCGCTTGCCCGGGAAGTAAGGGTGCATTCATTGCTGATTGTCTCCGTGCCAAAAATTGTGTCTTTGGATATGCAGCGAAAAACGGGTTTCGTGCCTTTTAACAACTCGCCTTGTGAGCCAACTGTATTAGCATGACTAAGGTAGCATAAGCGGCTGCCGCACTCAATGCACAGCGCAACATAAATGCCCCAACAGCAATCCCCAGCTGCAACAGCTTCCGGCGGGCGCGCCTTGCCTGCCCGTGCTTGCGCTGTTGCATTTCGCTCGCAGACCGCCGGCAGCTTGCAATCCGTCGCGCAAACGCGTGATAGGCGGCGGCTGTAACAACCGTAACAACCGTAACAACCGTAACAACGGTAACAAGCGGTAAGTAAGGTAGGGAAAATCTTTGGCAAGGAGTTTAATGACCTCAAGCCAGATCGGCTGTTTTTATGGAGATTGCAAGATGCAAGCCAAATTGATTTCCGGCCTCATGGCCGGCTTGTTTGCCGCAGGATTCGCGATTGCCCAATCGGCACCATCCGCGCCATCGACCCCGACGGCGCCGACTGTGAAACCCCATTCGCATCATCAATCCGGGCATCATGGCAGTAAGCTGGACAAGAATGGTGACGGCGCTATCAGCCGCGAAGAAGCTGCCGGCCACCCGATGATGGCCAAGCGCTTCGATGCGATCGATGCCAACAAGGATGGTCAACTTGCCAAGGATGAAATGCAGGCGGCCCACCAAGCGATGCGTGCCAAGCACAAGCAACGCAGCGAAGCCAGATTCAAGGCAGCTGACTCCGATGGTGATGGCACATTGACTAAGCAGGAAGTCGAATCGAGTATGCTGGCAAAAATTGCCAAACATTTCGATCGTGTTGACGCCAACAAAGATGGCAAGGTCAACCTGGAAGAATTCCAGGCGCTGCGCAACTCAAAGCATGGGCGTCACCATGCGCACGGCCGCCATCACGCGAAAGCCGAAGGGAAATTCAAGACCGCCGACAAGGATGGCGATGGCGCGGTAACCCGGCAGGAAGCCGAAGCCGCCGCACGCAATCATGTTGCGCAAAAGTTTGAACGGCAAGACGCCAACAAGGATGGCAAGCTGACCCTGGAAGAAATGCGTGCCGGCCGGCACCATCATCGGCAGCCGCGTAGCGCAAGCTGATGCTGCCGGGATGCCTGTCCCTTCACGGGGATGGGCGGAATGCGAGCTTGCATTGTGCAACAGCGCAAGCCACCCAACCTTTCCGTTTCAAGCGGAAAGGTCTTTTTATTTGACCGGCAGCATGACTTCGCCCGGCAGCAGACTGTCTGCCGGCAACGGCGGCAAGCTTTGCAGCTTTTCATACAGCGGCGTGAAGTCCGGCTGGGTATCGTCGAACAATTGCTGGAAATCGCGGATGACGAAATACGTCGCCTGGTAGGAGTCGATCTTGTACTGGGTGCGCATGACCCGCTCCAGATCGAATGCGATGCGATGCGCTTGCGCACTGCTCAGGCAATAATCGATTTCACCGCCCGACGACAGGATGCCTGCGCCATAGGCGCGCAAGCCCTGCGCGCTATGCACCAGTCCGAACTCGATCGTGTACCAGTACAGGCGCGCCAGAAACGGCAAGCCGCCCAGGCCCATCGCCTTCAGGCCGCCCTTGCCGTATTCCTGCAAATGCCCGGCAAATACCGGGTCGAACAACAGCGGCACATGGCCAAAGAAATCATGAAACACGTCGGGTTCGACAATATAGTCGAACTCCGCCGGTTCGCGCAGCCAGACCGTCACCGGAAACCTGCGATTGGCCAGGTGCTCGAAAAACACCTGGTCCGGCACCAGGCCGGGCACCGCCACCAGATGCCAGCCGGTGGCCTTGCCAAGCGCTGCGCTGGTGCGCTCGAACTGCGGAATGCCATCGACCGCATTCATCTTCGCCAGGCTGTCGATGAACAAGTCGCAGGCACGTCCAGGCAGCAATTTTTCCTGACGCTGGTAGAGCCGGCGCCACAGCGCATGCTGCTCCGGCGTATACGCGGCCCAGTTCTGCTCCACGACATATTGTTGGTCGGCCAGCGCATAATCGCCGCGCAAGGCACCGCTGTCGGACTTTTCGGCCAGCGTCTTGAAAAACTCTTCCCGGGTGACACTGCTATCCATCGGATTCTTTCGCCTTCATGTGGTCAAGCGTGCCCGCTTCATCCTTCAATACGCCACGTCGGATCTGGTCGAGCTCGATCGACTCGAACAGCGCGCGGAAATTGCCTTCACCAAAACCCTGGTCGCCCTTGCGCTGGATGATTTCAAAGAAGATCGGGCCGATCACGTTCTGGGTAAAAATTTGCAGCAGCAGTTCGCGCTGGCCGGCGCTACTGCTGCCGTCGAGCAGGATGCGCAGGCGCTGCAACTGTTCCAGCGGCTCGCCATGCTCCGGCAAGCGCCGTTCGAGCAGGTCGTAATAGGTATCGACCGTCTCCTGGAAAGCCACGCCGGCGCTGCGCAAGCGTTCCACCGTCGCATAGATGTCATCGGTGCCGAGCGCAATATGCTGAATGCCTTCGCCGTGGTACTGATTCAGGTATTCGGCGATTTGCGACTTATCGTCGGAGGATTCATTGATCGGTATGCGGATCTTGCCGCAGGGCGAAGTCATCGCCTTGGATTTCAGTCCGGTCAGCTTGCCCTCGATATCGAAGTAGCGGATCTCGCGAAAGTTAAACAGATTCTGGTAAAAATCGGCCCATTCCTGCATCCGGCCGCGGTGCACATTGTGGGTCAGATGGTCAATATAGGTCAGGCCATGGCCGACTGGCGAAGCCGGCGCGCCGGCAATCGCGGCGAAATCCACGTCATAGATGCTGATGTCGCCAATCCCTATCTCGCCCGCAGGGCACAGGGCGTTTCCCTCGCCCTCAGGGAGAGGGACTAAGGGCGAGGGTGGGTTCGATGCCGATGAAGAATCAAAGCGCGATGCATCCTTGCCACGCCAGCGGTCGACAAAATAAATCAGCGAGTCGCCAATGCCCTTGATTGCCGGAATATTCAATTCCATCGGCCCGGCCTGGTTTTCGAAGCCCCAGGCACCCAGGCTCAAAGCACGCCGATAGGCAAAGGCGGCGTCATCGACCCGCAAGGCAATCGCGCAAATCGACGGTCCGTGCTGACGCGCAAAACGCTGCGCAAACGAATCGGGCTCGGCATTGATGATGAAATTGATCTCGCCCTGGCGATACAGGGTCACGTTCTTGTGACGGTGGCGGGCAATTGCCACAAACCCCATTTGCGCAAACAAGGCACCCAGTGCCTGCGGGTCAGGCGCAGCGTATTCGATGAATTCGAAGCCATCGGTGGCCATCGGGTTGTTCCAGGGTTGGAACTGCATGCCCGCCTCCTTTTATGCCGTGTGCCGGTTCTGTTCAGTATAGACGCAGAAACCGCACGCAGGCGTGCGCTGGCACCTTTATGCGCGACGAATTTTTGGTGTGGGAAGGCGTGCTGCGGCGCAGCTGCTCAGCGTCTGGCGCGCTCATGAAGCTGCGCTGCAGCGCATCAAAACACTGAAAAACAGCACCGCCTTGCAGCAGCCGGGCAACCGGCAGGTGGCGTATGAAGCTACTTTATTTCGGGTAAATCCCTGAAAAACCGGGTGACGGCACGGGTATTGGCCTTCAGCGCATAATCGAGGTTGGCCACCTGTTGATCGATTGCCTCGCGCAACACGCTGGCGGTATCGGCCGGAGGCAGTTTCAGGTAGGCATCAGTTTCGCCATGATCGCGACGAATTTCCATGCCGGCCTTGATGGCGATATGCATCATGACTTGATTCGATGCCAGGCACTGCACATACAGCGTATCCACATCGTCATTGCGACAGTGCATGGCCGCGCGCTCGAACAGGCGCGTGCCGATGCCTTGGCCGCGATAGGCTGCCAGCACCGATACGCCGAATTCGGCGACCCGGTCCCTGGTCGTGGCCGCAGCAGTTACCGGCAGTGCGCCGCTCGGTGTGTAGGCCAGATGGCCGACGCCGACCAGTTTCAGGCAATCGTCGTAGACACCAAATACAGCATCGCGGGAGAAATTAATTTTTTGCACATAGCGGGTGACCAATTCATCCGGCAGCACCGTACCAAACCGCAGACGCCGTTCGTCGTCGTCGAGCGCCAGAAAGTGTATCAACAAGCCGCGCCGGTCGCGCTCCGACAATTCCTTGATCCGTACCACGGGTGCGGCGGCTGCGCCGGAATCGGTCGGTGACGACAGACTACCCATGCCATTGCCCACAAGATTACTGGAACCCATTGCGCATCCCTCAAAAGTCGCCCGGTTGCTGCGGCGCACAAATGAATTGTAGGCGATTCAACTCGGCCAGGGAAAAAGCAGGCACACAAGTTTTGAGAAATGCGGCATTTCTGCCACCTTTATTGGTGCAATTGCAACGGAAATGTGCCGCAAAGCAACTACTGTCCCAATATATTACCAAGAAGCAATTTACCGCTGTATTTTGCTTAGCCGCAACCCAATCAGTTACCGGCAGCAGGCATTACCAGCGGCATGGCGCTCACCACTGCGGCTACGCGCGCGGCGTGTACGCTTTCAGCGATTTTTTGCGGTTGCAGGCTATGCTGCCGGGCCACCGCGCCGGCATCGACCTGTTGCGCAGCCTGCAGCAGCGCCTGCAAATAAGCCGCCTGCGGGAATGGACGTTGTTCGAAACCGGTCCGACCACGGTGATCGCACATGGCGGCATCCAGCATGTCGCGAAAGCGCTGCGGCTTGCGGAAGGCATCGCAACGCTCGAACAGCTTGACCACGGTATTGGCGCGCAATGCCAGTGCCTGGCCGACATTGCCGTGTTCGCGCGCGGTCATGAGCGCCAAGTCGCGGCAATCATTCGGAATTTTCAAGCGCTTGCATATCTGCTCCACCAGCTGCACGCTGTGCATCTCGTGTCCATGGTGCGCCGGCCATTGTTCCGGCGGCGTGACGCCTTTGCCAAGATCGTGGGTCAGCGCGGCAAAGCGGATCGGCAAGCCATGCTTTTCCTGGGCAGCGAGATCGATCACCATCATCACATGCACGCCGGTATCGATCTCCGGATGGTGCTGTTGCGGCTGCGGCACGCCCCACAAGGCATCGAGTTCCGGCAGGATCCGCGCCAGCGCGCCGCAGTCACGCAATACGGCGAACATGCGCGACGGTCTGGCTTCCATCAAGCCGCGCGCCAGTTCCTGCCAGACGCGCTCCGGCACCAGCGCATCGACTTCGCCGGCGGCGACCATGTTCTGCATCAGTAGATTGGTTTGCGGCGCCACCGTGAAATCGGTGAAGCGCGCGGCAAATCGCGCCACGCGCAAAATCCGCACCGGGTCTTCGGCAAAAGCCGCCGACACATGCCGGAAAATGCGCGCCTGCAGATCCTGCTGGCCGCCAAACGGATCCACCAGACTGCCGTCTTC
>JAKFFK010000238.1:0-1770 GCA_036675285.1 Paucimonas sp. | reverse complement strand
TTGGTTAGCGTATAGCCTTCCTTTTGCGATAGGTTGTAAGCGATATTGGCGAGAAGTCCGCCAATGTTCAGCAAATCTGGTGTGGCCTGCTGCATTTTCTGTACTGCTGGTAGTGTGGTCATGGCTTAATCTTCCTTGGAAAATGTGCGGACAATCACAAGCTTTTCTTCTTCTTTGCAATCAAGGGAATAAGCTTCTTCCATCCAGTCGATTGCCTCTGGCTCCCCGTGCTTGCCGCCTCCGTACCAATATGTCCATCCGACCCAAGAACCATCCGGCATCTTGGCCGCGACAGACTTAGATTCGTAGTGGCGCGAATATTGGCAAGGCAGGCCCGTTTCAACATCGCCTTCGCGCATTTCGCTCTTTGCGTCCCAGTGCTGGCCTGACTCAACAAGAGCGTCGTAAAGCTCATCCACGTCATCCTTGGTCACAACTGGGACTGGCTCGCTCTTCCAGTTAGCGACTTGCACAAGCATTGCCCACTTAAGTTTTTGTTCTGGTTTCATCATCCTGCCCTCGTCATATAGTTACGTTGCTCTGCGTGCGATTGCAGACAGTCAAATATTGGTTTCGTCAATTGATGGCCGGATCAGGCCGGCGCCTCGTCAGATGGCGAAAAATCCCAAGGCGCTGTCGGCAATTTTTCGCCGGAAGATTTCTCGTAGCGAATGGCAATCCGGCGCGCTGCAAACCAGCCATAACAAATTTGGTCATAAGTCCCGGCTGAATTCTTGTGTGCATGGCACAGGAATGGCACGTCATCGGTAATGGCTTTGATGGCATCGCTTTGCGTCTGGAGGCAGCCATTTGGCACAGTCCCAGCACGGAATGCGCAGGTTTTGCAGCGCTCGTCCGGTTCGCCCTGGGCGGCAAGTGATGCACATTCGGCGTCAGCAAACCGGGCGGTTAGCTCGCCAAGCTCCCGGCCTTCTGGCGATACCCTGTGGTGGTCGTGAGCTTCTTTCATGCCGGCGCGCCACCAAACTTGGCTATAACCTTGCCCGCCAGGCTCAAGGTCGCCGTGGCGCCGTCTTCAGCCAGCAGCTTGTTCAGGTTGTCAGCGGCTTCCTGCGCGCCGCTGAAATCAAGTTCAGGCTGCGGCTGGATGTGGATGTCGAGTTCATCCATGACGAATTCGGACAGGCGCGCAACTTCATCGCCGCTTGGCTTAACACTGACGCCGAATGTCATTTCCGCTTTCCGGCCGTCTTTTGGCTCCAGGACAAACTTGCTGACGTCGACACCGTAGTACTTCTGCCCGGCGATTTCCAGATCCATGTTCATAATGGTGTTCTGGAACGCAAGCGGTTTCAGCATCGAGTTCTTGACTGCGCCGACGTCGGTGAACAGTGCGGCAGTCATGCCTTCATGGAAGAAGTCGATCATTTCCGCGCCGGTCTGGCATTGCAGCTTGATATCAATCGCCAGAACCTTGTCTTCCTCCGGACCTTCTTTGCGCACGTTCAGATGCTTAATTTCGGCCTTGCCTTTGTATTCGAATTTGTCCACGTCATTCCCCTGGTAATTAAGTTTTATTGATCTGGAAACTGCAGCAGCACGCCCTTGCCAGCGAAATCTGTTTGCACTGCCTCGGCATACTTGCTCAATTGCTCTTTGGTCATCAGACTGGTTACTGGCCAGTGCCGCATGGCGATCAGCTTCTTTTCGTAGCTCAGCGGCTTGATCACTGCGTCGTAGGCTTCGCGGAACTCGTCGTCGTCCAGACGCATGATCGGAACGCCGTGGTGCAGCTTGCAATAGCATTTC
>JAKFFK010000233.1:0-1770 GCA_036675285.1 Paucimonas sp. | reverse complement strand
AGCCAGTTGATGAACAAAGTCACGCCGATGCCGCGCCACTGGCTCTTGACCTGGGTCAGCGCACCAAAATCGATCTTGATGAGCATCGGTATGATCATCACCCAGATCAGTGTGCCGACCGGAATATTCACCTGCGCTACTTCAAGCTGGGCGATGGTCTGGAAAGCGCCGGGGAATGCCCGCCCCAACAGGATGCCGATGAGGATGCAAAGCGTTACCCAGACCGTCAGGTAACGCTCGAAAAAACCGATGGCGGGAGCTGCGCCGCCGGCAACCGCCGTGGTAGGGGAAATAGCCATTGACAAATTATCCGTATATAAATCGAATTGATCAAACCCGCCCCAGAGTACCTGCCAGCCTGATCCGGACATGCGCCTGTGCGTCTAACTTGCAACGCTTCGCCAAAATTCTCTTCAAAATTCGCAGGCGTAAATGCCGCATTAACAAGCCTCCTGCTGGACGCAATTGGGCATGGAGACAGGCGAGCACACATTGCCGCCACAGCAGTTGTCGCTCAGGAATCTCAATAAGCCATTCATCGTGTCAAAATTCACGCAATAGATCAGGGATCGTCCGATTTTGGTTTGCGACACCATGTTCGCGTGCATCAGTTCCTTGAGATGGAACGACAATGACGACGGCGCGATATCCAGGGCATGGGCGATTTTGCTGGCGGCCAGTCCCTCGGGCCCTGTTTCTACCAATAGCCGGAAAACCGCCAAACGGGATTCCTGCGCCAGCGCAGCCAGCGCCATGATTGCATTTTTAGTTTCCATGATGTTTCAATGATAATCGAGCCATCCATATAATTCAATATTAATTGAATTGTCGAACATTTATGTTAAAAAGCGAATCGGGATGTCGGCAGCCCTGCCCCAGCTGATACCTAGCTTGGCCGCCAGCGTCGCAGTGCCGTACATCAGCTTCAAACTCAGACATAGGCTGAAGGCGTGCGCAGCGCTGCCAGGATTGGCGCGCATGCCTGACGAACCAATTCCGGGCTGATCCCGGCTTCACCATCGATGGTCAACGCATGTTTTCTTTCTTCGTCGGTCAAGGCATCATGCTGCGCAAGCTGATGATCCAATACCTCAAGGCCGGCATCCGAAGGATCATTGCCCAGCTGCGCACGCTGGACAATCCGCGCGCGCAGCAAGGCTTCACCGGCATGGATATCGATGATGAAAAATGGCACGTCCAGCTCGGCTGCGAGGTTTTGAAACCGCTTGCGGTGCGCCGGTTTCAAAAAGGTGGCGTCGACAACCACCGGCATGCCCGCTTCCACGATCGCTAAAGCCAGGCGATATAGATGCTCATAAGTGGCTTCGGTCGCCGCCAGATCGTACCGTCCCGCGCCAACGCTGACGCCAGCCGGGGCGCTTGCGTCTGGCCCCAGCATCCTTTTTCGTTCGAGATCAGAGCGTATCCGCACCGCGCCGGCCAGCTCAAGCAAGCGCCCGGAAAAAACCGATTTTCCGCTGCCGGAATAGCCATGCATGATGATGATTGCCGCTTGCCGCGGCTTGATGGCTTGCAGCGCGTATGCCAGATAATTCGCTGCCTGCTGTTCACAAGCAGCTGCAGCCTGCCCATCCGCCGCCAGTTGACGTCCACGCAGCAAGCTGACTTTGCACCGCACCAGGGCGCGCTGGACCTGGTAATAAGACAGCACGGCAACGCCTGCGTAATCGCCGCTCCGTTCCAGATAGCCATTGAGCAGCCGCGTTGCAAACGCTGGCAAGCCATGACATTGCAGCTCCATGCAAATGA
>JAKFFK010000289.1:0-11224 GCA_036675285.1 Paucimonas sp. | reverse complement strand
GTCGCAGATAAACATATTGAACAAACCTTTCATCGGCATCATGAGCGTGACATCCCCAGGTCCAAAATCAGTGGGCCAATCGATCAGTCCTTCACTGCGCAAGAATGAAGCAAGACTTTCGCCTCCCAGAAATACAGCCACGGCATCACGCGGCTCGGCCGCCTCGACCTGCGTACTATAGCGTCGACCGCCAGCGTCAATCACCAAAGACCAAAGAGCCATGAGCGTAAAATCCTCTAACTATCGTGATGAACTATGGAGCACAGGTGCATACAGCTGAATTGATGCCCCTTATTCAGGAAGAGACAATATATTTATAGCCGCCTGCGCCCGCTTTTTGGCACTTTTCCATGCACTTTCTTTCTCTATCCTGCATAAACCAAGTTGCCGCTACAAAGAGTACACAAAACACAAGTAGGATTGCGACAGTCGGCTTCCAATAGTCTTGAGCATTACTGCGCCTCTTTTTAACGTGTTGTTGAACCACGTGCCGACTTTGCGCGTAGTCTCGAATGAAATGTTAGGTTGCGGTTGATCATTCCTCATGCCCCTCAAGCTCGGGATCGTCATACACCCTTACTTTGTACTTAAGCTGTAACACCTCAATCACTTTTTGGACATGTGAGCCGGCTTTCAGAGACTTGATCTGGTGCTTCATTGAAGTAAATGTATCAATCGCCACTTTCTCTTCACCATCTAAGATCCAGATCCAAGAATCTCCCTGAAGCCCAGACTTAACCTTCGAAAAACGCTCGCCGATAAAGTTAAGCAACTCCTCGTGAAAATCCTCGTAATCTTCTTGATACTCCATCTCTGCAAAAATCATGTAGTCCTCAATGCGCTGATCGGAATAAGTCTCACTGTCAAAGTGTATCTAAAAAGGTGCTTTGTTTTATGACAGTACGTGGCATCCGATCCAAATCTTCAATGTAAATGCTTTATCAAATCCGCTCCATGCGGCTTCCAGCATTTTCTGGATATTCATCGATTGATAAATAAACGCAAATACGGACAGCAAACTGTCCATGTTTTCCAGTCTAGTGTGCCAATAGCTAATTGTCTAGCAGGCAACAAAAATCCGTTGTGCAATTACATGCGGCTTTCTTTGACTGACGTTATTATTGGGTGCCAATAATAAGCATCAATAGCGGCGTATCGCACGCCAGCAAGCAGCCAACAACCGGGCGCTGCGTCGCGCTGCTATTGATCGGGAAAACCTGGGCACACTCGGTCAGCAGCCATTCTCAACGCATCAAGACCAGCCAGCAGCGCAACGGCGTTGGGCTTTCCATTCCCCGAATGATGGCTGGCTTTGCGAGCTATTCTTTCTCAAGCTTTTTGTAGAGGCGACCAGAGAATCGCGCTATTGCCTGGTAATCGCCGGATCGGGTGCGGCAGGATTGGCATCATCCGGATCATCCGGCCGGCCTGCGTTGGGGTCGCCAAAGCTGGTGCTTTCGCGGATATGCGCGCTTTCATCGATGCCGCTGTCAGCACTTAGATTGGCGTTCTGGACTGCTGGCAGCGGATCATCCTCGAAGTGGCAAAACGTCTCCAGAAATGCAAGGTCGGTTTGCGACAGGTTTTGTATGCCGCCGTCGCGATCGACTAGCTGTTTCAGGCGTTGGCATTCCTTGCTCGTGTCAACCGATGGTGGTGTGCTGTGCATGGCAGGATGTCCTATTGGTTTGTGTCATCATGGAATTTCAAAGTAGAAACACGCCACCCGAATCGTCAATCGCGGCGCACCAGACAAGCCATTGTTTAGACAGTGAATGGCCGTGATTTGTTTGACAGCGCGGCCAGGCCTTGGACCTGCATCCGGAACCTGCGCCCATCCCCTGTGCTAACCGGGCATCTTGTTGGCATTTGTCTGCTTGCCTGGCGGCGGCGCCACCGGCTTTTCCTTTGCCTGGGCCAGCAGCTGAGCGCACGGACTTTCCTTTGCCGGGCCGGGATTGATCAAGGCCAGCAGTGCCGCCAGCGGCGTTGCCACTGCGCCCAGGATGGTTGCAGCGCCGGCCTTCAATGCCACTGCGCCCTTGTCAACGCCTACCTCCGGATTCTTGAAACTGCCCTTGACATACAGCGGCGAGCGCAGCGAAATGATACGCACCCCCTTGCTTTCAGGATGAATGGTCAATGCCAGCTCCTCCGTGGCCAGGTTGATCTGGCCTTCTACGCTGATGATCGCATCTTCGGTATCGATCACGAATACCTGGCTTTGCATCAAGCCATCCTTGATGCTGAAATCGCTGGCCATGCAATTGAGCTGCACCTGGCGGTCGCCGAACAATCTCGATACGATGATGCTGCCGATATTCAACCCCATCACTTCCAGGATGAATTTGCTGACGGTGCCCTGGCTGATCAGGGCCTTGGCTTCGCCATTGGCTGACGCAGCCAGCGCTGCGAACGAGTTGCCCACAGCGGAAAGTTTTGCATTGGCATGGACTTCACCCAGACTTGCCTGCATCGATTCCACCTTGGGAAACAACTTGTTGAGTTGCAAGCCGCGCGCGGTAATGACCATCCTGGCCTTGGCCGGGTCGCTTTTGCCTTCGATCGTCAGCTCGGTAGTGAACTTGCCGCCGGCAACGCCGAAATTCAATGGGGCCAGCGCCAGCACGCCATTCTTCAGGGCGATCTTGGTGTAGAGATTGTCGATTGGTAAATCCGCGCGGCGCACAATTTTCTTGCCGGTGAATTCTACCTGCGCATCGATCTTGTCCCAGCGTTCGGTGCGAAATGGCGCCACCGGCAAAACTTTGCCGGGCGGTTGTTTGGTTTCATCGCCGCGCTTTTTCTTTTCTGCTGCACTATCGGCGCCGACCAGCGCGCCCAGGTCTTTGAGGTTGAGGAAATTCGATACCACTGCGCCGCGCAACAATGGACGCGGCGCCTGACGCAGGTATTCCAGCGTGCCGCCGATGTCGCTGTCGCCGACCTTGCCGGTGAATTTTTCATAACGCAAATGGAAGTTATCCTTGGCCAGCGAACCGACCACCCGGCCTTCGGTGGAAAAATGCGGCGTTTCCGGCAGCACGATGCCGGAAAACGGAAACAGCTGCGCCATGCTGGCGCCGGCGATCTTCAAATTGATGTCGAGCGCCGACAGGCGCCGCGGATCGGTGAGCGTGCCCTTGGCGCTAACGTCGGTCTTGCCGACTTTTAATTGCGCTTCTACCGGGTAGCGGGTGTTGCGATCCTGCAGCGACAGCAGCGCGCCGGCCTTGCCATCGCCACTGACGCGCTCTTCATCGAGCTTGCCGCTGATTTTCCAGACGATGCTGCCGTCATCCAGCGTGTCGATGCGGGTGGTGACATCGGCTTTCTTGACCGGATCGACCAGTCGCACCGTGCCTTCATTCAACGACAGATCCTGCAGCACCAGCTGCCACGGCGACTTGGCTTTTTCTTCATCTTGTTTTTTAAAGGTCCAGTTGTTCTGCCCATCCTTGCCAAGTTCCAGCACCAGGTCCGGCTCGCTTAGTATCAGCGACGACACGCTGATGGTTTTGCCAAACAGCTTGAGCGGATTCAGGCTGAAGTCGACCTGCGGCACCGATGCCATGGTCGGGCCGGTGGTGGCCCAGGGCGGATTGCCAAGCACCAGATCATGCGCACGCAAATGCGGCCACGGCACCAGACGGCGCCAGCCGGATTGCGCAATCCCCGGCTTTTGCCAACTTAGCTTCAGGTCGCCATTGATGACGAATGACCTGCCGGTTGCTTGGGTAACGCGTTCGCTGATCCAGGGCTTGGCAAAGTTCCAGTTGATAACACTGAGCAACAACAGAATGATAACGACCACAGCCGCCACACCGATGGCGCTTCTTGTCAGGATTTTTTTACTGGGTCGCATATATTATTGCGACCATGAAAAGATAAGCTGGTTCTTAGCTAAGCTTGCCCCGCTTAATTATTCTCAACTGGTGGTCAATGATGCATGGCAATAGCTGCCAATACCGCAAGCTGGACGGCGTGGCCTTGCTCAGCCACCAGATTCTCTTGGCTGCGCCGGACCTGTATGCCCAGGATTGAGTCCCTTATCTTGCGGATTATGCTGCTTGACCGGTGGCGGATTCGATGGCGCAGCTTTTTCGCGTTCAAGCGCCCTGGCTGTAGCGTCATTCGAGTTCAGTGAAGAGGTGTTGCGTTCGGGATCGGTTGCCATTTTGCCTCCTGTCTTGTGAATCTGTGCTCTATCCACAATATAGAACCGGAGCGGCATAATATTCCAGCACAATTTCAATTGCCGGTTTGATGGAAGCGAAATCATGAAGCATGCAGGATACGATGTATTGAACGTCGAAGGCGGCGGCCACATCAAGATGTGGACCAAAGGCGTGCCGGTGGAAGCACAAGCCAGGCAGCAATTGAGCAATACGGCAAACATGCCATTCATTTACCGGCATATCGCGGTGATGCCGGACGTGCATGTCGGCAAGGGCTCGACGATCGGCAGCGTGATTCCGACGCTGGGCGCAGTCATCCCGGCCGCGGTCGGCGTGGATATCGGCTGCGGCATGATGGCTGCCAAGACCACCCTGCATGCGAATGATTTGCCGGATAATCTGGGGCCGTTGCGCAGCGCGATTGAACGCGCGATCCCGCACGGAATGTCGCCAAAGACGCGCGGTTTCAAGGGACGCGACAAGGGTTCCTGGGAAACGCCGCCGACACCGGTAGACGCTGCCTGGGCGCAATTAAAGGCCGAATTTGATGTGGTGTGTGAGAAGACGCCAAAGTTGAAAAACACCAACAACTACCGTCATCTGGGCACGCTCGGTTCGGGTAACCACTTCATCGAAGTGTGCCTGGATGAAGCCGACTGTGTCTGGTTCATGCTGCACTCCGGTTCGCGCGGCGTGGGCAATGCGATCGGTTCGCATTTCATCGAGCTGGCCAGGCAGGATATGCGCGCGCATTTCATCAACCTGCCGGACCAGGATCTGGCATATTTATCGGAAGGGACGCAGCACTATGACGATTATGTTGAGGCAGTCGGCTGGGCGCAAAAATTTGCGCGCATGAACCGTGAAGTAATGATGCACAACCTGATTGCCGCGGTGCGGATCGTGATCGCGAAGCCATTCGCAACGCATGTGGAAGCGGTGAACTGCCATCACAACTATGTGCAAAAGGAGAGGCACTTCGGCAAGGATGTGCTGGTGACGCGCAAGGGCGCCGTATCGGCGCGCGCCGGCGAACTCGGCATCATCCCCGGTTCGATGGGCGCAAAGAGCTTCATCGTGCGCGGCAAGGGCAATCCGGAAAGCTTCCACAGCTGCAGCCACGGCGCCGGGCGCACCATGAGCCGGACCGAAGCCAAAAAACGATTCACGGTCGGCGACCAGATCAAGGCGACCGAAGGGGTCGAATGCCGCAAGGATGCCGACGTGATCGATGAAATTCCGATGGCGTACAAGGATATCGATGCGGTGATGCATGCGCAGCAGGACCTGGTGGAAGTGGTGCATACGCTTAAGCAGGTGGTGTGCGTCAAGGGATGAAGTGCATGTCAAGCTCGCTGCCGCGTCAGCATGTTGATACTGAAATATCTTCTTGATATCGAATCAATTTCGAACCACCATCACTACGCATTTCGTACTATTATCTTTCTAAAGCGCAGTACATGTGCAACGAATGCAAGAATCGCCAACCGGTTGCGGATTTTTGCAGCACTGCGCAATCCGGCATTGCGCGGTAAAAACTAGCTATATTTGCAATACTCAGGTGAAGTAAATGACGGCCCATATTCTGGCACTCGATATCGCAGGAAATCCGTTTGACTGGATCGCCCCGCAAGAGGCGGTGCTGTACTACGCGTGCGGTAAGGTGGCATGGGAACTGGGCGAGCGCGAACAAATTTTCCGCGGCGGTTATTCGCGCCTGGGAATACAGTCGCGGATCGCGGTCAAACCGATTATCGCCATCGCCGGCAGTGAAATCATGGCGCGCATGTTGCACGGCGAGTTGCCGCTCGGGCATCAAAACCATTTACTGTTCAAGCGCGACCGTTACACCTGTGGGTATTGCGGCGAATGCATGACGCACAAGGATTTGTCGCGTGATCATATCCTGGCGCAGTCGCGCGGCGGCAGGGATACCTGGATGAATTGCGTGACGGCGTGCAAGGTGTGCAACCAGGAAAAGGGTGACCGGCCAATCGAAAGTTTCCGGCCGCTATTGTATGTGCCGTACGTACCGTGCCGCGCCGAACATTATTTACTGAGCGGCAGGAATGTCTTGGCTGACCAGCATGAATACCTGTCAGCCAGACTACCCAGGCACAGCCGGATGCGGGAATTAATTTAGTAGACCGTCCAACTAATTTCAATGGGTATAAATTGCGTCTTTTTCCGTCTGGCTACGTTGCTCGTCATTGCGTAGCTCGCTACGCACTGAAGCAAGTCCCCTTGGGGGATGCGCTTCCTCGCGCCTTGCCAGACAAAAAAATCCATCAATTTCTATCCCATCAAACTAACTGGACGGTCTACTAGACTGGCCAGCCCGTGCGCCAGTGTCGATGCTTGTATGCAACGGCATTCATTTGCGTGTATTTCGCATGCTGACGCATGCCAGCCGGCGCACCGCTTCAGCTGCCGGCGCCGAATGCCAGCATGCTCCAGCTTACGCCCAGGCGCACATCGGCCTTGAGTTCGACCAGCTGGCGCGACAGGTATAGCAAGTCGCGTTCCTTGCGCAGCCTTTCTCCCAGTGTATCTTTCAAAATTCCGGCGCCAGCCATCACCTTGTCCAGGCTGCCATAGCTTTGCAATAGCCGGGCGGCGGTCTTGGTCCCGATTTTCGACACGCCAGGAATATTGTCAGAAGCATCGCCCACCAGCGCCAGCAGGTCGGGCAGCAATTCCGGCGGCACGCCAAACTTGTGTTGAACCCATTGCCGGTCGTGCCATTCGCCCTTGAAGTGATCCCACACCAGCGCACCCTGCGCAATCAACCCATGCAAGTCCTTGTCGGTGGAGGCAATGATCGCTTCACCGCGCTGCTCGTGCAGCCAGCGCAGGACGGCGGTGGCGATCACATCATCGGCTTCGACTTCGGGTATCGCGACCACCGTCAGGCCGAGTGACGTCAGCTGCTCGTAAAAGGAGGGCAGCTGCTCGCGTAGCGCATCCGGCATCGGCGCGCGGTTGGCGCGATAAAGCGAATAAAGCTCGTGGCGCCAGGTATGGCCGCCGACATCGAATGCAGGCAGCACGTGGCTCGGCTGGTGGGTGGCGAGCAGTTTTTTGAACGACAGCAGGGCATGCCGCAGCGCGGCTTCGGCCTTGGCGGCAGAGTCCGGTTCGGTGTTGGCTTCGTAGACGCGCCGCACGATGTTGAGGCCGTCGATGGCGAGCAGTTTTCCCATGATGCGTCAATTATAAACGCCTCGATTATGGGGCGATGCTAATGCGGCTGCCGGCAGCCAGCGGCAGGCGCTATTCCGATGCCGGCAGGCGGATCGTGTACTGGCCGTTTTTTTCATCGCGGGTCATGATCAGCAGCTTCTTTTTCGCCGCATCCTCGACCAGCTCCTTGAAGGAACGGTAACCGTAGGCCGACTCATTGAAGCCCGGCTGGCGGCGTTGCATGGTTTGCTTGACCATCGAGCCCCAGATTTTTTCATCCGATCCGCGCTCGACAATTAGCGCCTCGACCGTCTCCATCAGCAGATCCAGAATTTCGCTGCGCTTTTCTTCTTCTTCGCTTTTGGCATCGGCCGGCTTGCTGCCCTTGCCAGTCGATTTAGCCGTGGTTTTCCTGGCCGTGCGTTTTTTCCGGTCTTCTTGCGCGCGCACCAGATCATCGTAAAAAATGAATTCATGACAGTTGGCGCTCAGCAAATCGGAAGTCGAATCACGCACCCCAACGCCGATCACTTGCTTGTTGTTTTCCCGGAGCTTGGAGACCAGTGGCGAAAAATCGGAATCGCCGCTGATGATCACGAAGGTATCGACATGCGACTTGGTATAGCACAGGTCGAGTGCGTCGACCACCATGCGGATATCGGCTGAATTTTTGCCGGACTGACGCAGATGCGGGATTTCGATCAGCTCGAACGCCGCTTCATGCATCGGTGCCTTGAAATCCTTGTAGCGGTCCCAGTCGCAATAGGCTTTCTTGACCACGATGCTGCCCTTGAGCAGCAGGCGTTCCAGGACTTTCTTGATCTCAAATGCAGGATATTTGGCATCCCGCACGCCCAGCGCGATGTTTTCAAAGTCGCAAAACAAGGCCATATTGGTAATTTCATTGGCACCAGCCATCGTTTCATCCTTTTTCGGGCTTCAATTAAAGCCTAGATCATAACCGCCGCGCAGGATATCGGCAGGTTTGCTTGAACCAGGCCATGCCTATTCACGCCGGTTTGCCGGTATCCTCCTGCTGAACAGAATGAACAGAAGGCAATGGCAAGTCTTGCATGAATACCGGATAATCCGATTATGAACTATCTACACTTGGTAACCCGTCCTCATCGGCATCCTTCGGCGATTCTGCTGCTGGTGCAATTGCTCGGCATGCTGTTGTACCCGTTTGTCGAAAATACCGATGCCGGCCGCATCACCCTGAATGTTTTCGGCATTGTCGTGCTGGTCACCACCACCGGCATGGTGCGGCGCACTCCGGGCCTGGCGTGGGTCAGCGGCATCATCGCAGCGCCGGCCATCGTGCTGCTGGGCTTGCAGCTGGCATTCGGCCTGCCGCAATTGCTGCCCTGGTCGTCGGCGCTGGAAGCGGTATTTTATTTCTACGCGGCCGCCAGCCTGGTTGCCTACATGATGGATGACCGGATCGCCACGACCGATGAACTGTTTGCCGCCGGCGCCACTTTCACGCTGCTGGCCTGGGGCTTTGCCCACCTGTTCATCCTGACCCAGGCGCTGCAGCCGGGTGCGTTTGCCGCTGCCGTCAATCCTGATGGCCCGCGCAGCTGGACCGAACTGATGTATCTGAGCTTTGCGCTGCTTTCCAGCACCGGCATCGGTGACGTGATTCCATTGACGGCTCATGCGCGCGCGCTGACCAGCCTGGAAATGTTTGTAGGGCTGATGTACCTGGCGACCGTGGTATCGCGCCTGATCGGCATGACTTTGCAGTCACATAAGTAAGGTCCCGCGCAGCATCAATCTTTGGCGTTGGCGGGCGTGCGCAAATATTTGAAGGTGCCGATGCCGGTTGCCACCAGCAGCCGGTCATCGAGCCATACCTCGGCGCGGGAAAAATAAAGCTTGTGGCCTTTTTTCTCGGCCCAGCCTTTGGCCACCAGCATGGCACCCGATCCGCTGTCCAGAAAATTCGTGGTCAGCGACAGGGTCACGCCCTGCAGCAAGGGCGCATGCTCGGGCGTGTATAAGCCTGCGTATCCGCAGCTGGCATCAAGCAGGGTACAGATCACGCCGCCATGCACCTTGCCGGTGCGATTGAGCAGGCTGGGGTCAATCGGCAAATGCATTTCGACATACCCTTCGCGCCATGTGTGCAGCAACGCGCCGAGCTTTTCTAAAAACGGGTTATCCAGTGAAAGTGTTTGCATGATCGTATGTCGGATGAGTGTCGCGGCATTATGCAAGCTTTATCGATGACAAGGCAATCCGGTTAACGCCAGCCTAAGGCAGTGTTTAAAAGATGCAAATTGAATCGAGCGCAAAGATCATGGAGACTAAGGCCAATTCAATCAATTACGGTGCAAGCCTTGCAATGACAGCCATGGACCAGCCAGCTGTCGGTGCGCGTGCAAGCCTATTTTTCTGCGGGGATCAATCTTGAAAATTCTGGTGCCAGTCAAGCGCGTGGTCGACTACAACGTCAAGGTGCGGGTCAAATCCGATGGCTCGGGCGTCGAGCTCGCCAATGTCAAAATGTCGATGAACCCGTTCGATGAAATCGCCGTCGAAGAAGCCATGCGCTTGAAAGAAGCCGGCCACGCCACCGAAGTCATCGCGGTGTCTTGCGGCGTGACCCAATGCCAGGAAACCTTGCGCACCGCCATGGCCATTGGCGCTGACCGTGCCATTCTGGTCGAGACTGCAGCTGATCTTGAGCTGCAGCCGCTGGTCGTGGCCAAACTCTTGAAAGCCCTGGTCGACAAGGAAGCCCCGCAACTGGTCATCCTCGGCAAGCAAGCCATCGATGACGACTGCAACCAGACCGGGCAAATGCTCGCAGCGCTGCTGGACTGGCCGCAAGCCACCTTTGCTTCCAAAGTCACCATCGAAGGCGACCAGGTCAAGGTGACCCGCGAAGTCGACGGCGGCCTGGAAACCGTGTCATTGACCCTGCCAGCCATTATCACCACCGACCTGCGCCTGAATGAGCCGCGCTATGTGACCTTGCCCAACATCATGAAGGCCAAGAAAAAGACGCTGGAGGTGGTCAAACCTGCCGACCTCAACGTCGATGTGGCGCCCCGGTTGAAGACAGTGAAAGTAGTCGAGCCGGCCAAGCGCAGCGCCGGCATCATCGTGCCGGATGTGGCGACCCTGGTAGCCAAGCTGAAAAACGAAGCCAAGGTCATTTAACCATACTGCAACAGCACAGGAAACTGCATCATGGAAAAGATGAATCAGCCGACCAAGGAACAAGTCAGGCAATGGCTTGCCAGGCGCAGACAGCATCCTGCACCGATCCCGGATGCCCAGCAGATCCGCGACCAGCTCGGCTGGGAACAGGACAGCCATGCATGCCAGCAACCCATTCAACGAGCCGCCTGAGCGGCCCCATCCGCCTTCGCTCAAATTGATCATTTCATCAGGAAAATCATGACTGCACTCGTCATTGCCGAACACGACAATGCTTCCCTTAAAGGCAGCACTGCCCATACAGTCACCGCTGCGCTGCAATGCGGCGGCGACGTCCATGTCCTCATTGCCGGCCATAACGCTGCCGGCGCCACTGCCGCCGCCGCCAAGCTGATGGGCGTCAGTAAAGTGCTGGTAGCCGATGCGCCGTACTTTGCCGATGGCTTGGCCGAAAATGTCGCCGCCCAGGTGCTGGCGCTGGCAAGCAATTATGCGCATATCCTGGCCCCGGCCACCGCCTATGGCAAGAACATTGCGCCGCGAGTGGCCGCCAAACTCGATGTGGGCCAGATTTCCGAAATCACCCGGGTCGATGCGCCCGACACCTTCGAGCGGCCGATCTATGCCGGCAATGCCATTGCGATTGTGCAATCGATTGACCCGATCAAGGTCATTACCGTGCGCACCACCGG
>JAKFFK010000247.1:0-11301 GCA_036675285.1 Paucimonas sp. | reverse complement strand
CGTGAAATACTGTATGCAACTTGCACCAATACATCCGAATTGATGCCGGCCTCGGTGCTGTACCGGATCGATACCAGCAAGCCGCCCGGCGATCTGCGCCGTGTCGCCAGCACGCCGCTGATGACACAGGCGTTTCAGCCCAACGGTATCGCGGTCGACTGGAAAGGCGACCTGTATATCGCCAACAGTGTAGCCTTTGCCGCGACCATGCTGTACGGCGTGCCGAACGTGCCAGCTATCGTCAAGGTAAAAATCGCCGACACGGCCGCCTTTCGGGTAACTGAAAGCGAATGGCTGCCGGCACTGCTGGGCGGCTTCGCGCCGAATGGCGCGGCGATTGTCGGCAACCAGTTATATTTACCGAGCCTGAACGTGATTTACCGTATCCCGATCCTGTTGAATGGCCGTGCCGGTTTGCCGAGCGTGGTGTATCGGGGCGCCAAGACCAATCTGTTCGATGCGGTGACTGTATTGCCTGGCAATATGATCGCAGTGCCGGAAATCACCAATCCTGATCCGGCCATTCTTCAGCTCGCTTATCCGGGCACACCGCCGGCTACCACGCTGACCAACCAGGTGACGCTGATTAATGCCATTACCGGCAAAGTGATTGATGCAGCGCGCTTTCCCATCCATGCACGGCCAAGCAGCGTTACCGTTTCCCAGGGCAGCCTGTTGCCGTATGGATCGGCGGTGGTAACCGATGCGATCGGCGCGGGTGGCTTATATTTGGTGCAAAAATAGCGCCATGGCAAAAACCGGATCTGCAGGTCCGGTTTTTCAGATCAGTCCTTGGTTGATTCCAGCGCAACTAAGGACTGTTCGCATGCCAGGCTTGCTTGCAGATCCAGCCGTAATCTTGCTGCGACGGCGGCAAATATTGCTATCAGGAAGTCCATCGGCAAAACAATTTTTCATGCCTAGTTGTCTGCCGGAAGAAACTGAAATCGAGCATCGCAATACCGCGAAAACAGTGCCTTTTCTGGCCTATGCTTGTTGTGTTCAGCAAGTTGGTAAATGACTTGGAAGGCCAGTGGCAGATCTTGAACAAGGATGCCTTACATGAAAAAAAGTAATCTCGATTGCTTTATCGCAAAGAGTTCAGGGAATGAATAATTAGAATTACCCCTAAATTACAATAAAATTTACTCACTCTTCTGTCCGCATGGCGTTAGCCCTGCGGCTTTTTTATCGGTAGGCTCTTATGCTGCAGACCTTTTGCTCGGATGATGTGATTGAAGCACTCGTCATGTTGAATTGCGGCCAGCATGGCTCGGCACGAGAAAAGCACGTTTTACGAGAATCGCTGCGCAATCTGGTGCGACTTGCCAAGGTCGAGGAAGCCGAAGCGCTTCGCATGGGGATCTATCCGCTGCCGATGGCGCAAGGCGAAAACGTGCTGCACTGATTCTTGCTGCACCCTACAGCAAGCGCGGCCGATAATGACGCGCCAAAAACAATGAGTTGTGACTTGCCTGCTACGGGCGGCTGCTACTGGCGCCAGCCCGGCTCACTCGATGCCGTTCAAGATGACATGCTTGCAGCCGTCATACCCCTTCCGGTTCGATGCGGCTAGCAAATTCGGGGCAACCCCATGCTGTGCACCGCTGGCCGATGCCGGAAATAACGACAAGTTGGCCAAGCTTATCCGCTCATCCAGGGCTCGTCTCCTGCCTTGCTGCCATGAACGATGCCGGTATCGTATGCGCCGGCATGAACCGATGCATAGCGGCGATGCACCAAGAAGTGGCGCCGGTATCCCGGCCATTTTCCTGCACTGGATATTCCACTGGTTTTTTATACAGAGCCATGCAAATTTTTTAATTAAAAACAATTAAATTGCAAATTTCACATGGCAAATTTGCCGGCTATTCGTAAGATCAAGCAGTACATGACATTCTGACGCAGGGCATGGGAATGCTCTTTGCATTGCAAGTTCAGCTTGCAAGTAGCAACCGGCCCGGTGGCCAGAAATTTCCAACCGCGGTATTTCACCCAAATGTCACGTACAAATGTTAGGCTTGAACTACCATGATCTCGGGACAATGAAGTGCAGGAATATACTGTGACGAGTGACTGCGTGGGTCCTGTGGTTGATTCTTGATAGGCACATCATGAATGACGCTGACAGCATTGCAAATGACGCGCTTTTCCCCGGACAAACAGCTCTGCTCGCACAGCAAGGCCGTGCGGATCATCTGAAGCCCAAGGGCGCATGCTGGTACTGCAATGCGCCGCTGGATAATGTGCGGCGCTTTTGCAATAAAACCTGTGCCCAGGATTATCAGATGGAAGAAGAAGCCTTCCGATAAGGTATGCCTTGACATCATGCTGTAATGAACCCAAGTCGCGACATGATGCCTAACAAGCTATACCAATAGGAGGCGTCGCCGATGCAAGCCGATCACCCATCCAAATTCCGTCAATCGATCCAGTTGTTGCTGCTGGCAGGCTTGCTGTTCTGGCGCTGGGCCACGCCATTCTGGCTATTTCGCGATGCCAGCTGCGGCACCCGGGAACAGCGGAGCGCCAACTATCGCTATAACCGGGCGCAACGCGCAATCCTGCCGTCTTATACGCTGAAATGGATGGGTATTGCCGCCGGCATGCTGCTGTTGCTGCAGATATATTCCGCGATGCTGGCGCAAGCCCTGGAAGGCACGCCGGCTTATTTTTGCGCCGCCTTGTTCTGTGTCAGTTCCGGCATCGGTTTATCCTTTGCCTGCGTCGTCATCACCGTTTTGATGGCATGCTATCTGTTTTTGACGCATATCGAGGAATAGCACGCTTTCGCCATCTCCATCGGGTACGTCATCATGCAAGCCGTATAAGTCAGTCGCGCGCAGGCTGACATCGGTACTGCATCCAACCAGCGGAGGCCTGTATGCATATCGAAGAAGCCGTGAAGCTGGATTTCAAGGATGTCTTGATCCGTCCCAAGCGCTCAACCCTCAATTCCCGCTCCAGCGTCGATATCCAGCGCGAATTCATTTTTCACCACTCCGGCAAGAAATACCATGGCATTCCGATCATGGCAGCTAACATGGATACCACCGGCACCTTTGAAATGGCGCATGCGCTGGGCGCACATGGCCTGTCAGTCGCCTTGCACAAGCATTATGCCGAAGACAAGCTGGTGCATTTCTTTCAATCGCTGGCCGCCAATGGCTTGCCGCAGTCCACCGCCTTTTATTCCATGGGCATCAGCAAGACCGATTATGAAAAGTTCGCCGCAGTCATGGCGCGTGCCGATGGCTTGATCGATTATGTCTGCATTGATGTGGCCAACGGCTATACCGAAGGCTTCATCGATTTCGTTAAAAAAGTGCGCGGCGCCCACCCGCAGCTGATCATCATGGCTGGCAACGTGGTGACCGGCGACATCACTGAAGAATTAATCCTGGCCGGCGCCGACATCGTCAAAGTCGGCATCGGCCCCGGATCGGTGTGCACCACACGCAAGATGACAGGAGTCGGCTACCCGCAACTGTCGGCAGTGATCGAATGTGCGGATGCCGCGCATGGCCTGGGCGGCCAAATCTGCGCCGACGGCGGCTGCGTGGTGCCGGGCGACTTGGCCAAGGCGTTCGGCGGCGGCGCGGATTTCATCATGCTGGGTGGCATGCTGGCCGGCCACGATGAGTGCGCAGGCGATGTGGTCACACGCGACGGCAAGAAATACAAGCGTTTTTATGGCATGAGCAGCCGCGCCGCAATGGAAAAATATGCCGGCGGCGTGGCGCAGTACCGCGCCTCGGAAGGCAAGGAAGTGCTGGTCGATTATCGCGGCCCCGTTGCGGCGACGCTGCAAGACATCCTGGGCGGCGTGCGCTCGGCCTGCACCTATGTCGGCGCGCACAAGCTGAAGGAATTGACCAAGCGCACCACCTTCATCCGGGTCACCCGACAATTGAATGAAGTCTTTGGAAAATCATGAGCATTGATACGCAAGCTGTCGATTCGATGCGCCTGTTTTATGCATTGTGGCCGGATGACGCCACGCGGGAAAAATTGCAGCATTTGCAAACGCTGGTGCAAGGTCGCCATGTCCTGTATGCCAACCTGCATGTAACCCTGGCTTTTCTTGGCAACCAGCCACTGACCAATCTGCCGCTGCTGAAAACAATTCTGGCCAATCTGCCGCGCGCTGATATCACGCTGCAGCTTGACCGGCTCGGTTACTTTAGCAAGTCGCGCATTGCCTGGGCCGGCACGCATGCGGTGCCCGACGAGCTGCTTGCATGGCAGTCGTCACTGGCCCATGTGCTGGAGCAGCATGACATCACCTTTGACCGCAAGGGAAAGTTTACGCCGCATGTGACACTGGCGCGCGATGCCGATCTGCCGCTGGATTGTCCGTTTGACGCCATCACCTGGCATGCGAGCCAGGTGGCACTGGTGCAGTCGTTGCAACAAGGAGGCGCACTGGCTTACCGGGTACTGGCTATGCGCAATCTGACTGAACCGGCTTAGCATCTGCACCGGCATTGCTGGTAACAGCCGACGCCGCTTCGGCCAGCTTTTTCAACACTTGCGCCGCTGCCACCAAGCCAAACGACGCCGTCACCACCATCGCCGAACCAAAGCCGGCGCAATTCAATCCGGTAATCCCGTCATTGCCTTCGCCATCTACAGCGCACGCTTCGGCCGTTTCCGGAAAGCGCAATGGCTCGGTGGAAAATACTGCATCGATGCCGAATTTGTTTTTGGTGCCACGCGGGAATCCGTGTACGGCACGCAAGCGCTTGCGTACCTTGGCCAACAGCGGTTCCTGTTCGGTGCGGCACAAATCGCGAATTTCAATTTTGGTCGGATCGATCTGGCCGCCGGCGCCGCCGATCGTGATCAGCCTGATGCCATGCTCGCGGCAATAGGCGATCAAGGCGGTCTTGGCGCGCACATTGTCGATCGCATCGATTACATAGTCATACTCGCCGGCGCCGATCATCTGTTCGAGATTGTCGGCGGTGATGAAATCCTCGATTTCAGTGACGCGACAAAAGGGGTTGATTTGCGCAATCCGTTCGGCCAGCGCGGTCACCTTGGCTTGGCCTAAGGTATTGCTCAAGGCATGGATCTGGCGGTTGACATTCGATTCGGCCAGATTGTCCAGATCGATCATCGTGATGCGGCCGATCGCCGAGCGCGCCAGTGCTTCGACCACCCACGAACCAACGCCGCCGACGCCGATCACACAAACATGAGCGGTGCGAAAGCGTTCCAGCGCGGTGGCGCCATACAGACGAGCAATGCCGCCGAAGCGACGCTCGAAATCGATCTCGTCTGTGGTGGAAAAAGGCGGAGTTTGAATTAATGCGTGCATACCGCCATTTTACCGGACGGAAAGACGAATTTTTCCTTTAAAATAGATTTCTGTTGGAATACTCTCTTGCTGGTCCGTCATCTGTGCCGCCAACCGCGCATTTGTTGCAAATAATTCTAGTTTCCATTGCTGCCCACATTGCGCTGGCCGGCACCCGTGTGACCACTTCTCTGTACGCATTGTCATTGCAGGCGTCCGAACTGACGGTCGGCATACTGATCGCGCTGTTTTCGCTATTGCCAATGCTGTTTGCCGTGCCGATGGGGCGTCTGATCGACCGCATTGGCTTGCAGCGACCCATCACCGTCGGTTGTGTATCGATGGCAATCGGCACCGCCTTGCCTGCCATGCTGCCCGGCTTGCCGATCCTGTATGTCGCCGTGATATTCATTGGTACTGGCTTTATGGCAATCCAGATCGCAGCCCAGCATACGGTGGGCGCCATGAGCGCGGCCCATGCGCGCGCCGGCAATTTCGGCTGGCTGGCGCTCGGTTATTCCGTGTCGAGCTTTTCCGGCCCGGTGATTGCCGGCCTGGTCATCGACCATGCAAGTTTTCGTGCCGCCTATGCAATATTCTTCGGCTGCGCGAGCCTGGCATTGCTGTTGATCTTGTTCGGCAATTTGAAACAAATCAAGCTTGCAGCAGCATCCGATACGAGCCCATCCGGCAGGGCGCTTGACCTGCTGCGCAATTCCGATCTGCGTCCGATTTACCTGGTTGGCATCCTGCTGTCATCGGCTTGGGACTTATTCATTTTTGTCATGCCGATTCAAGGCATGCGCCTCGGATTTTCTGCCTCTACCATCGGCTTGATCCTGGGCTGCTTTTCTGCCGCGACATTTGCCATCCGCCTGGCAATGCCGTGGATAGCGCGGCGCCATTCCGAATGGCGCATACTGACTGCAGCGCTGGTGCTGGCAGTAATCTGCTATCTGCTGGTGCCCTTCATGCGCCAGCCGCATGCATTGATGGCAGTGGCTGCCGCGCTCGGACTGGCGGTCGGCTCCAGTCAATCAAACGTCTTGACGCTGCTGCATCATTTTGCGCCAGCCGGACGGGTCGGGGAAGCTGTCGGCATCCGTACCACGATCGGCAATGCCTGCCAGGTCGCCTTGCCGCTGGCGTTCGGCGCTGCCGGCGCGGCATTGGGTTTATTTGCGGTATTCTGGGGGATGGGCATGGCCATCGGCCTGGGCGTGCCGCTGGCACGGCGACAGATGACTAAATTGGAGAAATGATGCAACATGCGCTTTTTATCACCGCACCCGGTTTCGACCAACCGATTGCGGTGCTCAAGCATTGCCATGATCGGATCCGTAAACAGATCGCGACCATGCAAAAATTACTGCAACATTTACCGAAATATGGCGCGGATGTTGAGGCACAACAAGCAGCGCATGCAGTGTTGCGCTATTTTAACGATGCGGCCCCGCTTCATCATGAAGATGAAGAAGAGGATTTACTGCCGCTATTGGAAGCCACCGCAACCGGCGACGACGCGATGCAATTGCAAACCACCCTGCCGAAAATTCTGCATGATCATCAACAGATGGCTGCCGTGTGGATATTGCTGGAACGCCAGCTAAACGGTATTGCGACAGGACAGTCGGCGCACTTATCCGACGCCGAGGTTGCCCGATTCGCGGTGTTGTACCATGCGCATATGGAACTCGAAGAAACCGTGATTGCGCCGATGGCCAAGCGAATCTTCAGTCCTGAGCAAACCAGCCAGTTGGGCAATGCAATGCGCATGCGCCGCGAGCTTTCCAATACATAAGGGTTACCAGATGTCGATTGCCGGTATTCGCAAGGATTATATTCATGCCAGCCTGTCGGAAGCGGATGTCGATTCTGATCCGATCAAACAGTTTGGCAAATGGTTTGACGAAGCGTTGAAGGCCCACGTCCCCGAGTCGAATGCGATGAGCGTGGCCACGGTGGCGGCCAACGGCCGGCCCTCTTCGCGCATCCTGCTGATCAAGGAATTCGATCAGCGCGGCTTTGTCTGGTTCACCAACTATGCCAGCCGCAAGGCGCAGGAGCTGACGGCCAATCCCCATGCCGCGCTGCTGTTCCACTGGATCGAGCTGGAGCGCCAGGTGCGCATCGAAGGCAAGGTCGAACCGGTTTCGGCGGAAGAAAGCGACGCCTATTTCCAGAGCCGGCCTCTGTTGAGCCGGCTGGGCGCGATCGCTTCCGAGCAAAGCCGCCCGATCGCCAACCGGCAGGCACTCGAAAATCGCTTTGCACAAGTCAAGGAACAGTACGGCGACCATCCGACACGTCCGGCGCACTGGGGTGGCTATCGGCTGGTGCCGGACTCGATCGAATTCTGGCAGGGTCGCAGCTCGCGTTTGCATGATCGGATTTTGTATACGCGACAGGAGCAAGCAAGCTGGCAGATACAGCGGCTGCAACCGTAGGCACGTCAAGCCGGGGCCGGTTGTAACTGTGTTTTCGGTTTTCTCATTCGGAGGAACCAGCATGTTCTGGGAAAACAAGCTCGACAACTGGGTCAGCCAGATGCGCGATCACGCCGTGCTGCCGTTGCGCATCGAACTATGGAATGGCAAGCGTTTTGATTTTTGCCAGACGCCCCAAGTCACCATCAAAATACCGCAGTCCTCGGCGTTGGCTTATCTGCTGACGCCATCCTTGTCCAACCTTGGCAGCGCCTATGTGGAAGGCAAGATCGACATCGAAGGCCGCGCTGCGGAAATCATCGACGTCGGCAGCGCGCTGGCCAGGTATTCGCTGAAACCCCGGGGGAAATTCGGCCGCACTGCCCGGCCGTTCTGGCACACAAAGAAAAAGGATGCCGAGGCGATCCGCTATCACTATGATGTGTCGAATGACTTCTACCGGCTCTGGCTGGATGAAAACATGGTGTATTCCTGCGCCTATTTTGAAACCGGCATTGAAACGCTGGATGCCGCGCAGCTCAAAAAAATCGACCATATCCTGACTAAACTCCAGCTCAAACCTGGCCATACCCTGCTCGATATCGGCTGCGGCTGGGGGGCGCTGGTATTGCGCGCCGCAGAAAAATTCGGCGCCCGCTGCGTTGGCATCACTCTGTCGGAAAACCAGCATGCGCTGGCAAACGAGCGCATCAGGCAAGCCGGTCTGTCAGACCGGGTCGAGGTCCGCCTGCAGGATTACCGCGATGTCAGCGGCAGCTTCGATCGTATCACCAGCGTGGGCATGTTCGAGCATGTCGGATTGAAACACCTGGGCGACTATTTCATCAAAATGCGCAGCTTGCTGGCCGACGACGGTCTCGCCATGAATCACGGCATCACCAGCACCGATGCCGACAATGGCGAAACTGCGTTTGGCGGCGGGGAATTCATTGAAAAATATGTGTTCCCGCACGGCGAATTGCCGCATATCGGTCTGGTGTTGAAAAGCATGCAGGAAAGCGGGCTGGAAGCCATTGACGTCGAAAGCCTGCGTCGGCATTATGCGAAGACTTGTGAAATCTGGGCCAATAATTTCGATGCGCGTGCCGAGCAGATTCGCACAACCGTCGACGACCGCCATTTCCGCATCTGGCGCGTCTATCTGGCCGGATGTGCCTATGCATTTACGCACGATTGGGTCTCGGTCTACCAGGTGCTGTGCACGAAAGCTGAACGGCCGGCGACGGCATTGCCATGGTCGCGCCGCTACATGTATTGCTGAAGAAGCCAGTTATTTTCAGTACGTAAAACATGGAATGACAGTGCGATAGGCACACAGGAAACAGCATGCGACGCCATGCCGCATTCAACCTGCCTGCATACAGCGCACGCTGCGCAACCTTACTGCGCGCAAGGGGATTGAAAAACTCAGCAGAGACCCGGCTCAAGCTGTGCCTGATCAGCCTGCTTATGCCTGCTTCATCTTGTCGGCAAAAATTTTGCGAAATTTCGCCACCTTGGGCGCCACCACGAACGCGCAATAACCCTGCAGCGGATTCTGGCGGAAATAATTCTGATGGTAATCTTCTGCCTTGTAATAAGCAGGCACAGGGCTTAGTTCGGTCACGATCGGCGCGTCCCATACATTGGCCATTTCGGCGATCACATGCCGCGCCGTATCCTGCTGCTCGGGTGAATGGAAATAAATCACTGACCGATATTGGGTGCCGCAGTCATTGCCTTGCCGGTTCAGAGTGGTCGGATCGTGTATCGTGAAAAATATTTCCAGGATTTCGCGATAACTGACGATCGCCGGATCAAATGTTATCTGCACCACTTCCGCGTGGCCCGTGGTGCCGCTGCATACCTCGTCATAACTCGGGTCGGCAACTTGTCCGCCGGCATAGCCGGATTCCACATGCTGCACGCCTTTCAGCTCCTGGTAGACTGCTTCCAAGCACCAGAAGCAACCGCCTCCCAGCGTTGCGATTTCGGTTGTCATGATGTGCTCCGTTTAAAAAATACGACTCTTTGCCTGTTGCTAAGGTGACTCTACCTCAAAGCACCCGGATGTGCATGCTGTTTGCACCAAGATGCAACAATTCCTCGTCTTATCTCAAGCCTGGCACCTTCATGGCAAACGCCAGTTGCGTACACAAGGCGACTGCTCGTGCAAACACTTGAAGGATCACTAAAAACGATGTGCTTGTCGGATAAGGGCCAAGCATCGGCCAGCTTGCAGCGCTGCCGATGGTGTATTTATGTGGCTCATGCGGCAACGCTCTTCGGAATATTATGGGCTTGGTGTATCATTTTAATTACTTGATTGAAACAAATTCAAACCATGCTCCAGGCAACTGCCCTTGTCGATTCATTGAAACGCCATTTGAAAGCGCGCGGCATTACCTATGCCGAGCTGGCCACCCGCATCGACATGTCCGAGGCAAGTGTCAAACGCATGTTTGCGCAAAAGAATTTTACACTGCAAAGGCTGGATGACATCCTGCAGGCAACCGATATCGATTTGCGCGAAATCGCCGATGGCATGCACAATGAAAGCGCATTGATTACCCAGTTGACGCATGCCCAGGAACAGGAAATCATAGGCGAGCCGAAGTTATTCATCGTTGCAGTCTCGATGCTGAACCAGATCAGCGTCGAGCAAATGGTCGGGTTTTATGACATCACCAGCGCCGAAGCAGTCAAGCACCTGACCCGCCTCGACCGCATCGGTTTTCTCGCGCTGCTGCCGAATAACCGCGTCAAGCTGCTGGTGGCGCGTACTTTCCGCTGGATACCGAACGGGCCAATCCAGAACCATTTCCGCGAGCAAGCGTATGGCGATTATCTGAATTCTCGATTCGATGGTGACCATGAAATGCTGCAACTGGTCAATGTGATGCTGTCGAAGCAATCCATCGCAACTTTGCTGAACCGTTTCAAGCAAGTGGCGCGCGAATTTTCTCAACAGCATCAGGACGATGCGAAATTGCCGCTGGAAGAAAAATTCGCACTCAGTTTCCTGCTGGCGGCGCGCCCCTGGATGCCGAAAGCATTCCAGCACCTGATCCGCAAACCGGTATCCAAATAATGGATACCGCTGGCGGCAGCTTTCACGGCAATGCATCGCCATGCAGAGCGCTTTTCGGCATAATGGCCGTTAAAGCTTCTATCATATTGAAACCGGTTGCTGTTGCCGCCGCACGAAACCGCAGCATGCTGTTAAAACCTTTTAATAAAATCAGTCAACATCGATCACAGGCTTTTGATGCACAAGAGTATTCCACTCGCCGTGTCTGACCCATTCGACACGCGCCATTTCCGCAATGCCCTGTCTCAGTTTGCTACCGGCGTGACGGTCATTACCACGCGCCTGGAAAACGGCAGCTTTATCGGCTTGACCGCAACTTCGTTCAACTCGGTATCGTTGGATCCGCCGCTGGTGTTGTGGAGCCTGGCGAAATCGGCGCGCAGCCTGCCGGCGTTTTCAGCCAATGCGCATTACGTGATCAATATACTGGCTGCCGATCAAACGGCGTTGGCCGACCGCTTTTCGCGGCGCATCGAGAATCG
>JAKFFK010000211.1:0-1800 GCA_036675285.1 Paucimonas sp. | reverse complement strand
TGAAGATATCGAAAAAATCGTCGCAGCGACTCCGGACACCCGTCAGACCATGCTGTTCTCGGCAACCCTGGATGGCGTGGTCGGCAATATGGCCAAGCGCATCACGCGCGACCCGATGGTGATTCAGATTGCCGGCTCGGCCACCAAGCATGAAAACATCCAGCAACGGGTGCATTTCGTCGATGACCTGTCGCACAAGAACCGCATGCTCGATCATTTGCTGCGCGATGAAACGATGGACCAGGCAGTGGTGTTTACAGCGACCAAGCGCGATGCCGATACGATTGCAGACCGTTTGAATATCGCCGGCTTCTCGGCAGCCGCCTTGCATGGCGACATGCATCAGGGTGCCCGCAACCGTACTCTGAACTCGATGCGTAACGGTCAGATCCGGGTATTGGTCGCTACCGACGTGGCTGCGCGCGGCATCGATGTGCCTGCCATCACGCACGTGGTGAATTACGATTTGCCGAAATTCCCGGAAGATTATGTGCACCGCATTGGCCGTACCGGCCGTGCCGGTCGCAATGGCTTGGCCATTTCGCTGGTCAATCATGCTGAAGGCATGAACGTCAAGCGGATCGAGCGTTTCACCAAGCAATTGATTCCGGTCGATGTAATCGTCGGTTTCGAGCCGAAGAAAACCGCATCGGCACCACGCAAGCCGAGCGGCTGGAAGCCGGGCGAAAACCGTGGCGGCAACAGCACTGCCAAGCCTGGCCAACGCACGTTCAGCAAGCCAGCCGCGCCGCGCAGGGAAGATGGCGGTTACAAGGGAACTCGCAGCAATGCTGACGGCGGCGCACGTCGTTCGTACGGCGACCGCTAAGCGTAGCTACAGCCCTGCCCTGACTGGGCAGGTGCCTAACAATAACCGCACTGCGCAAGCACTGCGGTTATTTTTTTGTGTGCTTGCCTATAATGCACAAGTGCGGAAGCCGATAAACATGTCATGCCGCTCCGGCAAATAAAAATTGCGGTATTTGGCCGAACGCATGCGCGCATGGGTGGCAAACGACGCGCCCCGCACTGCCTGATGGCTGCCGAACCACGGCGCCGAATATTCACGATAGGCATCCACCGAAAAACCCGGATACGGCTCGAATGGTGAACAGGTCCATTCCCACAATTCACCCCAGCGCCAGGCCGGCTGACCGGACAATGCGGCATACTCCCATTCTGCCTCGCTCGGCAAGCGCCGGCCTGCCCACCTGCAATAGGCCTGCGCTTCAAACAAACTGACATGTCGTACCGGCTCGTTTGGCACCAGTACCAGCGGTTGACCGAAGCGGTACGCCAGCCACAGCCGGCCATCCCGCTGCCAGTAGCGCGGCGCGGAACATTCCTGCTGCATCAGCCAGTTTTTACCGGCAGCGCTCCAGAACTGCGGATCCTGATAGCCGCCATCAGCCACGAATTCGCCAAACTGCGCATTCGACACCAGTGTCGCATCCATCGCAAACGGCGGCACGTAACACGGGTGAGCCCACTTTTCATTATCGAAAACGAAGCCGTCATCCGGTGCACTGCCGATGCGAATGGTGCCGCCCGGAAAACGGATTTCCGCTTGCGCTGCCGTGCCAGCTACCGGCTTGACCAAGGGCTGCGGCAATGCGACGCCCAGAGTTTGCAAGGTATAGGCAAAGGCTTCGCCGTGCATGTCTTCATGCGCCAGCGCCAGCCGGTACGGATACAGGTCCTGATGCCGGTTTTCCACCCGCGACAATTTGTCGAGCACCCGGCCCAGCACTTCATGGCAATAGGTTTTCAGCGCACCGGGGCTGGGCAAATCCAGCGACC
>JAKFFK010000229.1:0-11459 GCA_036675285.1 Paucimonas sp. | reverse complement strand
TGTCGCAACTGCTGGTGATGATTGGTTTGATGGCGATGGCCTCGGTGACGCCATCGCAGCTGCCGCTATTCGTCGGACTGACCTTGCTGGTCGCTTTTGCCGGCGCCACTCTGGATATCGCGGTGGATGCGTATCGTATCGAAATCGCTCCAGTCGAGGTGCAGGGAGCGTTGGTTGCCGTCTATTCGCTGGGCTACCGCCTGGCGCTGATCGTCACCGGCGCGCTGGCGCTGGTCATCGCTACCTACACCGTCTGGCCCCATGTGTACCGGGCGATGGCGGGGTTCATGCTGATTCCAATCGCAGCAAGTCTGATGGCGCGTGAGCCGGAAGTGCTGCGTGTGAAAGCGCAAAACTGGGCTCAGGGCTTGCGCGAGGGCGTGGTCGAACCGTTCGTAGATTTTTTCCGCCGTTTCGGCGGGCGGGTGGGGCTGCTGCTGTTGCTCTTCATCTTGCTGTTCAAGGTTTCCGATCAGGCGCTGGTCGGCGGCATCATGGGCCCGTTCTATCTGGATCAAGGTTTCAGCAAGCTCCAGATCGCGGGTGTTTCCAAAACCTACGGCATCTGGATCGGTATGGTTGGCGCCTTCCTCGGCGGCGTTGCGGTATTCCGCTGGGGCGTGGAGCGCGCGCTGCTGGTCGGCATCGTGTTGGGGGCGCTCTCCAATTTGCTGTACTTGTGGCTGATCGGCGCCAATGGCAACCTGCTGATGCTGACCCTGGTGATTTCCGGCGAAAACCTGGCCCAGGGCCTGATGGGAACAACGGCGGTAGCGTACCTGTCGGCTTTGGTGAACCATCGCTACACTGCTACCCAGTATGCATTGTTCAGTTCATTGATCACCTTGCCAGGAAAAGTACTAGGCTTCTACTCCGGCGGTATTGTGGAAGCAGTCGGGTACGCACCGTATTTCTGGATCACCACGTTGGCGATCGTGCCAGCCATCGGTCTGTACTTCTGGTTGCGGCCACGGGTCAGCCTGGATGGGGAAGCCGGCAGCACTTGACGCATCCGCGACATGACCGGCATGTGTCTCATGCTGATTGGCGACCTGCTCGCCGAGCGCATCCAGTGCAGGTGCTGCTGCGATGAATTAAAATCATCCTGCTTCCAGATGGAGATGAGCGATGCCAAAAAACCGCCTGTTTAACCGCACCGCAAGCTGGGTGCTGTTGCTGTGCCTGTTCGGCGCGAGCCTGCCGGGGCAGGCACAGCAAGCACCAACAGAAGGTGTGCAGGTCGACAAGATGTCGCCGCTACGCAAGTTGGTGCCGGAGCAGCAACTGGAAGCGGCTGCGTTGCAGCAATACACCAGCATCAAGCAGCAGGCGCACAAACAAAATCTCCTGTTGCCGGAAAATCATGCCGAAGTGCGACGTTTGCGCACGATTGCCGCCAAACTGATTCCACATGCACAACGCTGGAATCCGCGCGCCTCCGCTTGGCAATGGGAAATCAATTTGATTGATGCAAAAGATGTCAATGCGTTTTGCATGCCGGGAGGGAAGATCGCGTTTTTCAGCGGCTTGCTGAGCCGTTTGAAATTGACCGATGATGAAGTAGCCGTTGTCATGGGACATGAAATCTCCCATGCCTTGCGCGAACATGGGCGTGAGCGTGCTGCCAAAGCCGGCTTGGCCGATATCGGCGCCCGCCTGGCCGGTGCCGGACTGGCGGCGGTTTTCGGGGTCGATCCAAACCTGACTACGGCTGCCACCGGTATCGGCGCCAACCTGACCATGCTCAAATTTTCGCGCGATGACGAAACCGAAGCCGATGTGGTCGGGCTGGATATCGTGGCCCGTGCCGGCTACGATCCGCGCGCCGGCATCGCGCTATGGCAAAAAATGGCGGCACTGAATCAGCAGGCGCCGCTGCAATGGCTGTCGTCTCACCCGGCCGGCAAGCACCGCATCGCCGCGATACAAAAGCACCTGCCAGCGGTAATGCCCCTATACGTTCGCGCCACCGGCAAGCAAGCCGGGAACCTGCCGCCTTATCGCAGCAATCTCAAAGGCATCGCGCCGATTTCATAATCGACGCTACCAGCTGGTTGTTTTGTTACGGCATTTGCGCAAAGCCGGTGCGCTGTGCGCCGGTGACGATCATATCCATGGCGATCGTACCGATTAACAGCGCCGACATGCGTCCCACCAGATCGATATAGCGGTCGATCAGCGCGGCATTGTCTTGCTTGAGCCGGTCGTGCAGATATTTGATCAATAACAACAGCATGACGGTCAGTGCCAACGTGCCAAAGATCACTGCCACGGCGCCGGGAAAGGATAGGCGGGTGCCGATGACGACTGAAGCGCTGACCGTGCCGGGGCCGATCATGATCGGCACGGCAATGCTGCCGGCAATCGTTTCCGGGGAGCCGCGCATTAAGTCATTGATGGCGTCGGCGCCGGAAAAAACATAGCGCAGGCCAATCAATAAAAACACGATGCCACCGAAAATCTGGAAGGAAGCAAAGCGGACCTGCAGGTAATCGCGAAAAAAAGCTTCCCCTCCCCAGGCAAACAAGACGAATACACAGGCGCTGATCAGGCTGCCGCGGGTCAAGACGCGGGCAAAGGTCGCTGTGGGCAAACCGCGGATCAATTCGAGCAGGTAGATGCTCATCAAAAACGGATTGAACAGCGCGAAAAACAGCAAAAAGGAACGCAGGTACGGTTCCATCAATTGGGATTCCATCGCATACCTTTACATGTTGCGCCGCCGAGCGCACAGCCTCTGCCTAGCGGCCGTCCCGTCTGGAAGAAGGGGCGGCGCGAGCAAACGGCTTAGTCCACCGGGAACGGCTGCGGCGCCAGCGCAGCCACGTCCTGGCGGGCCGCGATGAATTCGGGCCGCGGTTTCAAGCCGCCTTTTGGCATGCTCAGCTGGTTTTCGATACTGTTGTAGACGAAAAACACATTGCTGCGTGGATAAGGTGAAATATTGCTGTTGGAACCGTGCATCGTGTTGCAATCGAAAAACACCACCGAACCGGCCTTGCCGGTGCAGGAAGTGATGCCGCCCATGTCGGCAAGATAGCGCAACAGCACTTCATCCGGGACGCCGGTTTCCTGCTTTTTCAGTGATTGCTTATAGTTCTCGTCAGGTGTTTCGCCCATGCAGGAAATGAAGTGGCGATGCGAGCCTGGAATCAGTAGCAACGGGCCGTTGAGTTCACTGTTGTCGGTCAACAGGATCGAGCAGCTCACTGCGCGCATGGCCGGCATGCCGTCTTCGCTGTGCCAGGTTTCGAAGTCGGAGTGCCAGTAAAATTCCTTGCCCTGGAATCCCGGCTTGTAATTGATGCGGGACTGGTGAATATAGACGTCGCTGCCGAGGATATCGCGGGCGACGTCGAGCACGCGCGGATCGCGTACCAGGCTGGCGAACAAGCCGTTCAAGCGGTGCACGTCGAATATCGAGCGCACTTCGCCGCTGCCCGGTTCGGAAATGACTTCTTCACATCCTTTTTGCGCATAGTCTTTGCGCATGGACTGCATTTCCTCATACAGGCTCTGCACTTCGGCCGGCGAGAAAAGCTCCGGCAGCAGCAGGAAGCCGTTTTCACGATAGGCTTCGCGCTGCGCCAGGCTCAGTCCGGCAGGGGATATGCTTTTGCCCGGTTCGTATACCACCGGCTCCTGGCGTGCCAGGATCGCGCCGTTGTTGGGCGTGCGGGTCTTGTAGGGGTCTTGGGATAACATCAGGGATCCTTTATTTATTCGCCGGTGGCGGCTGTGGCGTTGGGGGCCAGTGCATACACGCCGTTGGCATCATGTACCTCATTGCCCGCCAGGGCAGGATTGAAGGAGCACACCACGCGCATGTCGGCCCCAGCGTCGGCGCGCAGCCAGTGACGGTCGTTCTTGTTGAGCGCATACATCGTGCCCGGCTCGATGCGGAACACTTCGCCCGACGGAATAAGTTCGACTTCACCGCTGCCCTCGACGCAATACACCGCCTCCAGATGATGTTGATACCAGATGTGGGTCTGGGTGCCGGCAAAGATGGTGGTCTCGTGCATCGAAAAACCCATGCCGTCGTCGCGCAGCAGCAAACGCCGGCTGGCCCAGGTAGTGGTTTTGATATCGCGTTCGGTGTTCAGGATGTCTTTCAGTCGCCGCACGATCATGCTTCCACTCCTTTTTTCAGGGTTGCCTGGCTGTTTTGCTCGCTGACCGTATCGGCCAGCGCCTGCTCTAGGATATCCAGGCCGGCCAGCAGCTTTTCCGCTTCGATCGTCAGCGGCGTCAAGAGCTTGATGACTTCATCGCGCCCGCCCGAGGTTTCAATGATTAGGCCATTCTGGAAAGCCAGCGCCGTGACACGGTCGGCCAGTTCCGGGTCCTTGAATGCCAGCCCCTGCATCAGGCCGCGTCCGCGCCGCGTCATGTCCGCTGTCGGATAGTTCTTGACCAGCTTGTCGAGATAACTGGCGACGATCTGCGCCTTCTTGTCGATCGATGCCTGGAACTTGCCGTCGCTCCAATAATGATCGAGGGCTGCTGCAGCGGTCACGAATGCCATGTTGTTGCCGCGGAAGGTGCCGTTGTGCTGACCCGGCTTCCATACATCGTGCTCTGGCTTGATCAGCACCACCGACAGCGGCAAGCCATAGCCGGACAGCGATTTCGACAGCGTCACCATGTCGGGCTTGATGCCGGCCGGCTCGAAGCTGAAGAAGGTGCCGGTACGCCCGCAACCGGCCTGGATATCGTCGACGATCATCAGGATGTCGTGCCGGCGGCACAATTGCTCCAGTTTTTTCAGCCAGTTCAGGCCCGCGACATTCAGGCCGCCTTCGCCCTGCACGCATTCGACGATGATGGCGGCCGGATGGTCGACGCCGCTGCTGGGGTCGGCAATCAACTTGTCGAGCATGGCGATGGTGTCGACATCCTGGCCGAAGTAGCCGGAATACGGCGCATGGTGCACGCCCGACAATGCCACGCCGGCGGCATCGCGGTACTTGCGGTTGCCGGTCAGGGACAGGGCGCCCAGGGTCACGCCGTGAAAGCCATTGGTAAACGAAATCACGTTTTGGCGCCCGGTGACATTGCGCGCCAGCTTGATCGCCGCTTCCACCGCATTGGTGCCGGTGGGGCCGGTGAACTGCACCTTGTATTGCATCTGGCGTGGTTTCAGGATGCGTTGCTCGAAGGTGCGCAGGAATTGTTTTTTGGCGGAAGTCGCCATGTCCAGGCCGTGCACCACGCCGTCGCTGGCCAGGTAATCGACCAGCGCCTGCTTCAGGACCGGGTTGTTATGCCCGTAATTCAGGCTGCCGGCGCCGGCCAGGAAATCGATGTACTGCTGCCCGCTCTCGTCGGTCAGCACAGCATTCTGGGCCTTGGTGAAAATCGTGGGAAAGGAACGGATATATCCGCGGACTTCGGATTCCAGTCGGTCGAATGTGCGCATGATGCTTCTCCTTATGGGTAAATGAATGAATGAAGAATGTCGTGTCGTCAGAGGGATCGGCCCCAGGGACCGATCTTGTAGAGACATTCTTCTTCATGGCCGCTCGCGCCAAAATCTGCGGCGCTAAACAGTGTGGTGGTGGTGCAGCCGGCGTCATGGCGCACGGCGAATTGGGTGAATAGCCGGCGCGAAGCCTGGTTGCTGGGGCTGATGGTGGTTTCCATCCAGCGTAGTTGACACGTGATGAGGCAGTGTTGCAGCAGATGGGTCAGCATGCGTGTGCCCAGCTGCTGTGCGCGCATGTGCGGCGCGACGGCGACTTGCCAGACAAACAGGGTGTCCGGTTGCGCCGGCGGTACGTAGGCGGTTACGGCGCCGGCCAGGATGCCGTCGCATTCCGCGATGACGCTGGTTTGGGCATGGTGCTCACACAGCAGCAGATAAGCATAACGGGAATTCAAGTCGAGCGGCGGGCAGGCGGCCACCAGTTCGTGCAGCGCTGCGCCATCGCGCCGCGTCGGTGGCCGCAGTAGCAGGCGGTTCTCCGCTATCGGTTCAGGCAGTCGTGCATTCATGCATTCTCCTTTTTGCAGACAAAAACAGTCCTTGCGCCTGCATGAGGCGCAGCTTGCATTGGTCAGTCAGAAGGGAAAAACAGGGGCAGCTATGGAACCTACAAGGCGCCGATAGGCGCTTTCACCTCAAGCAGCGTGGCAAACTGTTCCAGCGCAACCACCAGCGTATGCTGATCGTTCTCCGGCAAGGCACTGAGCGCACTGGTGAAACCTTGCGGCAGCGCCGACGGCGCATGATCGACCAGTGCCTGGCCTTCGATCGTGACGGTAACGTAGACGTTGCGCCGGTCGCGCGTATCGCGTTCGCGGCGCACCAGCTTTTTTTCTTCAAGCCGGTCGACAATGCCTACCACCGTGCTGGGGCTCAGATGAATCGCCCGGCCGATCGATTTCAGTGTGCTGGGGCCCAACTGGGCAATTGCCATGAGTGCCACCAGTTGCGGCGACGTGATCTTGTGCGTCGCGGTCAATCGCTTGGAATGGTGTTCGACGCATTGGGCAATACGCCGTACGCTTTGCAGGATGCGGATGGAATCGTTGACTGCGACAAGCTTGGAGACATCGTTCATGTGCGCAAGTTTAGCCACATCCACGCATCCTGTCTCGTCCTTTGCCAACTGCAAAATTTTCCCCCTGGTTTTGATTTTCCCGGATCTCTTCGTAAAGAAGACTTAATTTTAACCGGGGCAATATTCCATGTCAAATCATCTCTATACATATCATTCCAGTTCAAACGATTAATGTGCGCGGATAGCAGACAAGGAAAGCCTGTGTCGGTCAGGTTGGTCTTTGCGGATTTTCACGCCGAAGAGCGTAGTCCTGCCTTTGATACCGGGATTGGCCGCTACAGGGCCCAGTCGTATTCCAGGGTCAGCGGTGCATGGTCGCTAAAGCGCTGCTCTTTATAGATGCTGGCTGCCTTGGCCTGCTCAGAGATGGCACGCGTGGCAACATGGTAATCGATGCGCCAGCCGACGTTCTTGGCCCAGGCCTGGCCGCGGTTGCTCCACCAGGTATAGGCATCGCCGGTCGTGTCCGGATATAGCCGGCGATAGGCATCCACCAAGCCAAGTTCATCGAAGACGCGCGACAGCCAGGCGCGTTCTTCCGGCAGGAAGCCGGAATTTTTCTGGTTGCTCTTCCAGTTCTTCAAATCGATTTCCTTGTGCGCGATATTCCAGTCGCCACAGATCACGACTTCCCGGCCACAGGCGCGCAGCGCAGCCAGATGCGGCAGGAATACTTCCATGAAGCGGAATTTCGCCAGTTGCCGCTCCGGGCTGGAAGAGCCGGACGGGCAATACACGGACACCACTGATAAATTGCCAAAATCGCATTGCACATACCGCCCTTCAGCATCGAAGTCGGGGTCGCCGAAGCCGATCTGTACCGCGTCTGGCTGGCTGCGGCAATACACGCCGACGCCGGAATACCCCTTTTTTTCAGCATAGTGAAAATAGCCGAAGTAGCCTGGCGGATTCAGGAAGTCCGGCGTCATGTCGCCAGCTTGTGCCTTTAATTCCTGTACGCACACAAAATCGGCCTGCTGGGCAGCCATCCAGTCGAAAAAGCCTTTTTTGGCTGCCGAACGAATGCCGTTCAGGTTGGCGGAAACAATCTTGATCATGGGCAGATGGTTCAATGAAATAAGAGCCGACAGCATACCCGATCACTGGCATTTGTTGCAGGCATGCACTTTGCATAATGAGGTTTGGTGACAATGAATATCCATTTACAATGCCGCTGTGCTGCGTGGGTCAGCGTCAAAAGCTGACAAAATTTGTCACTTCACCAGGGTTTGAGGGAATTTTGAATAATTTACGTCAACAGTTTATTGAATTTGCAGTCGACACCGGCGTGTTGCGGTTTGGTGATTTCGTCACCAAAGCCGGTCGCCATTCGCCGTATTTCTTCAATGCGGGCTTGTTTCATGACGGCGCGACATTAGGACGCCTGGCCGATTTCTATGCGCAGACGCTGCTCGATGCGGGCGTCGAATTCGACATGCTGTTCGGGCCGGCCTACAAGGGCATCACCCTGGCGTCGGCCACTGCGGTGGCCTTGGCCGGCAAGGGACGCAATGTGGCGTTTGCCTTTAACCGCAAGGAAGCCAAGGATCATGGTGAAGGCGGCACGATTGTCGGCGCCAAGTTGCAGGGCAGGGTGGTGATTGTCGATGACGTGATTTCGGCCGGCACCTCGGTGCGTGAATCGGTTGAAATGATCCGCGCCGCCGGCGCCACCCCGTGCGCGGTACTGATTGCACTGGACCGCATGGAGCGCTCCGGCAAGGATGGCGCGTTATCAGCCCATTCGGCAGTGCAGGAAGTTGGTCAGGCTTATGGCATGCCGGTGATTTCGATCGGCAATCTGGCGGATTTGCTCGCTTATATTTCTGGCGCCAACCAGGATTTGTTGCAATACAGGGACGCGATTGCCGCCTACCGAGACCGTTACGGAGTGGTTTGACGCATATTTAACAATTTTTAAAAAAACAATAATCCGCTCTGGGGCACAATTGCCAGATCTAGGGGATGGCCATGAAAAATAATTTCAAAATGCTGGCTGGTGTTTGCGCCGTACTGTTATCGGGTAGCGCACATGCCGAAATCTATATCTGCAAGGATGCCAGCGGACGCACGCTGACATCGGATCGTCCGATCATGGAATGCATGGATCGCAAGATCCGGGTGCTGGGCAAAAACGGCTTGACGGCGCGTGAAATTTCGCCGCCGCTGACCGAAGAGCAAAAGCACCAGCAGCAGCTCGATGAAGACAAGCGCAAGGCTGCCAAGGCGGCGGTCGAAGAGCAAAGGCGGCAAGACCGTGCGTTAATGGCGCGCTACAGCAAGGAAAGCGAGATTGAAATCGCCCGCCGACGCACCCTCGAGCAGCTCAGTGAACATGTGAAGCGTGAAGAAACCTCAATCCTGATCTCGGAAAAACGCTTGAAGGAGGCGCGTGCCGAAGCGGACACATACAAGAAAGCCAAAGGGGTGCCGGCCAGCGTGCAGCGCAAAATCGACGATAGCGAGCAGTCAATTCTGGACAGTAAAAAACAGATTGCCGAGCGCCAGCTAGAAATTGCCCAGATCAATGCAAAGTATGATCAAACCGTGAAACGTTTCCGCGAACTCAATAGCACTTCCCAGGCATCATCCGTCAGGCCCGGTCTGAAATAGACCACGCGTTAGCCCCGTCCAGTAAACACGGCCCGATCCCCTGCATGGGGGCGGGCCGTGTTTACTGGACGCGTTAAAAACGCGCTACCGTGGGCGTGTGGCCAGTTCAGGTCGACAGCTTTTTCTTCAGCAAGTCAGTCAATTGTGCTGGATTGGCTTTGCCCTTGGACGCTTTCATGGCTTGGCCGATCAGCGCATTGAATGCCTTTTCCTTGCCGGCGCGGAATTCCTCGACCGACTTGGCATTTGCCGCCAGCACGTCATCGATAATCTTTTCCAGCGCGCCGCTATCTGAAATTTGTTTCAAGCCACGAGCGTCAATGATTGCATCGACTGCCGCTGGATTGTCCGAAGGCGCTTCCCACATCGCCGCAAAGATATCCTTGGCAATCTTGTTGGAAATGGTGCCGTCGGCGATGCGCTGCAACAGCAGCGCCAGCTGCACCGCCGACACCGGCGCAGCGGCGATATCGACGCCGGCACGGTTCAGGGTAGACGCCACATCACCCATCAGCCAGTTGGCAGCCGGCTTGGCCTGGTCACGCCCGGCGCGGGCAAGCACGGCTTCAAAATAGGTGGCCATTGCCTTCGATTGGGTCAGCACCGCCGCATCGTATTCCGGCAAGCCGTAGTCGCGGGTGAAGCGCTCGCGCATCGCTCCCGGCAATTCCGGCATCGCCGCCTTGACCCGGTCGATCCAGTCTTGGGCAATCACCAGCGGCGGCAAGTCGGGATCGGGGAAGTAGCGGTAATCCTGCGCATCTTCCTTGCTGCGCATCGAACGGGTTTCTTTCTTGTCCGGATCGTACAGCCGGGTTTCCTGCACCACCCGGCCGCCATCCTCGATCAATTCGATCTGGCGCCGCACCTCATAATTGATCGCTTCTTCCAGGAAGCGGAATGAATTCAGGTTCTTGACTTCGCAGCGGGTGCCGTATTCAGCCTGGCCGACCGGACGCACCGACACATTAGCGTCGCAACGAAACGAGCCTTCCTGCATGTTGCCGTCGCATACGCCCAGCCAGGTCACCAGCGAATGCAGCGCCTTGGCATAGGCCACGGCTTCAGCGGCGCTGCGCATGTCGGGCTCGGTGACGATTTCCAGCAGCGGCGTGCCGGCGCGGTTCAAGTCGATGCCGGTCATGCCGTGATAATCCTCGTGCAAGGATTTACCGGCGTCTTCTTCCAGATGGGCGCGGGTCAATTGCACGGTACGCAGTTCAGCCTTGCCATCTTTTTCCAGCATGAACGGGACAGTGCCGCCTTGCACCACCGGGATTTCATACTGGCTGATCTGGTAACCTTTGGGCAGGTCCGGGTAAAAGTAATTCTTGCGCGCGAATACCGATTGCGGCGCAATCTTGGCGCCCACCGCCAGTCCGAACTGGATCGCGCGTTCGACTGCGCCCCGGTTCATTACCGGCAAAACGCCGGGCAAGGCCAGGTCGACCGGACAGGCCTGGGTATTGGGCGCGGCGCCAAACGCAATCGGCGCGCCGCTGAAAATCTTGGTTTGGGTGGTCAATTGCGTATGCGTTTCCAACCCGATCACTACTTCCCACTGCATAATTTTCTCCATCCAGCAATGTCAAACGCCATTCGGCGCACGTTGATGATGCAGCCGCGGTTTTGGCTGGCATGCCAGTCGGCGGCGTAACGGCATTCGCTTGCCAGCGAATGTTCCCATAGCATCTTCAAACATTGGCTGGCCTTTTTTGATGGTGCAGCCGCGGTTTCGGATGGCATGCCGTCCGGCGGCGTAACGGCGTTCGCTTGCAAGCGGACGTTCCCTGGCATCTTCAAACATTGGGTGGCCTTTTTTGATGCCAATCGGTCGCCAACTGGTACTGATGCGCGACATTCAACAGCTTCGCTTCATTGAAGTAATTGCCGATCAATTGCAGCCCGACCGGGCGCTTGCCGTTCTTTTCACCCTGGCCAAAGCCGCACGGAATCGACATGCCGGGCAAGCCCGCCAGGCTGGTCGACAACGTGAAGATGTCGGCCAGATAGTTGGCCACCGGGTCGTTTGCCTTGGCGCCCAGGTCCCAGGCCACTGTCGGGGCCACCGGTCCCATGATCACATCGCACTGGCTGAACGCATTCTGAAAGTCTTGCGCAATCAGGCGCCGGATCTTTTGCGCCTGCAGGTAATAAGCATCGTAATAACCGTGCGACAGCACATAGGCGCCGACCAGGATGCGGCGCTTGACTTCCTCGCCAAAGCCTTCGGCGCGGGTCTTCTTGTACATGTCGGCCAGGTCCTTGTAGTCCTTGGCC
>JAKFFK010000185.1:0-11477 GCA_036675285.1 Paucimonas sp. | reverse complement strand
CGACGTGGCGGGGTGCATGCCCTGGCCGGAGATGGCCGCATCGCCGCGCTGCCAGGGAAACTGCACCTTGACACGGTGGTTGCGCTCGGTGGTGATTTCTTCATCGGCCACGCCGACCACCAGTGCGACCTGCGCGCCGGGAGCAAGCGGTTTGGGCTTCCAGTAGCTCGGACGCACTGGAACCGAGCGCGGCACGCAGGTAAAGCGGTTGCGGTAGGTACCCGCCTCGGCGCCAGCAGTCCGGGCCAGATCGGCCACACCTGGAAACAGATTGTTGGCGCCACTGTGCTCGATCGACAGTACGGCAAATTCATCATTGCCAGACATGGCCTCGCCATCAGCCCCTGTCAGCGCAAACCAAGTGCCGACTGCCAGTGCACGTACAGAACTTTCAGCGTGGTGGACTTGTTGCGCAAACTGCAGCGATTGCGCGCGCACCTGGGCGATACGGCTGGATTCGGCTTCATCCGCGTAGCGATAGGCGCCGGCGCCTTCATAGACTTCCAGCACCGGCACATGAGCTGGGGATTCGGTGGCGTTGTCTTCAGCGGCAGTCGCTGTCAGCTTCTTGTAATCCCAGTTGGCCAGGAAAACGGCATTGGACTGTACCTGGCGACGCTGTGCAAACAGGGTAATGGTGTCGGCAGATTCGGTGGCTGCGGCACGGTTGAAGCGTATTTCCGGATCGGCGCCTGCGGCAAGAAATTCATTGTCGTCGAAGATGACCAACTGGTGCCGTGCCTGGCCTGCCTTTGATTCCGTTTGCGCAGCCGTAGTGCGCGATGGCGCTGCTTCGCTGCTGCCATGGTCGTCGCCATGGGTAAAATGGAAATTGAGGCCTTCTTCGGCGAGCAGGCGGGCGATGAAGTCGAAGTCGCTTTCGCGGTACTGCATGGTCATTGAACGTTTCGGCAACAGGGTTTTGACATCGAAGCGATAACTGGCGAACGGATAGTCTTGCAGCACTTCATCGATGATGTCGAGTACGCTCTTGTCCTGAAACACATAGTTGTCGCGTCGCTGCGTCAGGCGGTGCATCCACGGCGCCAGCACCAGCCGGTAACGCGCAAGCGATCCATCGCTGCCGAGCTGTTGCGCCGAAATAACGACACCGTGAAACGCGCGGCTGCTGCCATTGGCAAGCAACAGGCGCAGCGTGACTTCCCGGTTACTCAGCGCCTTGAGTTCGAAATGCGCTGAAGTCGATACGCAGTCAACTTCAAAGCGGAACAGTTCGGACATCGCTTCACGCCCGGTAAAACGCTCGACCAGCAATGCCGCCGCCGGTAGCGGCGTTTCAATGGTGATCAGACGGGCATGCTGGGACAGGCTTTGCAGGAAGGCCTGGCGGCCAGAACCGGCCAAGCCGGTCAGGCTGGAGGGCAGCGAGGATGAGGCTACTCCGGTATCGTTTGGCATCTTCTGCAGATCCGCAAAGTTGAATAAACTGCGATAACCCTATCAGGGCAGGCTGATCGTGATATTGGCGATTTTCGGCGCCAGTTTGACGATGTCGAAGTACGAGCCAAGCGTGGTATTGGTATGCTGTGCCAGGTACCAGTTCAACGATGCGTAGATAGCAACGCCGAACACGGTGAAGGCAGCACCGACTATCCAGAGCGGGATTTCGGCGCGCATCAGGTGCTTGATGCTGTCCGGCGATTTCCAGTGCGGCGCAAATTGCGCGCGCTTACCCTTCAGATGGGCAATTTCCTTGTCCAGCGTCGCGATCAGGTAGTTCAATTTCTCTTTGCTCTCCAGCATGTACTTTCCCTGAAATCCGGTCAGCAGGCACATGTAGAAAATTTCCAGCGTCTCAACGCTGGCTGCGCCGCGATGCCGAACCGTTTCCAGCTCATTGTAGAAATGTTCTCCAGCAAGCTGGTCGCCAAACAGAATCAGCTGCAACGGGGAGCGTTCCCATTCGTCGCGAATCGGGCTGTCGCCGGACAGGATGGTCTCATCAACGGCGGCGCAGAATGCATACTTTGCAGCGTAGATGTCATCGACCGACACATTCATTTGCCGTGCACCGCGCTCGAAGGTATCGAGCAGACGGCGCACCTGTACTGCAAACTGGGCGGCATCACTCGGCGTATAGCGATTTTTCAGCAGCAGCAGCAGATAAAAGCCGTCATGCATCAGATCGGCAAGTGTGCGGTTTGCCTGGTTTGTATCTTGCCGCAGCGGCGTACCTTCTGCGTACAGCGAAGGCGCTTGGGTAATGGTATCGATTTTCATTGGGTAACGGCGATCAGTTCGAGAGTGAGGTTCTTGAAACCGGACGGTACATAAATCATGATGGCGCTTGATGCAAGCATGCGTTCATACAAGGGACCATGCGGTTCTACCGAAAAATAATAGCAGCCGGGGCGCACCGGGATCGAGGCTGGTACTTGGGGCGCTGCCATCAGGCGTATGCCTGGCATGGCTGATGAAACGATTTTTTCGACATCGTCCGGTGCACCGATCTTGAGCCGCTGCGGCACCGATTCGACCAGTTCCGCCGGCGGCATGTCGGCTGCCACCGAGATGTAAAAGGATGCATTGCTCGTGACTTTTTCCGAGTCGAGGCGCCCGAGATGAAAGGATGGTTTGACTTCCGTCAGGCTGATACTGAAATAGCGAGAGGAAATGACCGTTTCGATCAGTTCACGGATGATCTGGTCGAGCTTGAAGAATTCGGGGCCGGGATTGGCATGGTTATAGATTGGCAGGTCAGCCAGCGAATAGGCTTTGGAAAATGTTAGCAATTGACCTGCCAAACCCAGCAACTCATGGAACAGGCGTTCCGGATGCAGCGCCGGATGGTGATACAGGTGCTGCAATGATGCATAGGCTGTGTTGACGGTATGCAGCAGCCAGAACGACGCAATGTCGCCGGAACGGAATTCCACAATATTCTGGGACGGTTCACGGTGGTAGCCGTACAGTGCCTGCGCCTTGGCCTGCAGGTTTTCCATCAGGCGGCGTACCATCAAATAAATTGGCGCGGAAGCCTTGATTGACAACACAGGCGGCACAAAGGATGGATCAAGCTCATAGCCGCCGGAACTGGTGGCACGAATCCGTGCCACCGGGATCGAGATGGTTTGTTCGCGGTTATCGCGCTCGGACAGCAGGCGCAGCGATTTCTTCAGGACCGAGAGTTCCGATTCAATGGCGTTGGTGTACAGGTCCGGCGCCGCTTCATCTTGCTGGTAGTAGCGCAGAACCTGGCCAGACACCTCGCGTTGCGTCGAGAAGTTCGGGCCGAAATCGCGCAGGTAGGGAAGGGCGACATAAAACGTCAGGCCGTTGCCGAAACTGGTGATCTCCGCCAGGTTGACCGGCTCCGGCAAGTCGTCGCTGGCCGGCGCACTGACCAGTTCGCCATCGGGCAGAATTGCGCTTAGCTCAGTCACGCGCAGGACGCCCACAGCAAGCGCATCGGTATCAAATTTCAGATTGCGCACGCCCCACAAATAAGGATGCATGGCGCGGCCGTATTCGATCAGGCGTGATTCGTGATACAGGTCCTGGCGCTGGAAGTGCTGAGGCCGCAAAAACAGGCCTTCGCCCCATAGAATTTTCGATAAATGGTTCATTGCTTAGATGGATAGATTGAGCAGGTAAATTATCATCAGGATGAGCGTCTGCATCTTGCTGAAGACAGCAGGGTGCTTTCGTTGAGAGTCATGCCAACCGGCGGCGTGGCTGTTGCAGTCATCGCGCATGCATGCAAGCCAAGAATGATGCCCTTTTTTTCAGAGTCGGCGCTGGCAAAGACAAAACGCCAACGGTGCGGGCTCGGAACGCGATACAAGGCCACGGTACCCAGGAAAGCCGTCTCGTTGGTAATTTTTTCCTTGAGATCGAGGGTTTGCCCCGGTGATAGAACTACTTCCCTGACTTCCACAAGATCGCTTCCGAATGCGGCTTTCTCCTTTTCGGCGCTGCCGAATACCGAATAAGGCGAACTCATGAATGCATTCTGGTCTTTCAGCTTGTAGATCCTGAATATTGTCGAAAGGCCCTGGCCATCCTCGCCGGCATTCAAATCATGCGATGCCTCAAGTCGCAAGTTGAGCGTTTTCGCCGGACGCGGCTGATTCGGGTTTTCCAGCTTGACGCCAATTGCGCCCAGCGCTTTTTCTGCCAATTGGTCGGTAGCGACTTGAACGGTCGTGCACGCGGAAAATAACAGACAGACAAGCGGTAATAGCAAACGCACTGCTACCGGCACGTTCAATTTGCCGGTGCCTGCATGACTAGCCTGTTTATTTTGTGATGCGTTTTGCACTTGCTGCGCTCCAACGATTCATACCGGCAATTTCAATAAAGTAGCAAGAATTATAATTAATGTACAAATTTCAATTGTTTTTTCAATAATATTTCGGTTAGTATAGCCGAATTGTTATCCAAATAATAACGTATAAATTATTAAATCGTTAATATTGCAGTTTATAAAGTTGATTTGGTAACACAAATAATTTTCAAGATTTCGTTTTTTGCAATAAGGCAATTTATATGAAGGGATTAGATATGAACTTGAATCGCAACCGATCACTGCAATTTTTTGGGTTTGGTCGCTCACGTCAATGCTTCGTGGCTGCAGTTTTTGGCGCTCTTTTGCTCACCGGATGTGCAACTACCTCCGTGCCGATGGGTAGCGACGGGCAGCCGAATATTGATGGTTTGATGAGCCAGGCCGAAAACGAAATGACACGTGGCCGACGCGACCAGGCTATCGCGCTATTTAACCAGGCTGCCAAAGAAAGCCCGACCAACATGGCGCCATGGCTGAAGATTGCCAATATCTGGTTCGATGAAAGTAATTATCCTTCAACGATTCTTGCTGCAAATGAGGTGTTGGCGCGTGATTCGACCAATCAGGAAGCGAAAAGTCTTCTTGTCGTTGCCGGCCTGCGTGTTGCAGCGAATGCTGTGAAAGATCTGGTGCCGCATAACCCGGTCAATCCGAATGCTCGCCAGGAAGCGGAAAACCTGACGAAATCCTTGCGTTTGGCCTTGGGTGAAAAAGTGCTGGTGCCGGCCGATCCAAACATCAGTAGTGCCAAGGCGCCGCGTCCCCGGATTCGTGCCAAAAAGGCCGTTGTCAAGGCTGAGCCGATTGCCAAGCCCGCAGTCAGCGTCGCCGCAGGTCCGGCCAATGTTCAGCTTGCTGCACAGCCGAAGGTAAGCGTTTCAGTTGATCCGTTCAAGTCCTTGAAATAGCAGTAACCAAACTCCCATACATTAAATGCATTTTTGAAGGTAATTTGCCATGGCTAAAAAAGAAAGCGTCCAAAAGCGATTGCAGCGAATCCGTCCTCCTCGCGTCCAATTGACCTATGACGTAGAAATCGGCGATGCAATCGAACAAAAGGAAATCCCGTTTGTAGTAGGCGTCATGGGAGATTTTTCAGGCAACCCTGAAACCCCACTCGCCAAGCTGAAAGACAGAAAGTTCGTCAATGTCGATATGGACAATTTCGACGACGTCATGGAAGGGATGAGCCCACGTGCCGTCTATCGGGTCAAGAATACCCTGAGCGAAAAAGGCGGGGAATTCGCAGTTGATCTGAAGTTCAAGTCAATCGATGACTTCCGTCCGGAAGCGGTAGTTCAGCAGGTTGATCCGCTGCGTAAGTTGCTGGAAGCCCGTACCAAGCTGTCTGATTTGAGAAATAAATTGGCCGGCAACGACAAGCTGGAAGATATTTTGAATGATGTGTTAACCAGCACCGAGAGCTTGCAGCGACTGGGCGAAGAATCCAAAAAGAAGGAGATCTGACATGGGACAAGCACAAGCGCAAGCCTTAAGTACAGCCGGCGTCGAGTCGGGAACCGACAGCCTGCTCGATCAAGTCGTCAGCGAAAGCCGCGTCGCCCGCTCTGATGTGGAGCGGGCGCGTGCCCGGGACTTGATCGGCGAACTGGTTTCTCAGGTCCTGGAAGGCACCGTTGTTATTTCCAACAATTTGTCGGCAACCTTGGATGCACGGGTGGCGGAGCTCGACAGCCTGATTTCTACTCAGTTGAGCGAAATCATGCACAGCGCCGAATTCCAGAAAATGGAAAGTACCTGGCGCGGCCTGCACTATTTGTGCAAGCAAACATCTACCGGTGAAATGCTGAAGATCAAGGTATTGAATACCAATAAAAAAGATCTGGTCAGGGACTTCAATAATGCGATCGATTTTGACCAAAGTGCCCTGTTCAAGAAGGTTTATGAAGAAGAGTTCGGCACCTTCGGCGGTGCGCCATTCGGCGCCCTGATTGGTGACTTCGAGATTTCCCGGCAACCGGAAGACATGTATTTCATCGAGCAAATGTCGCATGTCGCCGCAGCTGCACATGCACCGTTCATCACCGCTGCATCGGCGGAGTTGCTCGGGCTGGAGACTTTTGCCGATCTCGGCAAGCCGCGCGATCTGGCCAAAGTGTTTGATACGCTGGAATACGCAAAGTGGAAATCATTCCGCGAATCCGAGGATTCACGTTATGTCGGTTTGACCGCACCGCGTTTCCTGGGTCGCTTGCCGTACAACCCGAAGGACGGCGCCGTTACTGAAGGCTTCAATTTTGTAGAAGAAGTCGATGGCACCGATCATGGCAAATACCTTTGGGTAAATACCGCCTATGCCTTCGCTGCGCGCCTGACGAATGCATTCGAAAATTATGGCTGGTGTGCGGCGATTCGCGGCGTAGAAGGTGGCGGCCTGGTGGAAGATTTGCCGACCCATACCTTCAAGACCGACGACGGCGAAATCGCGTTGAAATGCCCGACTGAAATCGCTGTAACGGACCGCAGGGAAAAGGAGTTGAGCGATCTCGGCTTTATTCCTCTTGTGCATTGCAAAAACACCGATTACGCAGCTTTCTTTGGTGCCCAGTCTGCACAGCGCCCCAAAAAATACAATACCGATGCTGCCAATGCCAATGCCGTGTTGTCTGCACAGCTGCAATACATTTTTGCTTCTTGCCGGATTGCGCATTATCTGAAATCGATGATGCGTGACAAGATCGGCAGCTTTGCTGCTGCATCGGGCGTCGAGCAATTCTTGAATAATTGGCTGGCGCAGTATGTCGTGATGGACGATTCTGCTTCGCAGGAAGTCAAGGCGCAATATCCGTTGCGCGAAGCTTCCGTATCGGTATCCGAAGTGCCTGGCCGGCCTGGTGTGTATCGTGCCGTTACATTCCTGCGTCCGCATTTCCAGTTAGATGAACTAAGTGTGTCGTTGCGTTTAGTGGCCGAGTTACCGCAATCGGCAAAAGCGTAGTGTTGTTGGATGTTGTAAACCCCGTTTGCACGCCATGCGTGTATCAATTATAAGGAGCGAATAAGAATGAAAGATATCTACCTGAAGTTTGAGGGTGGCGATACAAAAATCGAAGGCGAATCGCGCGACGAAGGCCATGCGAAATGGCTCGAGGCGCTGTCATGGAGCCATTTGATTCGCCAGCCGAAGTCGGCCACGGCAAGTACTTCAGGCGGTCACACCGCTGAGCGTGCCGAGCACGGCGACATGATCTTTTCGAAAGACATCGACTCGACCAGTCCGTCGATCTGGCTGGCATGCAGCCAGGGCGATACCTATAACAAGGTCACCATCGACTTCATGCGTGCCAATGGCAAAGAAAAAGTCAAGTACCTTGAAATCGTTCTGAATCACGTCATCGTTGCTTCGGTAACGCCAGTCGTGCAGGGCGAAGGATTGCCTTCGGAAACCATTGCATTGAAGTATGCGTCGGTCAAGTGGACTTACACAGTCCAGGGCATCGATGGCAAGAAGGGCGGCAGCAATCCGCAAATGTGGAGCCTGTCGAAGAACAAGGCAACCGAGGCAATTTGATCGGTTGGAGTTCTTTTGCGTGCAATTGCGGCGTGGTTCAATACGCCGCAATTTTTATTTGAAATTCTGTTTTAAAGCATCGATCATGTTCACCGGCTCAGCTTCCAAGGCAAAGTATCCTCCGACCCTGTTCGACAGGCTTGCTGACAATGCACCGCGCGAATTGCATGAAAAGCATTCGTTGCGCCTGATATCAGCAGAAGAGCTCAAAGACTCCGTTGCGCGAGATCTCGAATCCTTGCTCAATGCACGGTGCGCCTATGCAGGTGACGTTTTTGCTGGGTTCCCGCAAGCATTGCAATCGATGTGCAGCTATGGCATGAATGATTTTGTCGGATTGAGCCTTGCCAATCCTGCGGACCGCAATTTTATTTGCCGCTCCCTGGAGCGGACCATCGCGGTGCATGAACGTCGTTTGAAGCAGGTGCATGTCGCACTTGAAGTCGATGGCAAGACGGTCAACCGCTTGAAATTTGCCATTAATGCCTTGTTGATCGTTCATCCTTCGACCGAGCCGGTTCATTTTGATGCCATGCTGCAGCCTTCGACGCTCCAGTATTCCGTCAGCAAATCCAAACGTATCGCGCTGGCCTGACATGGATTCTTTGCTACCTTATTACGAGCGCGAGCTGACCTATCTGCGCCGCCTGTCGCACGATTTTGCCAATCGCTATCCAAAAGTGGCGGGCAGGCTGCTGTTGTCGGGAGAGACGTGCGAAGACCCGCACATTGAGCGACTGATTGAATCATTCGCTTTCTTGACTGGGCGGATTCACAAAAAACTGGACGATGATTTTCCAGAAATTACCGACTCTCTTCTGCAGGTTGTATACCCGCAATACTTGCGGCCGTTTCCTTCTGCGTCAATCGCCTGTTTCAACTGCAGCACGGCTGCCGCACAATTGACCGGCCCGGCGCGCATTGCCCGTCATACGATGTTGAATACCCGCCCGGTCAAGGGCGTGGCTTGTCGTTTCCAGAGCGCATATGATGTGGATATCTGGCCGGTTCGCGTCGACAAGGCGAGCTGTGAAAATGCCTTTGATGCGTCGGGCTTGCGTGCCGGATTGGCGCGTTCGGTCAACTCAGTATTGCGCATGGATCTCGCATCGATATCCGAGCAGGCTGGCATGGATGCGTTGGCCTTGGGAAAAATCCGCTTTTTCCTGAATGGCGAACCGTCGGTGGTCGCCTTGATTCGGGAAGCGATTTTTTCTAAAGCAATCGGTATCTGGGTAACGCATGCGGGCGGTTCCGAAAAGATTGAATTGCCATTGACAGCGATCCAGCCGGTTGGCTTTGCTGAAGATGAAACTCTAATCGAGCAGGATGCCCGTAGCCATCGAGCTTATTTACTGTTGCTTGAATACTTTGCCTTTCCCGACAAGTTCAATTTCTTTGATCTGGACCTCTCCGGATTGGCAGGACGATTGCCCGCACAGACGCGTAACATTGAAATCCGGATTGGACTGGGTCGCGTCGATAGCGACTATGCCAGCGCAAATCTGCTGGACCGAATCAGCAAGGATAATTTTGTTCTTGGCTGCACTCCGGTTGTCAACCTGTTCAGTAAAAAAGCAGAGCCGATCCGCATTACCGGTCTCGCCACTGCCTATCCGGTGATTGTCGACAGTCGCCGGCCCCGTGCATTTGATGTCTATGACATTCGACGGGTCGCCAAGGTCCAGCAAAATGATGAGGCTCAGGAAATCAATGAGTTCAGGCCTTTTTATTCATTGCGCCATGGCGAGGCACATGATGGTCCGGCACGATACTGGCACGCCAGCTACGTTGATTCTGCGGAAGCGACCTCCTATTCGATGGAAATATCGCTGGTCGATTCGACGCTGGATCCACAACGCTCGGAAACCAATACATTAAGCCTCGATTTACTCTGTACCAACCGTGACTTGCCAGCCCAGTTGCCGTTTGGCCTGGTTGACGGGGATCTGTTTATCGAGGGCGGCACGATTGCCAAATCGATTCAGTTCTTGCGCAAGCCTACCCAGACCTTTCAGTTTCCGCGCGGTAGAGGCGCGCAGTGGCGCCTGATATCCCACCTGTCGCTGAATCACTTGTCTCTGTCGGGACAGGGCGTTGATGCCATCAAGGAAATCCTGACGCTATACGACATTACCCGTTCTTCGCAAAACAGCCGGCAAGTCAGCGGCATTGTATCCATTGAGCAGAGTACGGCTATGACGCGTATCGCCGGCAATCCGTTTCCGACTTTTGCACGGGGCATCGGGATCCGTCTTGTGGTGGATGAGTCTCACTATGCCGGCATCGGCTTGTTCATGTTTGCCCAGATTCTGGATCATTTCTTTGGCTTGTACGTCCAGACCAACAGTTTTACCCAATTAACCGTCATATCCAAGCAATCCGGACAGGAGCTGATCAAATGCCCGCCACGAAACGGCGAATCGATCCTAGCCTGATTGACAGGCTTCGGGATGAACCGTACCGCTTCGAATTTTTTCAAGCGGTACGCTTGCTGCTGGGCCATTACCGTGCGGAAGGCAGCGAGCAGCAGGATCTGGATATCCTGGGCCAGGTGATCCAGTTCCGCAATTCGGTGTCGCTCGGCTTTCCACCCAGCGAAATCGAATCGCTCGAATTCGAGGCGGCGCCTGAAAAAACTGGTGATGCGATCGACATCCATGGCAAGAAGCTTGGCAAGGTGGTGCTGACCCCATCTTTCATCGGCTTGACCGGACCGATGGGCGTATTGCCGCGCCATTACACCCACTACGTGGCCGAGCGCGAAATCTACCATCGCGATACCGCCACGCGTGCGTTTCTCGATATTTTTTCCAGCCGGGCAGTGGCCTTGTTTTACCAAACCTGGCTCAAGTATCGGCTTCACCTGCAGTATGAGTCTGACCGCAAGAACCGCTTTCTGCCTCTGGTGTTGAGCCTGAGCGGATTCGGTTTGCCCGGAATGCAGCAACGTATGGAGCATGGGCAGCAAGGCATTGCCGATGAATCGCTGGCCTATTATGCGAGTGCACTGCGCGAGCGGCCTCAGTCGGTGCAATGGTTCGCCCGCGTGGTCGCTGATTATTTCCGTGTGAAATGCCGGGTCGAGCAATTCGTCGGGCAATGGTTCCAGTTGCCCAAGCATGAATATACGCGACTGGGTTCTGCCAATTGCGCGTTGGGACAGTCGACGTTTTGTGGTGAGCGGGTGTGGGATCGCAATACCAAGGTCAAGCTCATCATCGGGCCGCTGCGCAAGCTGCAATTCGATGACTTCCTGCCCGGCAAACATGCTGCCGATAACCTGAAACGGTTTTTTCATTTAATGGTGGGCACCACCTACGATTGCGAAGTACAGCTGATTCTGGATAAACGCGACCTGGTCCAGGCAAAACTCGATTCCCGCGGCACCAGTTCCAGTCTGGGCTGGAATGGCTGGCTCGGTGCGCGCCAGAGTGCTACGGATTCCGGCGAGGTTGCGTATCTGATCAGTGCCGGCGGTACGAATTCAATTTAATTTAATTAACAAAAAACATGACAGCCAATCTCAAAGTCTTGATCGGTAAACTCGATTCCACCTGCAGAAAAGCGGCAGAGCAGGCAATTAACTACTGCGTAGCGCAGGGCCATTACGAGGTAGACCTCGAACATTTATTT
>JAKFFK010000027.1:0-1826 GCA_036675285.1 Paucimonas sp. | reverse complement strand
GATTCGATGCCGGAAACCGCAGAAAACGTCGCGCAGGAATACCGTGTCAGCCGTGCTGACCAGGATGCCTTTGCGCTGCGCAGCCAGGAGAAGGTTTTGCGCGCCCAGCAAGACGGCAGACTGGCGCAGGAAATCGTCGGTGTGCAAGTCGAACTGAAAAAAGGCCAGACCGTGCACGTCGAGCTCGATGAGCATCCGCGCCAGACCAGTCTGGAAGCGCTGGCCAAACTCAAGCCGATCGTGCGTGCCGACGGCACCATCACCGCCGGCAATGCTTCCGGCGTCAATGACGGCGCCTGCGCAGTGTTGCTGGCCGACGCCGATAGCGTCAAGCGCTTCGGCCTGACGCCGCGCGCGCGGGTGCTGGGTATGGCTACTGCCGGCGTAGCGCCGTGCATCATGGGCATCGGCCCGGCGCCGGCGAGCAAAAAGCTGCTGGCCCGGCTGGGCATGACGATCGACCAGTTTGATGTGATCGAGTTGAACGAAGCCTTTGCCTCGCAGGCACTGGCGGTGCTGCGTGAGCTTGGCGTGGCCGACGACGATGCGCGCGTCAATCCGAATGGCGGCGGAATTGCGCTCGGCCATCCGCTCGGCATGAGCGGCGCGCGCCTGGTCACGACCGCGCTGTATGAATTGCATCACAAACAGGCACGCTTTGCGTTGTGCACCATGTGCATCGGTGTCGGGCAAGGGATTGCCTTGGCAATCGAACGTGTTTAAGCATGTATTGCAGCATCACGGCAGCAAGGCGGCAGCGGCGTTGCGCTGCGCTGCGCTGCGCTGAACCACTTGGTATGAATCATCAATCAGTATTATTAAAAATTAAAAACTCCGGAGAAATCATGAAAACCACGCTCACCCAATTCTGTCGTCGTCCACTGGCTGCCGCGATCGCATCGCTGGCGCTGGTCAGCAGCGGCGCCCAGGCCCAGGCTAAACCCGTCATTTCGGATGATGTAGTCAAGATCGGTCTGCTGCTCGATCTGTCGGGTGTCTATGCTGATATCGCCGGACAGGGCACGGCCACGGCAGTACAGATGGCAATCGACGATTTCGGCGGCACGGTCAACGGCAAGAAAATTGAACTGACGTTTGCCGACCATAACAACAAGGCCGACATTGCCGCCGCCAAGGCGCGCGAATGGTTCGATACCGCCAAGGTCGATGCGGTGCTGGACGTGGCTGGATCGGCAACCGCCTTGTCGGCCCTGGAAGTGGCACGGTCCAAAAACAAGATCATGGTGTTCAATGGTCCCGGCGTGCAGCGCATCACCACCGACCTGTGCGCACCGACCGCGATCCATTATGCGTACGACACCTATGCACTGGCCAACGTGACCGCCAAGGCAATGGCCAAGCGCGGTGGCGACACCTGGTATTTCATGACGGTGGACTGGGCTTTCGGGGTCTCGCTGCAGAAAGCTGCGGAAGACGTGGTCAAGGAAGCAGGCGGCAAGGTGCTGGGCGCGGTCAAGCATCCAAGCAATGCAGCCGATTTTTCTTCCTATGTGCTGCAGGCGCAATCCAGCGGCGCCAAGGTGATCGGCCTGGCCAACTCGGGCGCCGACACGATCAATTCGATCAAGGCGGCGCAGGAATTCGGCCTGATGAAATCCGGCAAGCAAAAGCTGGCCGGCTTGCTGCTGTTCATCAACGACATCCATGCGATCGGCTTGCCGACTGCACAGGGCTTGATCCTGTCGGAAGCCTTTTACTGGGATCTGAATCCGGAAACCCGTGCCTGGTCAAAACGCTATTTTGAAAAGACCAAGCGCATGCCGAACATGATCCAGGCCGGCGCGTATTCATCGACCATGCATTAC
>JAKFFK010000272.1:0-11521 GCA_036675285.1 Paucimonas sp. | reverse complement strand
GAAAGTAGGTTCAAACATGGCAAACACTATTCACGTTGACGTGGTTTCCGCCGAAGAGCAGATCTTCTCCGGCGAAGCCGAATTCGTCGCGTTGCCGGGTGAATCGGGCGAGCTGGGCATCTACCCGATGCACACCCCGCTGATCACTCGCATCAAGCCGGGCGCGGTGCGCATCAAGGTGGCTGGACAGGCACAGGAAGAGTTGGTCTTCGTCGCCGGCGGCATTCTCGAAGTGCAGCCGAATGGGGTGACGGTTTTGGCCGACACCGCGATTCGCGGTGGCGACTTGGACGAAGCAAAAGCTGCAGAAGCCAAGAAATTGGCGGAAGAAGCATTGTCGAACAAGGATTCAAAAATTGACTACGCGCAAGCCCAGGCTGAGTTGGCCCAGGCGATTGCACAACTGGCGGCAATCCAGCGCCTGCGTCAAAAGCGGTAAACGCATCACGCGTACAATAAAAGGCAGCTTCGGCTGCCTTTTTTGTTTTCAACGATTGGGGAACGAGTCGTGCCGAGCGGCATTCGCTCTTCAACTGACGGGAAAGCCAACATGGAAAACGATGCCTTGATACCAGCACTGCTGAAACAGTACCGCACCATTGCCGTGGTCGGCCTGTCGAATAAACCGGAGCGGCCCAGCCATGAAGTCGCGCACTACATGCAGCGCCATGGTTACCGGATCGTCCCGGTCAATCCGAGCTATGCCGGCAGCCAGATCCTGGGCGAAGAGTGCCATGCGAACCTGAGCGAAGCGGCCGCCGCGTTAAAGCAGCAGGGTGCAGCGATTGAAATCGTCGACTGCTTCCGCAAGTCCGACGCGATACCGCCGATAGCGGACGAGGCAATTGCCATCGGCGCGCGCTGCCTGTGGCTGCAGCTGGGCGTGAGTAATGAGGCGGCAGCCGCCAAGGCGAAGGCCGCCGGCTTGCAGGTGGTCGAAGACCGCTGCATCAAGATCGAGCACCGCGCCGCCGGACTGGATTAAGCGGCTACGGCGATCAAGCTTTGGATTGCCGGGCGATCCAGTCGTCTAGCAGCGCCGCGCCATTGGCCGGCACATGCAGTCCGAGCTTCGAGCGGCGCCACAGCATGTCATCTGCTGTAAGCGCCCACTCTTGATCCAGCCAGTATCTGGCCTCAGCCTCGAACAGGTTAGGCAGGATTTCCGGGCCTATGTCGGCAAGTGAAGTGCAACCCGTCAGCAAGCGCTCGATGCGGCTGCCATACGCATGTACATAGCGCGCCACCAAGGCTGGCGCCAGCCAGTGGTAGCGTTGCTGCAGCTGCAGCACATAGTCGTCGAAGCCGCCCGTGGCCGCACGTGATGGCAGCGGGTCGCTCAAGTCGCCACCAGGCAGGCGGGCGGTTTCGGTCCAGGCCGGACCGGCCGCTTGCAGAAACGGCGCCAGCCGATCGACCGCTTCTTCGGCCAGTTTGCGATAGGTCGTGATCTTGCCGCCGAATACCGACAGCATCGGCAGTGCGCCGCCGCTCAATTCAAAATGGTAGTCGCGTGTCACCGCCGCCGGATCGGCGCTGGCATCGTCGAGCAGCGGGCGCACGCCGGAATAGCTCCAGACCACATCGGCCGGCGTGATCGGCTGGCGGAAGTAATGGTTGCAAAGGCTGCATAGATAGGCGACTTCTTTCGCATCGATGGCAACCTGGTCGGCGTCATCGTGGTACTCGACGTCGGTGGTGCCGATCAGCGTGAAATCGGACTGGTACGGAATCGCAAATACGATGCGGCGGTCCGGGTGCTGGAAAATATAGGCAAACGGATGGTCGAACAGTTTTTTGACGACGATGTGGCTGCCCTTAACCAGGCGCACCGGCCGCTCCCGCGCAACCGGCAGCACGGCGTGCTGGAACGACGCTGCCCACGGGCCGGCGGCATTCACCAGACAGCGCGCGCGGACCTTGATGATGCTGCCATCGAGGCGGCGTAGGCTAGCCAGCCAGCCATCGTCGCGCTGCAACGCCGTTTCGCAGCGCGTGCGCGTCAGAATGGTCGCGCCATGCTCGGCGGCATCCAGCGCATTGGCCAGCACCAGGCGCGCATCATCGACCCAGCCATCCGAATACACAAAGCCGTCGGCAAATTCGGGTTTCAAGGGTGGGCCGGCAGGATGCCGGCGCAATGCGATCCGGCTGGAGCCCGGCAACAGTTCGCGCCGGGCCAGGTGATCGTATAAAAACAGGCCGGCGCGGATCAGCCAGGCCGGCCGCTGCGAACGGTCGTGCGGCATCACGAAACGCAGCGGGCGGATCAGGTGCGGCGCGGCGCGCATCAGCACTTCACGTTCGCGCAAGGCTTTGCGCACCAGCGCGAATTCGTAGTGTTCCAGGTAGCGCAAGCCGCCATGGATCAGCTTGGTCGATGCCGACGAGGTATGCGACGCCAAGTCATCCTTTTCGCACAGCACCACCGACAGGCCGCGACCGGCAGCGTCGCGCGCTATGCCGGCGCCATTGATGCCGCCGCCAATTACCAGAACGTCACACTTCATTGCTATCTGCCTTTGCCGGGAATGCAGCAATTATGCTGCATAAGCTGGCTGGATGAATACTGAAAAAGCAGTTGCCGGAATGGCGCGGACCGAGCGATTCAGCATAGCAGCAATCGTGCAAGGTGAGGATGTCGGATAATGTACTGGTGGCTGGGTGTTTACCTCGACTTCCACAGGCGTGCAGCCGCCTGGGCAGTGGCACGCTGCTCCGGCGTCAAGCCTTTTTCAAATTTCTCGCGGTCTTGGTAAGCAATCTGGGCAGCACGTTTATCGCTTGTAAACTCCCAGCAGAAAAACGCCAGTTCATCGTGCGAGGGCGTCTCCGTGCCGCTGGCATACAGCCGCGCCAGGCTGGTTCTTGCATTGGTTTCGCCGCGCACCGTGCCCTTGCAATACCAGTACACGGCCTGACGCTCGTCCTTGGCAATTCCCAAACCTTCGGCGTACATCACGCCCAGGTTGTACTGCGCAGCGGAGACGCCGCGCGTGGCAGCCTTGCGGTACCAGTACACCGCCTGCTTGTCATCTCGGGGCACGCCGATGCCCGATGCATACATCACAGCCAGATTGTACTGCGCCACAGCAAAACCATAATACGCAGCCTTGCGATACCAGTAGGCCGCCTGCTTGTCATCCCGGGGCACACCCCTGCCGTCGTTATACATCAGGGCCAGGTTGTAGATCGCCTTGCCGTCACCGTCGGCTGCCGCCTTTTGATACCAGTGCACGGCCTGCTGCTCATCCTTCGGTATGCCGGTACCCTCGGCATACATCGCACCCAGGCTGGCTTGTGCGGGCGTATAATTTTTTTCAGCCAATCTCGTCAATTCCGCCAAAGCGTCCGGATAATTCTTGCGTTGGAAGGCGGCGATCGCCTTATCAAAATAAATCTTGCAAGTCCCCACATCCCAATTGAAATACGGATCGGCGTCATAACACCAGGGGCGCGACGGCTGCGAAAAAAGTGCCTTGTCGCAGGGACCTTCCTCTCCCATGATGGAAACACATTCCTCGGCCGATGATTCTTGCGCCCAGCCGCCGGGGCTGGCGCCATTCCCGGTGCCGTCATGGTCAAACACGTTTTCTTCATTGTGAATCGACAGGATCTGGGGCGGATCGATGACGCCGACAGCATTTGCCCGGACGCTCGCGCCGGGATGGCCGGCAATGCGCGGCCTGCCGCTCGATGATGCGCCTGGTGAGCCTGTTGCGGCAGCTTGCGCCGATAATCCGCTCGGCTGCTCGCTGGACTGCGCCGACGTCTGCGCCTGGGGCAGATCCGGTGCCGATGACGCGGCAGGCGGTGCCGCTGCCGGCGTCGGTTCGGCCGCCGCCTGCTTGCGCGGACGCTGCACTGGTTGCGCCGGGCGGCGCACTACCGGGGGCGGCTCCACCAGCGGGGCCGCAACGGGTTCGGGCGGCTTGGGGGGCTTGGGCAATTCAATGAAGCGTGCCTCGATCGGCGGTGGACGCTCGAGCGTGGCCGGCGCCCGGGTCATCGCCAGCGACATGGCCCACAAGGCCAGTGCCCAGGCTACAAGCGCCAGCGGGCCGGTCCACGGCAGCCGTTGCCACGGCGAGTCATAGCGCACGGCGCGTTCACCGCTTGCCGAGACGGCAGCCGCTTCAGTCATGCTTGACGGCGATCAGGAAATGCTCGGCGCCGGCGCTGCGTGCGGCCAGCATCGCCTGCACCACGATGCCCTGCGGTGCGGCATTGTCGGCGGCCACGATCACGTCCGTGTCGCTGCCGCTGAGCAGCGGTTTCAGCGTGACCGTCAAGGTCGCCAGCGTGACCGGCGTCTCGTTGATCAGAATGTGGCTGTCGTGCGTGACGGTCAGGGTGACCGGCTTTTTCGCACTCATCGGCGCCGCCTTGCCCTGCGGAAGATTGACCGCCAGCGAATGCAGGTTTTGCATGGCCAGCGATGCCAGCATGAAGGTCGCCAGCAAAAAAAACATCACGTCGATCATCGGGATGATTTCGATGCGCCCGCGCTTGCGGGGCCGTGCCCTACGCAGCTTCACGTGAATCTCCGCGCGCATGCTCGTCGAGACGGATATGGTCGATCAGGCGCGTGCCCAGGCGTTCCATTTCGTCGATGGTCTGCGACTGGCGCGCTGAAAAATAGTTGTAGGCAAACAGCGCGATGATGGCGATCACCAGGCCGACCGCGGTGGCGATCAATGCCTGCGCCACGCCCCCGGTAATACCTGCCGGATCGACCAGGCCGGCACTGCCGATCAGCTTGAAGGAATCCATCATGCCATCGATGGTGCCCAGCAAGCCCAGCAGTGGCGCCACCGTGACGATGGTTTCCAGCACCCACAGTCCGCGCCCCAGCGATTTCTCGATCCGCTGGGCTTCGTCGCCGGCGCGCGATTCGACCCACCAGCCCGGCTTGGTGCGGTTGTCCATGATCACGCGAAAGAAGCGGCCAAAGTAGTTGCGCTTGCCCAGACCCTTCAGTCGTTGCGCCAGGTCGCCCCAGGAAAAATCATAGGTTTCGACCAGGTCCATGACGGCTGCGGGCAGCCGCACATAGCGCCAGTAGACGTACAGCTTGTCGATCGAAATCAGCAGCGCCAGCAAGGCGAGTGCCAGCAGCGGATAAATGATGGCGCCACCGTAGCGCAGCGCATCAACGGCAACCTGGATATTTTGCATGGCTTGCTTGTGCTCCCTTGTTGTTTTTTATTATTCGCAGATGCTGCTTTGACTTGCGGTTGCGTGCCGCCCGTAAAAAACGGTGTTCCATGCTGCCATGAAAAAATTGGCAATGCAATAACAATTTCGACAGAGCGCGCAAACGCAGCCGGCCAGACTTCAACCGGCGAAAGTGCTTCCATCAGGGAGGGCTACAGCATTCTGCAGGCCAGGCTCAACCGTACGCGCCGCCTGAGCCTGGTAGCCGGACGCTGAACCTTATTGCTGCGACCACTTGACCTGGAATTCGATTTCTTCTTCCGTCTCGGAACGCTCGTGTTCGACCGTAAAAGTCGCCCGGACCGGCACATAGATCCGTTCGCCGCCAATCTGGATTTCGAATGGGTCGCCGCTTTCAATGGAATCGGCCAGCCGGCGCAATTTCGCGGCGAACTCTGCATTGGAATAGCCGCGCTCGATATCGCGTTCGGGTTTGCTTGTCATGAGGATGCTCCAATCAATAGCTTATTGTTGAAAATTTCGGGCATGGTTCGGCACTGCCATCGGCAACGGCGTACAGGCTTCTTCCTGATGCAGCTGGCGCAAAGTCATTGTGCCAGCTTGGGGAGAAAAGACAGGTCGACCAGATATTTCTTGGGATTGGCAGCATCGATAAATACCGTGATCTGCTGTTGATTGATGTGGTCCGACGGATCGAACCACAGATTGTTGCTTTGGAATATATGCAATTCCGAGGTGGCAGGGTTATGCCACTGCGTGAAGATGCGAAACGGGTGCCGGCCATTGACCGACAGCGAACGGTTTTGCTCGACGCTCTGGAATTGAGTGGACACTGGCGTGCCGTGCAATCTGAGCTTGTCATCACTGCGGCCCTTGAACAGGCCCGCCAGCATGATCCCGGCGCCGATCAGGAAAAACAGGCTGCCCATTCCGCCAACGATGACCGGCCCGCCCCACAGCGAGAAAAAGCCATTGATCCTTGCATCCTGCGGCGCACTCGGCAGGTACAGAACCTCGACTTTTTCGCCGGAGGTATAGCTTGGCGGGTTGCTGCCTGACGTCGAGGTGAACTCGATCTGCCTGCCGTCCTGGCTCAGGAAGTGGACTACCGGCCGATAGGTGGTGGAGTCGCTGGATTGAGAACGCACGAGTTCGACCACGGCTCCCTCGGCCTTGACGGCTTCCTTGAGAAAGTTGCTGGTGCTGCCATACCAGAAGAATGCGCCGGCCAGCATTGCGGCGCCGATCAGCGTGAAAAGATATTTGATGATGGCGATTACTTTCATGGGTCTTCCTTTTATAGGTTTTATACGAAGGGATTGCGATGAGGCGGGTGGAAGCGGAGAGGGGCCGACATGAGGGTGATCAATATAAATGAAAAATGGCGCATCGAATCAAATTTCAATACAGGGATGATGCAAAGCGATTAGGAAAAATTAATCATCATATTTAAGCGTTAAGCCTGATTACTTCGGAATTTTTCAGCGTGGCGTTTTCATGGAAGAGATCGCCGAGGTACTGTTGCAATTCGCTATCGGCAATAAAGTCTGGAATGACAAAATCAGCAGGTCGGTTTTTGCCATCCGTCCCCGGATAGTATGTACGCCAGACATCGGCCGATTTTTCAACCAGCACAAGACACCCAAACACACGGAATTTAATGGCAGCCATCTTCTTGAAATTTATACCGTGTATTAATGCCAGATCGATTTTTCTCTTACTAATCAGTCCTTACGTTTAGGTTGCTTGACGACGTCGCGAAACGTTGGCATCCGCGTTAAGCCGCAAGTTAGTCATTAAACCTCCGAGTTGTGGCAGACAACGCAAAGCTTATTCCCTTCCGGATCTCTAAAATATGACCCGTAGTAGTGTTCATGGTATTCAGGTCTCAATCTCGGTTCACCCTCCGAAAAGCCGCCCATTGCCAACGCCATCTCATGCGCTTTATCGACCGTCCGACGAGTGTGAGCTAAAAGCGCCACCATCTGGCCGTTACCTGGGGCATGTGGTTGCCCGTCATATGGTGCTCCAATTAAAAACAGTGGGCGGGGGTCTGGTTGTGATTGCCACCCAGCCCAAGGTCGTTCCCGGTCACAGAAACGAAGCTTGTTACCCAGTGTCTCCATGAGTGGGGTATAAAAAGCGAGTGCACGCTCAAAGTCACCGACACCGACGAATATGTGTGAGAACACAATCCTCCCTGTATGTGCGTATCTGTGCAATTAAAAGGATTCACTGGCCAATATGCACGACACAAAGCCCGCAAACACGACCAACGCCTGTTCTGAAAGCCACCCACTTACACCTGCTTTAAACACCGTGACATGCAGGCAGCTGCCATCGTTTCCATTTTGGCCAGTGTAAGATTAAATTATCCCTTTGGCAACGAATGTGCCGAGGAACATGTTGGCCACTCAATCGAACGGCAGTAGAACCCGCAATAAAAAGCATTTTCGTCTGGGAAGGCGGGTCTTGGGCGATAATAGCGGGTTGTTCCATTCTGCCTGACGACTCCTATGCCCACCTCTTTCGCTCCTCTCAAAAACGACACCTTTTTGCGCGCGCTGCTGCGCCAGCCGACCGATTACACGCCGGTGTGGCTGATGCGCCAGGCGGGCCGCTACCTGCCAGAATACTGTGCCACCCGCAAGCGCGCCGGCTCGTTCCTGGGGCTGGCGAAAAATCCGGATTACGCCACCGAAGTGACCTTGCAGCCGCTGGAACGCTTTCCGCTGGATGCGGCGATCCTGTTTTCCGACATCCTGACGGTGCCGGATGCGATGGGCCTGGGCTTGTATTTTGCCGATGGCGAGGGGCCGAAGTTCGAGCGCCCGCTGCGCGACGAGCAGGCGGTGAAGGCCTTGCAGGCGCCGGACTTGGGCAGCCTGCAGTATGTGTTTGATGCGGTCACCCAAATCCGCACCGAACTCAATGGCCGGGTGCCGCTGATCGGTTTTTCCGGCAGCCCGTGGACGCTGGCGTGCTACATGGTCGAAGGCGGCGGCTCGGACGACTTCCGTACGGTCAAGACCATGCTGTACCAGCGCCCGGACCTGATGCATCACATCCTGCAAACCAATGCCAGTGCAGTAGCCGCTTACCTGAATGCGCAAATCGAGGCCGGTGCGCAGGCGGTGATGATTTTCGATACCTGGGGCGGGGCGCTGGCCGATGGCGTCTACCAGGAATTTTCACTGGCCTACATGCGTATGGTGGTGGCGCAGCTCAAGCGCGACCATGCCGGCGCGCGCATCCCGTGCATTGTGTTTACCAAGGGCGGCGGGCTGTGGCTTGAGCAAATAGCCGATATCGGCAGCGATGCGGTTGGCCTCGACTGGACCGTCAACCTGCGCGAAGCACGCGCCCGCGTCGGCGACCGGGTGGCGCTGCAGGGCAACCTCGACCCGACCGTGTTGTTTGCCAGTCCGGCGCAAATCGACAAGGAAGTCGGCAAGGTGCTGGCCGCTTTCGGCACGCCGCACGCCGGCCATGGCCACGTCTTTAACCTCGGGCATGGGATTTCCCAATTTACGCCGCCGGAAGCGGTGGCCGTGATGGTTGAAGCGGTGCATACGCAAAGCCGGGCCATGCGCAAGCCGGATTAAATTGCCATCAATAAATAGTGCATTTTGGAATTATTTTGGTGAGCCGCCACGACTTATTCACAAAATCGGGGCGGACTTATCCCCAATAAAAAATTTATTAGGGTCAATGATTTTTCTCAAGGCAATTTCGCTAAGTCATTGATTTTAAAGGGTCAGTATTTTTGCGCTGCAAAGAGGCAAGATTGAAATTGCCCAGTAAACATCACTGTTTCAGCATGTCAAGAGCAGCTTGTCCACAAAGTTATCCACAGCTTATGTGGATAGAATCAAAAAGCCCTTATGGAACCATGACTTATCGCATTTGTTAATGGTTTACTTGAAGTGCCTGGCGGATATTGAGTGAGATAAATTAACTTGACGGATTGAAAATTTTTATCCCCGTTATTTTGCTAAAACGGTGCAGAATTTATCCAGGTCAATCTGACTTATTCACAAAACTCAAGTGGTGCAAAGCAATATAAATATTTTGACAAAATAATTAGCCGGTTCAAATTGCACTTTTCAAGTCATTGATTTTAAACACATTAATTTCTGCTTGTCGATTGTGCAGTTTATTGAAACCCGCATCAGTACTGGCGTTTAGGGCTGTCAAGGGGTACTTGTCCACAAAGTTATCCACAGCAATTGTGGATAGTTGAAAAAACACTTATGAAACCAAGAGTTAGACCATTTCCTCACCCTTTACTTTAACTGCGTGGAACATCTGATCCTCAAAATCGCGCTGGATACACCCCTTGACAGCTGTTTCGATTACCGCTGGCAACCGGATCCGGCAACGGCACTCCTGCCGCAGCCCGGCCATCTGGCGATCGTGCCATTCGGCCGCCGTGAAGTGGTGGGGATTATTGTCGCGATTGCCGATCGGTCCGATGTGCCGGCTGAAAAGCTCAAGGATGCGCTGGCAGTGCATGCGCAATTGCCGCCCTTGACTGGCGCCTGGCTCGAGCTGTGCCATTTTGCCGCCGATTATTACCAGCGTCCGCTGGGCGAAGTGGCGATTCCGGGCTTGCCGAAAAACCTGCGCGTGACCAAGACCACCGCGCTCGACAAGGCCCTCAAAAAGCTCGACCAGCGCGCCGCGTCATCGGACGCCAGCACCGCATGCTCGCCGTCACTGAACCCGGCGCAGCAGCAGGCTGCCGATGCAATTGCGGCGATTGCCGGATTTGCGCCGACCTTGCTGTTTGGCGTGACCGGCAGCGGCAAGACCGAAGTGTATCTGCAGGCCGCGGCCCGGATACTGGCGTCGGCCCAAGCGGGCGAGGCACCGCCGCAAGTGCTGATCCTGGTGCCGGAGATCAACCTGACGCCGCAATGGGCCGCCAATGTGCAGGCGCGTTTTCCGCAACTGGCGGTGGCCATGCTGCACAGCGGACTGGCCGAGGGCGAACGTCTGGCGCATTGGCTGGCTGCGCATTACGGTCGCGCACAAATCGTGCTCGGTACGCGACTGGCAATCCTGGCGTCGCTGCCGAACCTGAAGCTGATTGTGGTCGATGAAGAACACGACCCTTCCTATAAGCAGCAGGAAGGCTTGCGCTATTCGGCGCGCGACCTGGCGGTATGGCGTGCTCATCAGCTCGATATTCCGATCGTGCTGGGCTCGGCCACGCCATCGCTGGAAAGCTGGCAGCATGTGCAGTCGGGCCGGTACCGCAAGCTGGAGTTACGCGAACGCGCGATTCCAGATGCGGTGCTGCCCAAGGTGCGCCTGATTGACATGGAGCGCGATAAGCCGACTGCCGGCCTGACCTCCACCCTGGTCACGGCATTGAAGCTGCGGCTCGAGCGCGGCGAACAGTCGCTGCTGTTTTTGAACCGGCGCGGCTATGCGCCGGTGATTGCCTGCGACGCCTGCGGCTGGATCAGCAATTGCACCCGCTGTACCGCTTTCATGGTGTTGCACAAGCTTGACCGCCGCCTGCGCTGCCATCACTGCAGCTGCGAAACGCGGATTCCGCGCCACTGCCCGACCTGTGGCAATGTCGATCTACAGCCGCTCGGACGCGGCACGCAACGCATCGAGGAAGGCTTGCAGCAGCTGTTCCCGGCTGCGCGGATTCTGCGCATCGATGCCGACTCGACCCGCCTCAAGGGCAGCGCCCAGGCGGCATTCGCTTCCGTGCATCAGGGTGAAGTCGATATCCTGATCGGCACGCAGATGGTGGCCAAGGGCCATGATTTTCAAAACCTGACGCTGGTCGGGGTACTCAATCCGGATACCGCGCTGTTTTCGCAAGACTATCGCGCCGCCGAGCGGTTGTTTGCGCAACTGATGCAGGTCGCCGGGCGCGCCGGACGGCGGGCGCAGCGCGAACAAGGCAGCCCGAGCGAAGTGTGGATCCAGACGCGCTATCCGCAGCATCCTTTGTATGCTGCCGTGATGACGCATGACTATGAACGTTTTGCGCAACTGCAACTGGAAGAACGCCAGCATGCCGGCTTGCCGCCGTTTATCTATCAGGCGTTGTTGCGCGCCGAGGCGCGCCAGCTGCAAACCGCACTCGACTTCCTTCAGGAAGCCAGCCAGATGCTGGAACAGCCCGGCATCGTCATGCATGATCCGATTCCGATGGCGATGACGCGAGTAGCCAATGTGGAGCGCGCCCAGTTGCTGGTCGAATCCAGTTCGCGTCCGGCGCTGCAGGCATTCCTGAAAAGCTGGCTGCCCTTGATGCGCGATAGCAAGTCGCGGGTCAAATGGTCGCTCGAAGTCGACCCGCTGGATATTTAAGCGT
>JAKFFK010000013.1:0-51037 GCA_036675285.1 Paucimonas sp. | reverse complement strand
TCGACTTCCCTGCTGCATGCATTGCCGGAAGCATTCGAATCGCATGCCGACACGCATGCCTTGTTTGCGACTCTGTTGGCCGGCCTGCTCGGGTTTTTCCTGCTTGAGAAATTCGCGATCCTGCGCCATTCGCATCATTACGAAGGCGATGGCCACCACCATGAGCATGGTCATGATGCGCATGAAGCGGGTAAATCCGGCTGGATGATCCTGATTGGCGACGGTTTGCACAATTTTACCGACGGCATCCTGATTGCCGCCGCTTTTCTGGCCGATCCCAATCTCGGCATCATCACGGCTGTAGCCATCATCGCCCATGAAATTCCGCAGGAAATCGGCGACTTCATCGTGCTGTTGAATGCCGGCTTCAGCCGCACCCGTGCCTACGTCTATAACCTGCTATGCAGCCTGATGGCGGTGGCCGGCGGCCTGCTCGGCTATTTCACCCTGGAGCAGGTAAGCCACTGGATTCCGTTCGTACTGGTGTTTGCCTCGTCCGGCTTTATCTACATCGCAGTCAGCGATCTGATGCCGCAGATGCAGCGCCGCGCCACCTGGCGCGAGACGATTCCACAGGTGTTGCTGATCGCACTGGGCGTGGCAATCGTGCTTTTCTTGACCAACGGCGCCCACTGACAGGATTGCACGGTGCGGCGCCGGCCAGGCACACTGCGCACGACCGTGCTGCTTGCTGATGGCTGCATGAGGCCGGAAGCGGCACTGCCGCCAACCCGTCCTCGTCACCGAAGCTGTAAATAAACGCGCTGGTGCGGCCCGAGGATTGCATGCTGCGTATGCGTCGGGTCAGGCAATCAATGTATATCGGCCTTCACCTTTGCAGGCAAAAGAGCTAATCTCGTAATTTGCTGCAATGCCTTGGCATTGAAGGGCCAGCCGTGACAAAATGCAAAACCGATCATGCGCTCGCCGTGCCACGCAACGGCGTGGACTTCTCTTGAGACGCTGCCGGTCTGGCTGCTGTTTCGGAGAGATGAAGTACCTGTGCCGGCAATGCCCGCCTGACACCAAGCGTTTGCAGTTCACGCATCAGTTGCAAATTGATCGACTGCTGAATATCCATGTACACATTGTAATCCGGCGCCAGCACGTAATACACCACTTCATAATCCAGCGAGCTGGCGCCGAATTTGTTGAGATGGGCCCGATCGAAACGGGCCTGCTCATGGCTTTGGATAATTGTTTTGACGATGCCGGCCACTGCTTCGGCTGCATCGGGCGTGGTGTCGTAAGTCACGCCAAAGCTGAATACAACGCGCCGTTCAGCCATTCGCTTGTAGTTGCGAATGGTGTTTTTCAGCAGTTCGGTGTTCGACAGGATGATCTGTTCACCGCCAAGACTGCGCAGCCGGGTGGTTTTCAAGCCGATTTGCTCGACGCTGCCCAGCACGTCGCCCATGATGATGAAGTCACCGACCTCGAACGGTTTGTCGACTGCAATCGACAGCGAGGCAAACAGGTCGCCGAGAATATTCTGTACCGCCAGCGCGATGGCAATGCCGCCGACGCCGAGGCTGGCGACCAGTGCTGTGATATTGATCCCCAGATTCGACAGTATCGCCAGCACCACCACCGACCATAGCAGCACGCGCAGCCCCCACACCATCAGGGTGGTGCTGGCGGTAGCCGCCATGGCGACCCCATTTTCTTCCCGCGTGAAATGCTGGCGGGTGCCGATGGTGATGGCGCGATTGATCCAGAGGGCGATTTGCACGCCCAGCGCCACAAACCAGAGATGATCGACCCGCGCACTCCAGCGCGGCGCCAGATCCAGCATGCCGACGCCGATCAGCAAGGCTGCCAGTGCCAGCAGCGCCTTATTGGTGCCGCCTAATACTTCCGCCATGAGATCGTCAATCCGGTTGTCAGTCCGATAGCGGATTTTTTCCAGGCGCTGCGCTGCTATCTTCACCGCAAAGATCATGAGCAAATAGCTGCCGATGGCAACCGCCAATGCGACCAGCAGGTTCAGCAGCGATATGCCAGCGATATTGGTGTCAGTCAGCCACGCAAGTATCCATTTCCAATCCATCCAATCCTCCTTGGTTCAATGTGATGTCAGTATGTTTACAGGACAAATCCTGTAGCGGTAGGTTCCTCATGGCAATGCATTTATTCAAATGCAAATCGTTACGCCGGAGCCTGGCAATGGCTCCGCATGGCCCGGCAAGTGTCCCGGTCCTGTCTGCCTTGGTTTATGCAGCTCCGCTTGCCACCGGCAGTGCCGGATCGGCGCACCATTCGCTCCAGGAACCTGGATACAGTGCCGCACCCGGCAAGCCCGCGACTTCCAGCGCCAGCAGGTTGTGGCAGGCTGTCACGCCCGAGCCGCACTGCATGATGGTGGCTTCGGGCGATGGGATGAGCGTGCGCCACTCGGCCTGCAATTGCGCGGCCGGCTTGAAGCAGTCATTGTCTTGCAGGTTGTCTTTAAAAAAGCGGTTGATCGCGCCAGGAATATGGCCGCCGACCGGATCGATGGTTTCATTCTCTCCGCGGAACCGGTCTGGCGCCCGGGCATCGACCACAGTCAGCGTCGGCCGGATCACATTGGCTGCAACGGCGGCGATATCGACGCTTTTGACCAGGGATGCCGTCGGCATCAGGTCGCCGTGCGGCTTACCCTTTAACTCAGTCGACAGCCACATGCCGGCCGTCGTCCATGCCGGCAAGCCGCCATCGAGCACCGCGACCGATGCATGGCCGACCCAGCGCAGCAGCCACCACAGGCGCGCCGCAAACATGCCGCCGTTGGCATCATAGGCGATGACTTGCGAATTGCTGTTGATGCCCCAGCGATGCAGGGTTTCAAGAAATGCAGCGCGCTGCGGCAATGGATGGCGACCGCAGAATTTGCCATTTGCATCGGTCTTGCTGCCCGACAGGTCGCGCTCCAGATGCGCGAATTGCGCTCCAGGAATGTGGCCGGCTTCATAAGCGAGGCGGCCAGCGTCGGGCAGAGCCAGATTATGCCGGCAATCGATGATGACCCAATCTGGCTGCAGTGCATGCTGGGCCAGTTCGTTGGCGGAAATCAGGGTGGTGTAGCGCATCGCAAGCTCCTGTTGTCGGTTGTGCAGGATATTTCCGCAACTCAGATATTGAGCGCATTGCAGCATGTCGCGACGACGATTCTCCGATGCGCAAGTATCGCTCGCAGATCCGCAATTGCAGGCGCATCGCATGCGGCTGAGTCTGGCACTGCCTTATACGTCAATCCTGGTGCGATACCATTCGTGAAAATGCTGCATGCCGTCTTCCATCGGCGACTGGTACGGGCCGACTTCATTGACGCCGCGCTCCATCAGGATCTTGCGGCCGGCATCCATGCGCAGCGCGATTTCGTCATCCTCGATGCAAGTCTCCATGTAGGCTGCGCGCTCAGCTTCGACGAATTCGCGTTCGAACAGTTTGATTTCTTCAGGATAGTAAAACTCGACCACGTTGGTGGTTTTTTGCGGTCCCTTTGGCCACAGGGTGGAGACCACCAGTACATGCGGGTACCACTCGACCATGATGTTTGGGTAGAGCGTTAGCCAGATGGCGCCGAACGGCGGCGCTTCGCCGTTGCGGAACTTGAGTACCTGTTCCTGCCATTTCTGGTAGGCCGGCGAGCCGGATTTCTGCAAGCCGCGATGCACGCCAACCGTTTGCACGCTGTAGTCAGGGCCGAATTCCCAACGCAAATCATCGCAGGAAACGAAACTGCCCAGACCCGGATGGAACGGCTCGACATGGTAATCCTCCAGATATACCTCGATGAAGGTTTTCCAGTTGTAGTCGCATTCGTGCACTTCGACATGGTCAAACATGTAGCCGGAGAAATCCAGATCCCTACTTACGCTCAGGCCGGCCAATTTTTCGCGCACGTTGATGCCATTGTTTTCAAATAGCAGGCCGTTCCAGTTTTGCAATGGTGTCTTGGACAGATTCAGGCAAGGCGTTTCATTGAAATGCGGCGCGCCAATCAAATCGCCCTTCAAATCATAGGTCCAGCGATGTAGCGGGCAGACGATATGCTCGGCATTGCCGCGACCATTGAACATCTTGGCTTGCCGATGGCGGCAGACATTCGACAGCAGTTCAATGCCGTGAGAATTGCGGACCAGCATGCGGCCCTCGTTTTCCCAGGCAAGCGTGGCAAAGTCGCCCACTTCGGGCACCATCAGTTCGTGGCCGGCGTAGCGCGGACCGCGATGGAATAGCTGTTGAATTTCCTGCTGTAGCAGTTGTTCGTTGTGATAAACGTTGACCGGAAGTTGCGCAGTCGAGCGCGCAAGCTTGGCAATAGTAGCCAGATCGGACATCCCCACCCCCAAATTAATTTGCACCAACCTAAGAGAGAAAGAATCCGCAAAAACCTGTGTTCAAGCAATATGAAACGGAAATTTTGGACAGAACCGGCGATTATACCTTAGCTGGAATTGCTTCGGCGTAATTGCCTATAAGGCTTGAACAAGAATCAATAAATTACCCGTAAATACAGGGCTAAAAGATTGCCAGTTCACTGGTCATATCGCGCTTTAGCGGCGATTTTCAATATGCGTAACGAGTTATTTTCCCTTTCTGGACATGAAGACGCAGTTGGCAACAGATCGTGGTTGCAAACATGACTTGCTTGCGGATAATATTTCCTTACATAAATCCGGGCTGCAGCATGCATTTTTCTTTCGTCGAATTGTTCAGAAAACCGTCTGCATGGCGCTGGCATGCGATGGCTGCCGTGTGCTTTGCGGGCATTTTGGCGGTTGAATTGTTCGGCCTGCAGCTGTTGTCGATCACCGAATTCCAGCTGGCCGATCATTATTTGCGGCGCCATGCATCGCAACAGAAACCCGATCCGGAAATTATCGTGGTTGATATCGATGACCCCAGCATGGTCGCCATGCAAGAGATTGCCGGCCTCTGGTCATGGCCGCGTGAAATCCACGCAGACTTGCTGGAAGTGCTGCTGACATTTGTGCCGCGCGCAATCGTCTTCGACATGACTTTTTCAGTGCCGGATGCAAAGCGTCCGATGAGCGACGCGCGCCTGTCCGATGCGCTCAAGAAGTCTTCCATCGTATATTTGCCGGCGGTACGTGTGGCCGCTTCATCCAAAACCGCCGTTGCAGCCTTGCCGGCGCTGGCCGAGGCTTTTAATATTACCCGGCCCGGCATGGCCGGCGCACAGGCCACTCTTGAACTGCCCCACGCGATTGACCGCAGTGCGTGGCGGCTGGGCTTGATCAATAGCCTCAAGGATACTGACGGCTTGTTGCGGCGCTCCCCATTGCAAACCGATGTCGGCGGCTGGAAATTGCCGTCTATGCCGGCTCGTATTGTGCAAGACCTCGGCATTGGCATACCCGATGGGAATGATTTTTTAATGCGATGGGCGCGGGAAGACGACCTGCATCGGCATTATTCGTATGGCACGCTGTACCGTACTCTGACCGAACAGCGCATGACGCTGGGTGAGGCCGAACGTCGCCAATTCGACGCACAGCTCGCACCGCTGTTTCATAACAAGATTATTGTGATCGGCGCATCCGCCACCAGTGCGTTTGACCATCATTTGACGCCGATGGGGCGCAACATTCCCGGTGTCGATATTCTGGCAACCGCAATTGACAACCTGAAGAACCGACAAAGCGTGCGCATCGTGCCGGCGGCAGTGCCATTCGGTTTTGGCATGGTCTTGATTTTTGGATTGGCCTGGGCATTTGCGCAGCGTAAAAATCCGCTGCTCATCGGCAGTGTTTTTGCGCTGACATCGGCAGCGAGTCTGGCGCTTGCCGATGCGGCGATTGCGCATAACCTGCTGCTGCCGCTGGCAACACCGCTGACGTTTGCGTGGCTATGGTTTTTGATGGCGGCGATCGGCGGCTATCTGCGTGAACGCCGGCAGCGCGAGCAGGCGGTATCGCTGTTTGGCCGTTTCTTGAATCCGAATGTGGTGCGCCAGATTGTCGAGCAAGGAGAAACGGTGGAAAGTCTGTCCGGACGCACGTCGCAAATCACCGTGCTGTTTTCCGATATTCGCGGCTTTACCGCGCTGTCGGAGACCCGCTCGCCGCAGGAAGTGGTGACTTTGTTGAACCGTTATTTCGATCGTCAGGTCGATGTGGTGTTTCGGCATGGCGGCACGCTGGATAAATTCATTGGCGACTGCATCATGGCATTTTGGGGCGCACCGGTCGATGACCCCGCGCATGCCGAACATGCAGTCGCGGCCGCGCTGGAGATGCAGGAAGTGCTGTTGGCCTTCAAAAAAGAGTTGCAAGCCGATGATCCGCATATGTCGGATTTCGAGGTCGGCATCGGTGTACACACCGGCCCCGCCGTGGTAGGCTTTATTGGTGCCCAAAAGAAACTTGATTACACCGCGATCGGCGATACGGTTAATCTCGCCAGCCGCATCGAAGGCTTGACCAAGGGCGTGGCGCGCTTGCTGGTCAGCGAACAAACCATGCAGGCATGCACGGCAATGGCGACCATCGATTTCGCGCCGCACGGCGCGTTTGCCGTCAAGGGACGGGGCGCTGAAGTGAAGTTGTACGAACCCATAAGGAAACCATCATGAAGGCTGTGGCTTTCGCGCTGATGCTTGCCGCTTCAGCGGTACAGGCGGAGTCGGCACTTACCAATCGCGCCACCGACCTGTTGGCTCAGGCCCAGTCCGATGCCGCCAAAATTACTTCGCTGGCAGAAAATGCCAGGGTCGATGTGTTGAGGCGTAGCGGCGCCTGGAGCGAGGTCAAGACCGGCACCGGCTTGGCCGGCTGGGTGCGCATGATGCACCTGAAGCCGCCAGCCGATGCCGGCGCCAATCCACGCTCGCCAAACGCGGCAGAGTCGCTTGCTAATCTGCTGGGCTCCGGCCGCACAAGCAACAATGCGACCGTGACCACTGGCGTGCGCGGCCTGCAAGAAGAAGATTTGCAAAAGGCCCGGTCCAATCCGAATGAATTCAGGAAAATGCAGCAGTACGCAGTTAGCAAGGGTGCTGCGCAAGCATTCGCACAGCGCAGCGGGCTGGCGCCAGCCCAGGTCGATTATATGGAGCCGGTCTCGCCTGCGCCTGCAGGCGGCGATAGCGGCAATGCGGTTCCCGGCCTGACTGGAGGTTGACATGAACACCATCGTACGCATGCTGATCGCAGCATCGTTGGCACTGGTATCGACGCTGGCCGTTGCGCAGTTACCTTTCAAGCTGCCCAATTTCGACGCTGCCGACAAGGTCAAGAGCCCGGATTTCGGCAGCATGCTAGGCAACCTGGCCAAGGCTGTCAGGGAGCCGACCGAGCAGGAAGAAATCGCGCTTGGACAGGAATTCGCGGCAACCCTGCTGGGCGCCAAGCCCTTGCTGGCCAATCCGGGCATGCAGCGCTATGTCAATACATTGGGCCGGTGGCTGGCTGCGCAGACTGAACGGCCGGATTTGCCGTGGACGTTTGCGGTGCTTGATGATGCCGGCTATAACGCATTTGCCACGCCCGGCGGCTATATCTTCATCACCCGTGGCTTGCTGGAGCACATGCGCAGCGAGGCGGAACTGGTGGGTGTGCTGGCGCATGAAATCGGCCATGTTCTTAAAAAACACCATCTGCATGCGGTCAAGAGCAGCGGCTGGACCGGGCTTGCCGGCGACCTGGTGAATGCAAAAATTGGCAGCAACCCGAAACTCACCCGGTTGGTGAAAGATGCGGTGCTCAAGGTGTTTGTCAGCGGCCTTGACCAGTCCGATGAATTCGAGGCGGACCATCTCGGCGTGGTGATCGCAGCGCGTGCCGGCTATGATCCGTTCGGCTTGCCAGCGGTACTGCAGGATTTGCAAGGGCAAAGCAGCCAGGACAGTCATTTCTCGCTGATGTTCAAAACGCATCCGGCGCCGGCTGCGCGCATCGACCGGCTTGAGCAACTGATGCAAACCCGCTTCGATGGCTGGTCGGGCAATCCGGGCAAGCCGCTCAAGGAACGAGCCCGGGAATTCCGCAAATAGCGTCCGTCGTGATCAGGGGCTAGCGCTGGAATGCGATCACATGGTCGATTTCCAGCTTGATGCCGATTTTTTCGCCCAGCGCATGGTTGTGGTGGCTGGGCACCAGTGACAGCACCCGGGCGCCGCTCGCCAGCTGCAGCGTATACAGAAATTCCGCGCCGCGAAAGGCCTTGGCCACGACGGTGGCCTGCATCGGACTCAGGTCGTCATGAATCAGGTCGTCGGGCCGGATCAGCACATCGACGGTGCATCCGAGGCAGCAGCTTTCCTGCAGTTTGGCCGGCACGATGCCGAGCTCGACTTCGATGCGGTCGGCATTCAGCACCTTGCCCGGAATCAGCACGCCTTCGCCGATGAAGTCGGCAACAAAGCGATTCGCCGGCTCATGGTATAGCTGGTAGGGCGTATCCCACTGCTGAATCACACCGCGATGCAGGATGCCGATTTCATCGGCAATGGCGAATGCCTCATGCTGGTCATGCGTGACCAGAATGGCGGTGGCATTTTGCTGCTTCAATATGTCCCGCACTTCCAGCCCGAGACGCTCGCGCAGTTCAACATCCAGGTTGGAAAATGGTTCATCGAGCAGCAGCAGGTCCGGACGCGGCGCCAATGCGCGCGCCAGCGCCACCCGCTGCTGCTGGCCGCCGGACAGCTCATGCGGATAAGACTTGCCGAGCGTTTGCAGGCCGACCACTTCCAGCATTTCTTCGACCCGGCGCAGGCAGTCTTCGCGACTCAAGCCGCGCAGGCCGAAGCCGATATTGCGCCGCACATCCAGATGCGGAAACAGCGCATAGTCCTGGAACACCATGCCGATGTGGCGTTGTTCGGCAGGCAGCGAAAAATCGCGCTTGCTGATCAGGCGCCGGTTGACATGGATTTCGCCTTCGGCAATGGCTTCGAAGCCGGCAATGCAGCGCAACGCGGTCGTCTTGCCGCAGCCGGAAGGACCGAGCAGGCAGCCGATCTGGCCGCGCGCAAGTGAAAAGCTCAAGTTGGAAAAAGTAGTGGCTTGATGGTAGGTGTGCGACACCCCGGCCAGCTGCAGCATCGGCTCGCCATCAGCGGCTGCACTCAACGAAGAAATAATCATGTTTCCATTTTACTGCGCGGATTGCCGGGTCAGCAAAATTACCGGCAACAGGCCGGCAATCACCAGCGCGACCGCCGGCAAGGCCGCGCGTTCCCACTGGCCTTCCGAGGTCATCTCAAAAATCCTGACTGCCAGGGTGTCCCAGCCGAACGGGCGCGTCATCAGCGTAATCGGCATTTCCTTCATCACATCGACGAACACCAGCAGGGCTGCAGTCAGCAACCCGCCGCGCAACAGCGGCACATGCACATGCGCGAGCAGGCGCCAGCCGGTAAAACCCATGCCGCGCGCGGCTTCATCCTGACTGCGGGTAATGCGCTGCATCGCGCTGTCGATCGCATTGAAGCCGGGCGCCAGGAAGCGTGCGACATAGGCAAACAGCATCACCGTCAGCGTGCCCTTGAGTATGCTGCCGCCCATGTCGGTCCATGGATGCAGCCAGGCCAGCAGCTGATTGTCAAGCCAGGCTACCGGGATGAAAATGCCGACTGCCAGCACGGTGCCGGGGATCGCGTAGCCCAGCGTTGATAGTTGCACGAAGAAGCGGGTCGGCCAGTCGCGGTACAGGCGCAGCGCATACGACAGGATAAGGGCCGCCACCACCACCAGGCCGGCCGCTATCGCCGACAGCAGCACTGAATGCCAGACGAACAGCGGATAGCGCGCATCGAAATCCTCGGCGAACACGCTGCCGCTCCATATCAGCAATTGCAGCAGCGGAATCACGAACGCGACGCAAAAAAACAGGCCGATCATCAGGCAGGTGACCCAACCCAACACCGGCTTGAGCCGGTACTTCGATGCCTGCGCCTTGCCGCCGGCATGATAGCGCCTTACACCGCGCCAATGCTGTTCCGTGGCCACCAGCGCAAACACGATCAAGACCAGGATCGAGGCCAGTTGCGATGCGGTCGATAGTGAAAACAGGCCAAACCATGCCTTGTAAATCGCCGTGGTAAAGGTGTCGTAGTTGAAGATGGCGACGGTGCCGAAGTCGGCCAGCGTTTCCATCAAGACCAGCATAATGCCGGCGACAATCCAAGGGCGCGCCATCGGCAGCGCAATCCTGGCAAAGCCCTTGCGGCGGCTCAGGCCGAGCGACTGGCCGGCTTCCAGCGCGCGCTTGCCCTGGGTTAAAAAAGCATTGCGCGCCAGCAGGTAGACATACGGGTAGAGCGCCAGCGTCATCACCAGGATCACGCCGCCGCGCGAACGGATGCGCGGAAACCAGGCGCTGCTGCCGAACCATTCGCGCAACAGGGTTTGCAGCGGACCGGTGAAGTCGAGCAAGCCGATTGCCACGAATGCCGTCACGTACGCGGGCATGGCCAGCGGCAGCATCAGCGCCCAGGCGAAAAAACGGCTGCCGGGAAACTCGCATACGGCGGTCAGCCAGGCCAGGCTCACGCCGATCAAACCGGTGCCGATCGCCACGCCCAACACCAGCCACAGCGAATTGAGCAGTATTTCGGGCAGCACGTGCTGCGCCAGATGGTCCCAGATCTCCGACTGCGGATACAGGAAGGAGGACAGCACCACCATCAGGGGCACCAGCGTGATCAGCGACACCAGAAATGCAGCAAGCCGCCAGCCGGTCAGCCAGCGCGCCAGCAGCAGCCGGGGCTGCGATACGGGCGGGAAAAAAGCGTCGGGAACGGCGGTTTTCATGATGGCTGATTCAAAGTGCCCAGCTGGCTCACATGTTTAAAAACGGCAAAAGCGAGCAGTGGTCGACTGCCCGCTTTTGCGGTCGGGGTTCAAGCAGGCGGCCGCTTACTTGTAACCGGCGCGGTCCATCAGTTTGACCGCCGTTGCCTGCAATTCGCCGGCCTTACTGACATTGATCAGGTTCGGCTTGAAGCTGCCCCAACCCACCAATCGTTCATCCGGCTTGACTTTCGGATTGGCCGGATATTCCATGTCGAGGTCGGTAAACAGATTCTGTGCCTGGGCCGACGACAACCATTCAACCAGTTTCTGTGCGCCGGCAGGATTTTTCGCATGCTTAGTCACACCCGCGCCCGCAATATTGACATGCACGCCCTTGTCATTCTGATTTGCCCAGAAAATAGCAACCGGCAGCGTGGGTTTCTTGCTAAGCAGACGGCCGAAATAATAAGTGTTGGCGATGCCGACATCGCACTGTCCAGCGCCGATGGCTTCGAGCATCTTGGTGTCATCGGAAAAAACATCGGTTGCCAGATTGTTGACCCAACCTTTGACGATCTGCTCGGTTTTGGCTTCGCCGTGCTCTTCGATCATCATCGCCACCAACGACTGGTTGTACACCTTTTTCGAGGTGCGCAGGCACAGGCGGTTTTTCCATTTCGCACTGGCCAAGTCTTCGTAGGTCGACAGGTCTGCCGGTTTCACGTTTTTTGGATTGTAGAAAATAGTCCGGGCGCGCACCGACAGGCCAAACCACTGGTTCTTCGGATCACGCAAGTGGCTCGGGATATTGGCGTTCAGCGTCGATGAATTGATCGGCCGCAGCAGGCCCTCGTTGGCAGCCTGCCACAGGTTGCCGGCGTCCACCGTAATCAGCAGGTCGGCCGGGGTATTGGCGCCTTCGGCTTTCAGTTTTTCCAGCAGCGGACCTTCCTTGTCAGTGACGAACTTGATGGCCGTGCCGGTCTGCTTGGTGTACGCGTCGAACAAGGGCTTGATCAATTGCTCATTGCGGGCCGAATAAACTACAACTTCGTCGGCAATGGCAGTGGAAGTGATGCTGAGGGCAGCAATTGCTGCGGCTACAAGAGTGTACAAAAGCTTCATTGGCTTTCCTCCGGAACTTGATGATGGTTAGCAGGGATTATAAGTGAAATTTTAATGATGTTAAATGAAAATCATTATCGTTTGCATTTGTCGACCCACGCCGAGGCAAGGGTGTGATTGCGATAAAAAAACAAATTTAATATCAAAATACAAATTTATTGGACCAAGCAAGCCCATTTCCTGGGCGCTTGCTTGAGATTCGAGAAAGTGCGTTGCAACAAAGCTTTCCCGGTTTTTCTACCCGGCGAGTTGGTTTGTTTTAAAATGACGGGCTACACTTAAAATTTGTCACTTATGTCAAAAAAACCTGTTGTTCCAGCCAGTGAACCGATATCGTTTGAACAAGCGATGGCGGAACTGGAGCAATTAGTCGATCAAATGGAAGCAGGCGAGCTGCCGCTGGAAGCGTCCGTGGCTGCTTACAAACGTGGTTCCGAACTGGTGAAGTATTGCGCCGGGCAGCTCGACAAGGTCGAGAACCAGGTCAAGGTGCTGGAAGGCGACATGTTGAAGCCGTTTGCAGTTGATGCCGCCGAGGATGAGGAATGAACGGGGCGCGAGAGGCCGGGCAGCAGGCATTTGGCGATTGGGTAACCACGGCCCAACTGGCGATGGAGCAGGGATTGGCATCGCTGTTGCCGGCAGAATCGGCCGTGCCGGCGCACCTGCACGCGGCAATGCGCTACGCGGTCCTGGATGGCGGCAAGCGGGTGCGTCCGCTGCTGGTGTTGGCCGCCGGAGAATTGTTCGATGCACCTGCCGACATCCTGCAACGTGCAGCCGCTGCCGTGGAAATGATTCATGCCTATTCACTGGTGCATGACGACATGCCGTGCATGGATGACGATGCGCTACGGCGCGGCAAACCCACCGTGCATGTGAAATACGATCAAGCCACCGCTTTGCTGGCCGGCGATGCGTTGCAGTCGCAAGCGTTTCTGGTGCTGGCCGAAGGCGATGCGGATGCTGCGCGCAAGCTGGCAATGGTGCGTTTGCTGGCCGAGGCTGCCGGTTCGTCCGGCATGTGCGGCGGCCAGGCAATCGACTTGGCCAGCGTCGGGATGAGTCTGTCGCTGGACCAGCTGGAGCAGATGCACCGGCTCAAGACCGGCGCGCTGTTGCGCGCTTCAGTGCTGCTGGGGGCCTGGTGCGGCAAAACCTTGTCGGCGGCGGAGGTGACGGCGCTCGATGCCTATGCCGGCGCGGTCGGCTTGGCGTTTCAAGTGGTCGACGATATCCTGGATGCGACCGCAGACTCGGCCGTGCTGGGCAAAACCGCCGGCAAGGATGCGGCCGACAACAAGCCGACCTATGTCTCGCTCCTTGGGCTGGAAGCGTCGCAGGCGCTGGCCGGTAAATTGCGCAATGATGCGCATGCAGCGGTCGCGTGCTTCGGCGACCAGGCGCAGCGCTTGCGCGAACTCGCGGACTTGATCGTCGAAAGAAAATCTTAGTTATTGCGGGACAGAGTTAAGCGTAGCGGTACTCTGTCCTCAACTGACTAGAATGCGGGACAGAGTTAAGCGTAGCGGTACTCTGTCCCCAACTGACTAAAATGCGGTGCAGAGCCAAGCGCAGCGCTACTCTGTCTCCAACAAGATAAAAGTGCGGGGCGGAATTTACGCGTGATCCTATCCCCAACAAAATAGAAAAGATCCACTATGGACTTGCTGAAAAAAATCAATCGACCCGCCGATCTGCGCTGCCTGCCGCGTGCCGAATTAAAACCGCTGGCTGACGAATTGCGCGCCTTCGTGCTCGATTCGGTCTCCAAGACTGGCGGCCATCTGTCGTCCAATCTGGGCACGGTCGAGTTGACGATTGCGCTGCATTACGTCTTCAATACGCCGGAAGACCGCATCGTCTGGGATGTCGGCCACCAGACCTATCCGCACAAGATCCTGACCGGCCGTCGCGACCGCATGGACACGCTGCGCCAGTTCAACGGCATTTCGGGTTTCCCGCGCCGCGACGAAAGCGAATACGACACGTTCGGCACCGCCCATTCGTCCACCTCGATTTCCGCCGCTCTGGGCATGGCGCTGGCTGCCAAAACCAAGGGCGAGAACCGGCATGCAATTGCCGTGATCGGCGATGGCGCGATGACCGCCGGCATGGCATTCGAGGCATTGAACAATGCCGGCGTGCATGACGATGTCAAGCTGCTGGTAATCCTGAACGACAACGATATGTCAATCTCGCCGCCGGTGGGCGCATTGAACCGTTATCTGGCGCGGCTGATGTCCGGCAAATTCTATGCGGCTGCCAAGAATGTCGGCAAGACCGTATTGCCGGCGCCGATGCTGGAACTGGCCAAGCGCTTTGAAGAACATGCCAAAGGCATGATTGTGCCGGCCACCATGTTCGAGGAATTTGGCTTCAATTACATCGGCCCGATCGATGGCCATGATCTCGAATCGCTGATCCCGACCCTGCAAAACCTGAAAAATTTGCAGGGACCGCAATTCCTGCATGTGGTCACCAAAAAAGGCCAGGGCTACAAGCTGGCCGAAGCCGATCCGGTGCTGTACCACGGCCCGGGCAAGTTCAACCCGGCCGAAGGCATCAAGCCGGCCGCTGCCGGCAAAATCACCTACACGCAAGTGTTTGGCGACTGGCTGTGCGACATGGCCGCCGCCGACAAGCGCCTGGTCGGCATCACCCCGGCCATGCGCGAGGGCTCAGGCATGGTGCAGTTCGAGCAGCGTTTTCCCGAGCGCTATTACGATGTCGGCATCGCCGAACAGCACGCGGTCACCTTTGCCGCCGGCATGGCATGCGAAGGCTTGAAGCCGGTAGTTGCCATTTACTCTACATTCCTGCAGCGCGCCTATGACCAGCTGATCCACGACGTCGCGCTGCAAAACCTGGATGTCACGTTTGCGCTGGACCGCGCCGGGTTAGTGGGCGCTGACGGCGCAACCCATGCCGGCAATTATGATCTGGCCTACCTGCGTTGCATTCCCAACATGGTGGTGATGGCCGCGTCCGATGAAAACGAGTGCCGTCAGATGCTGTCCACCGCTTTCCAATATAATGGCCCTGCTGCCGTGCGTTATCCGCGCGGCGCAGGTGTCGGTGCTGCACCGGCAATGGATTTGCACACCATCCCGCTTGGCAAAGGCGAAGTCCGGCGTACCGGCAAGGGAATTGCGATCCTGGCATTCGGCACCATGGTCGCGCCAAGCATCGCCGCCGCTGATGCGTTGAACGCCACCGTTGCCAATATGCGTTTCGTCAAGCCGCTGGACACCGAGTTGCTCCGGCAACTGGCAGAAACCCATGATGCTTTGGTCACGGTCGAAGAGGGTGCGGTCATGGGCGGCGCCGGCGCCGCGGTGGCCGAAGCGCTGGCTGAAGCCGGTATTGTCAAGCCGCTATTGCATTTGGGCTTGCCGGACAAATTTATAGACCATGGCGATGCATCCCAATTGCTGGCCATGTGCGGACTGGATGCTGCCGGTATCGCAGCATCGATCAGGCAGCGGTTCGGCAAGGATCAACCGCGCTTGGTGGTGAATAACACATTGTAGACAGGCTGTCGCCAGCGGTGACGGCATTCTTAGAAAGTATGGCGATGAATACGCGCGATTTGAATCTGACCACCATTCCCGATGTGCAGAGCACGCTGGATACCCGTCGCCTGACGATCCAGCGCGTCGGCGTCAAGGGCGTACGCTATCCGGTCTCGATCAAGACCAGCTCGGGCGCGCAGCCCACGGTCGGCACCTGGAACATGTATGTGCAACTGCCCGAAGACCAGAAGGGCACGCACATGTCGCGCTTCATCGCGTTGTTGGAAGGTAACCGCGCGCCGCTCGATATCAGCCATTTCGCCAGCTTGATGCGCAAGATGGTCAAGCTGCTGGAAGCCGAGGCCGGCCGCGTCGAATTGACTTTCCCGTATTTCATCAACAAGACCGCGCCGGTCTCCGGCGTCGAAAGCCTGATGGATTATGAAGTCGGCATGACCGGCGAGATCCGCGGCGACGACGTCGAAGTGACCCTGAAGGTGATGGTGCCGGTCACCAGCCTGTGCCCGTGCTCGAAAAAAATCTCTGCCTATGGCGCGCATAACCAGCGTTCGCACATCACCGTCAATGCGGTGCTGGCCGGCGATATCCTGGTCGATCAACTGATCGCCAAGATCGAGGAACAGGCATCCTGCGAACTGTATGGTTTGCTCAAGCGCCCGGATGAAAAATACGTGACCGAGCGCGCCTATGACAATCCGAAATTCGTCGAAGACCTGGTGCGCGACGTGGCCGGCATGCTGAATGCGGATGGCCGGATTGCCGCCTACACACTGGAAGCGGAGAATTTCGAATCGATCCATAACCATTCGGCCTATGCGCTGATCGAATTCGACAAGCGCCAGCAATAGACCCATTTACGCTGCATGATAAAAAAAGCGACGTCCTGGCGTCGCTTTTTTTATCGGCATCATGGACCAGGCCCGCAGCCGGATTCAGCCATCGCGCTTGCGCTCTTTCTCCCATAATACGTCGGCGCCGCCCGCATGCCGGTTCAATACCCGCGCCAGCACAAACAGCAGATCCGACAGCCGGTTCATGTAGTGCCGCGGGTGGTCATGCAGCGATTCGGCCTGGCCCAGGCCGACGATGCTGCGCTCGGCGCGGCGGCATACGGTGCGGCAGACATGCGCCACCGACGCTGCGCGCGAGCCGCCCGGCAGGATGAATTCCTTCAAGGGCGGCAGATCCGCATTGTATTTTTCCAACAAGGCATCCAGACGGGCAACATGCACTTCGGTAATCATGCTGTAGCCGGGAATGCATAGCTCGCCGCCGAGATCGAACAAGTCATGCTGGATCGACACCAGCTCTTCCCGCATGGCGGCTGGCAAGTCTTCGCACAACAACACACCGAGCTGCGAATTCAATTCATCCACATCGCCCAGCGCCTGAATGCGCAAGCTATCCTTGCCGGTGCGGCTGCCGTCGCCCAGGCCGGTAGTGCCATTGTCGCCGGTGCGGGTGGCGATTTTGGAAAGTCGATTGCCCATGTTGTGTATTTCCCAGTAAAAAATGATGAGTTCAGGGGCTACGGCCTTGCCATTGGCGCGCGCCATGCCGGCAGCTTGCCTGTCGCGTGGCTAAGGGCTGATGCCGGTGCTGCCATCGGCGCGGGCTCCCAGACCGGATTATGCATGAAGTCGCAGTCGTCTTCCCGTCAGCTTGAGTTGCCGGTGCTGCGGTAAGATATGGGCTGCCTTATTCTGGCTGCATTTTTTCCATTATTTCAGTCACAAAAAAATGATCAATACCTTTGTCACCCTGTTGCTGTTCCAAACCATCGGCGAAGCCATCGCGCATGGTTTTTCGCTGCCGATTCCGGGGCCGGTGATCGGCATGCTGCTGCTGTTTTGCTATTTGATGCTGAAAGCGGATGCGCTGGAAAAACTGGCGCCAACCGCGCAAGGCTTGCTACGGCACCTGTCGATCCTGTTTGTGCCGGCCGGCGTCGGGGTCATGGTCCATGGCCAGCGGATTGCCGCCGAATGGCTGCCGATCGTGGTGGCGCTGGTGATCAGTACCGTACTGGCGATCATTGTCACGGCGCTGTCGATCAAGTGGTTGCAGAAATGAATCCGAACCTCAACAATATCTGGGTCTATCTGGCCACCTCGCCGCTACTGTGGCTGACAGCCACATTGCTGGCCTATCAGTTTGCGTTTGCCCTGCATGTGCGCGCCAAGGCGAGTGCGCTGGCCAATCCGGTGGTGATTGCAGTGGCCATCCTGGTGGCCATCCTGCTGTTGACCGATACGCCTTATGAAAACTATTTTGACGGCGCGCAGTTTGTCCACTTCCTGCTCGGCCCGGCAACCGTAGCGCTGGCAGTGCCGTTGTATCAGCAGGTGGCAAAGCTGAAACGCCACTGGTTCGCGTTTTCGATGGGCGCCTTGCTCGGCTGCGCGACGGCGGTCGTGACTGCGATGGGCATTGCCTGGGCGCTCGGCGCATCGCCGGAAATCGTGTTGTCGCTGGCGCCGAAATCGGTCACGACGCCGATTGCGATGGGCATCGCCGAAAAAATCGGCGGCTTGCCGTCGCTGACCGCCGTGCTGGTATTAATCACCGGCATTGTCGGCGCCACCGTGGCGCACGGCGTGCTCAAATTAATCAAGGTGCACGACCACAGCATCGCCGGGTTTGCGCTGGGCGTCACATCACATGGACTGGGAACCGCCCGGGCGTTTCAAGTCAGCGAGGAAATGGGTGCGTTTGCCGGTTTGGCGATGGGCGTGTCGGGTGCGCTGACCGCGATTCTGCTGCCGCTGGGCTTGAAACTGTTCGGCATGATTTAACCACGGCGCAGCGCAATGCACGCCGACGCCCTGAAAGCGTTTATTGCGCCAGCAACTGGTCAATATCGGCGGCGATCCGGTGCGGCTCAGTGCGCGGGCCGTAACGCCGGTACACGCTGCCATCTTTTTTTACCAGGAACTTGGTGAAATTCCACTTGATGGACCGGGTGTGAAATATGCCGCGCGCCTGGTCTTTCAAGTGCGCAAACAGCGGATGGGCCTGCGCACCGTTGACATCGACCTTGGCCAGCAAAGGGAAACTGACGCCGTAATTTTTTTCGCAAAAAGCGCCGATTTCGGCGGCGCTGCCGGGCTCTTGCCGGCCGAACTGGTTGCATGGAAAGCCGAGCACGACCAGGCCGCGCGCTTGATATTGACGATGCAGCTGCTCCAGTTGCCGGTATTGCGGCGTAAAGCCGCAGTGACTGGCGGTATTGACGATCAACAGGACCTTGCCGCGATACTGTTGCAGATCGATTTTGGTGCCGGAAAGGGTTTCGGCGCCAAAATCATGCACAGTGGTCATACGATGCCCAGATGCTCCGTACCCTTGGACAAGTCGCGTCCCTTCGCGTCCTTGCCGCGCAACTTGATTGCCAGGCGCAAGTCATTCACTGAGTCGGCATTGCGCAACGCATCTTCATAGGAAATCTTGTCTTCTTCATACAAATCGAACAGCGCCTGGTCGAATGTCTGCATGCCAAGCTCGCGCGATTTTTTCATGATCTCCTTGATCTCATGCACATCGCCCTTGAAGATCAGGTCGGAAATCAACGGAGAATTCAGCATGATTTCGACGGCGACACAGCGCCCCTTGGTATCGCGCAAGGGCACCAGGCGCTGTGAAATCATGGCCTTCAGATTCAGCGACAAATCCATCAGCAATTGCTGGCGGCGCTCTTCCGGGAAAAAGTTGATGATCCGGTCCAGCGCCTGGTTCGAGCTGTTGGCGTGCATGGTGGCCAGGCACAGGTGACCGGTCTCGGCAAAGGCAATCGCATGCTCCATCGTTTCACGGTCGCGGATCTCGCCGATCTGGATCACGTCCGGCGCCTGGCGCAAGGCGTTTTTCAGCGCGGTGCCCCAGTCTTCGGTGTCGACGCCGACGTCGCGCTGGGTGACGATGCAATTCTGGTGCGGATGAATGTATTCGACCGGATCTTCCACCGTGATGATATGGCCATAGCTATGCTCGTTGCGATGCCCGACCATGCCGGCCAGCGTGGTCGACTTGCCGGAGCCGGTTGCGCCGACCATGATCACCAGGCCGCGCTTGGTCATCGCCACTTCTTTTAGCGTTACCGGCACGCCTAGGTCATCGAGTTTCGGAATCTTGGTGGTAATGGTGCGCAATACCATGCCGACGTGGCTTTGCTGCACGAATGCCGACACCCGGAAACGGCCCAGGCCGCCGGGGCTGATCGCGAAGTTGCATTCCTTCTTAGCTTCGAATTCGGCCGCCTGCTTGTCGCTCATGATGGCGCGCGCCAGCTCAATCGTATGGTTGGCGGTCAGCGGCTGGTTCGAGACTGGCGTCATCTTGCCGTCGATCTTGAATGCCGGTGGGAATTCTGCGGTGATGAACAGGTCGGAGCCATTCTTGCTGACCATCAGTCGCAACAAGTCATACATGAATTTGGTTGCTTGATCGCGTTCCATTTTGCTTCCTTAATGCGGTGATCCTGCGGTTAGTCGCTTATTATCGCACTGGCCACTAAATTAATTATCCCGGGAAATTCTCCGGCGTCTTGGCTGCCGAGCGTGCCGCTGCCGGTGAAATAATGTTGCGCCGGACCAGGTCGGTCAGGTTGCCGTCAAGGGTTTGCATGCCGACGTTGGAACCGGTTTGGATCGCCGAATACATTTGCGCAATCTTGGCTTCGCGGATCAGGTTACGGATCGCCGGCGTGCCGAGCATGATCTCATGCGCGGCCACCCGGCCATTGCCATCCTTGGTCTTCAGCAACGTTTGCGAAATCACTGCCTGCAGCGATTCGGACAGCATCGCGCGCACCATTTCCTTTTCATCGCCGGGGAACACGTCAATGATACGGTCAATGGTTTTTGCCGCCGACGAGGTGTGCAGCGTACCGAACACCAGGTGACCGGTTTCGGCCGCCGACAAGGCCAGGCGGATGGTTTCCAGGTCACGCAATTCGCCCACCAGGATCACGTCCGGATCTTCGCGCAGCGCCGAGCGCAACGCGGCCGTAAAGGAGTGGGTGTGCGGCCCGACTTCGCGCTGGTTGATCAGGCATTTTTTCGAGTCGTGCACGAATTCGATCGGATCTTCAATCGTCAGGATATGCGCATATTCGGTTTCATTGACATGGTTGACCATGGCCGCCAGCGTGGTCGACTTGCCCGAGCCGGTCGGCCCGGTGACCAGCACCAGGCCGCGTGGTTTCAGGGCCAAGTCGCCAAAGATCTTTGGCGTATTCAATTGCTCCAGGCTCAGGATCTTCGATGGAATGGTCCGCAGCACGGCGGCGGCGCCGCGATCCTGGTTGAAGGCATTCACGCGAAACCGCGCCAAGCCCGGAATCGCAAACGAAAAGTCGATTTCCAGCTTGTCTTCATACACCTTGCGCTGGCCGTCGTTCATGATGTCATACACCATGCCATGCACATCCTTGTGTTCCAGCGGCGGCAGATTGATGCGGCGTACGTCGCCATGCACGCGGATCATCGGCGGCAAGCCGGCCGACAGGTGCAAGTCGGAAGCATTATTCTTGACGGAAAATGCGAGAAGTTCGGAAATGTCCATTTATAATCCCTGAGCCGATCGAAAGGTGCCAATATCGCAATGGATCCAGCTTGCGCGATACTTGTTATTTATGAAATGCATGCTTGCATCGTGTAAAGTATTTTGATTATGTCCACAATCGCCCACAACTTGCAAGCCGTGCAGCACAGGATTGCCGAAGCAGCGCATGCAGTGTCGCGCGAGCCCCACGAGATTGCCTTGCTAGCCGTTTCCAAGACCTTTGGCGCGGAAGCGGTGATCGAAGCGGTAGCGGCCGGGCAGACCGCGTTCGGGGAAAACTACCTGCAGGAAGCGCTCGACAAGATGGCGGCAGTGCGCACGGCACTGCCCGGCCATTCCCTGACATGGCACTTCATCGGCCCGCTCCAGAGCAACAAGACGCGCCAGATCGCCGAGCATTTCGACTGGGTGCATGCAATCGACCGCGCCAGGATTGCGCAGCGCCTGTCGAACCAGCGCCCGGCGCATTTGCCGCCGTTGAATGTTTGCGTGCAGGTCAACGTCAGCGGCGAGGCCAGCAAGAGCGGTGCGCCGGTTGAGGAGGCTGCCGCGCTTGTCCGTGCCGTGGCCGGCATGCCGCGGTTGCGCCTGCGCGGCCTGATGGCGATTCCCGAACCGACCGATAATCAGCAACAACAGCGCGTCGCATTCCACGCGTTGCGTTCACTGTTCGATGTCCTGCGCGCCGAGGGCTTGCCGCTCGATACGCTGTCGATGGGCATGTCAGGCGACCTCGAAGCCGCGGTTGCCGAAGGCGCGACCATCGTGCGGGTAGGCAGCGCGATTTTCGGCCGGCGCGCCTATGTTCCCGGTCAATGAACCCGCACCGAATAAACAATTCAGCAAACTCAGAAAGACCATCATGCAAAACAATTTGAAAATCGGTTTCATTGGCGGCGGCAACATGGCCACCGCCCTGATCGGCGGCCTGGCCGACAAGCTTACGGCTGCAGAGAATATCCATGTGATCGACCCGAACGCCGAGGCCCTGCAAAAGCTCGCGCAGCAGTTCGGCGTGACGACGGCGCAAACCACCGGCGCCGAACTGGGGCAATGCGACGTGATCGTTTTGGCAGTCAAGCCGCAGCAAATGAAAGAGGTGGCAGCGCAATTGCAGCCACATGTGAGCAAGCAGCTGATCCTGTCGATTGCCGCCGGCATCCGTGCCGCCGACCTGTCGCGCTGGCTGAATGGCCACACGGCGATCGTGCGCACCATGCCCAATACGCCGGCCTTGATCGGCAAGGGTATCACCGGCATGGTGGCCATGGCGGGCGTATCCGCTGCCCAGCGCGAAGCCGCCGATGCAATCATGCGCGCAGTCGGCGCCACCGTCTGGCTCGACGATGAAGCGCTGATCGACCCAGTGACGGCCGTATCCGGCAGTGGCCCGGCGTATGTGTTTTATTTCATCGAAGCGATGCAGCAAGCCGCGCAGGAAATGGGCCTGACCGCCGAGCAGGGTACGCAGCTGGCGATTGCCACCTTTGTCGGCGCGTCGCAGCTGGCGGCCGATTCAACTGAGCCGGTTTCGGTCCTGCGCGAGCGCGTTACATCCAAGGGTGGCACCACTTATGCCGCACTGACCAGCATGGAGCAATCCGGTGTCAAACAGGCCATCGTGAAGGCGCTGCACGCAGCTTCCGCGCGCGGCAGGGAGTTGGGAGAGGAATCCGGACGAGATTGATTGTCTTGGGTAAAAACTTATTCGCTTGTGGAGCGGGTCTACCTTAATGCATCCATCGGCGAGTTGACGCCGCGTCCGCCTTTATTCAATACGTGAAGATAAATCATGGTGGTGGACACGTCAGCATGCCCCAGTAATTCTTGGACGGTCCGTATGTCATATCCCGCTTCCAATAAGTGCGTGGCAAAACTGTGGCGCAGGGTATGCGTCGAAGCTGGCTTGGTCAGCTTGGCTGCTGCCACAGCACGTTTGATGGCTCGTTGAACGGTCTGTTCGTAGACATGGTGCCGGCGCACGATTGCGCTACGTGGATCGGTGGCTTCATGGTCGGAAGGAAAAACCCAGAACCAACCCCAGTGTGTGGCGGCCTGCGGATATTTTCTTTCTAGCGCATTAGGCAGCATGACGCCGTTTCGCTGGCATGCGCGGTCATCATCATACAGTAATCGAACCTTTTCCAAATGTTCCCGTAACGGCGCTACCAGCGACATTGGCAACATGGTCATGCGATCCTTGCCGCCCTTGCCTTGGCGGACTGTGATTTCCCGTCGCTGGAAGTCGACATCCTTAATGCGCAATTGTGCGCTTTCCATCAGCCGCATGCCGGTGCCATATAGTAACTTCGCGAACAATGCGTGTGTGCCTTCCATTTGGGACAAAACCAGTTCGACTTCTTGCGTTGTCAGAACGGTCGGGCGCTTGGGTGCACGAGTAGGCCGGTGGACGCCATCGATCCAGCCGATGTCGATCTTCAACAGCTTTTTGTAAAGAAAGAGCAGGGCGCAAAGCGCCTGGGTATAAGTGGAACCTGCTACTTTACGTTCGTTGACAAGATAAGACAGAAACAGTCGAATTTCCTCAGCTCCCATATTCATGGGATGGCGCAAGCTATGGAATCGGATATACCATCTTGCCCAATAGACATAAGCATCTTCCGTGCGCATACTATAATGATTGTCGCGAATGCAACGCTTTAGTTGCTCCAGGAGCTTGGGCGGAGGTGATTGAAGGGGAGTAGAAGGAGTGACGTTTTTCACGATTATTTAGTGCTGTATAAATATACAGTATCGTGCCAAGCCCAAGACTGGCGCGGCTTACGAAAGATCAAGAGAATGTGCTTATCAGCGTTATCCCGTGCATATTGGCTTCCTAAGCCTTTTAATTAAACAGTTAGGGGCGGCCCACCGGAGTTTGCTTTTGCTTGGCTCGGTAGTCGCGGCTCGTTCAGCGCCCTACTCCCGCCTTGCCGCAGGATCCTTTCGCTCACCAGGTGGCTCCGTTCAGCAGCGGCCTCGGCAGGCGCTTGAGCCTCGGTGGAGATAGCCGGTTCGGCAGTACTTTCCGTGGCTGCTAATCTTCATCAACATCAAGGTTGGCTAATGCGGCATCGGGCGATTAGCCCAGCCATTGGCGGCACTGTTTAAGAACAAGAATAAGGATCGGTGGCCCGCGCTGGCTTTTGCGGCATCGGCCACCGGTTCTAACACGCAGTTCGAGCGGACCACGCTATGCGCGGCCGGTCAACTACACGTTAGGCCCCAGAGAACAAGAACGATGAACCGTCTTTTCCGGTGTTTTATGGTGCTCGCTGCGCTCTCTGGTTCGGCTGTTGCTCAGGATGCTTCCGAGCAGCCGTTGATCGTAGCGGCCCAGAACGTTCCTGCAGTGGAGCTTGACAGCACGCTGCCTCCGGTTCCGCTTGCAGACTGGCTTGGCTCTCTGGCTCGCCCGCCCGCGGGGCTCGTTTGGGAGGTCAATGATTGCGGCGAGCAAACGGGAGGCCCAGCCGATAAAGGTCGAGATTTCCCTGCCTGTGTCGAAGCAATTCTTCCGGTTGGCTCTGGCATGAAGGCTCATGTCAGTCTCATGGTCGGCACTTTCGGGCGGGGCGTTATTGGGGAGCCCGAGCTGTTTCAGCTCTATGTCGAGCGTGACGGCAAGTATCAGGATCTTAAGAAGCTCTCTGAGCTGCAGGCGTTTGCCAACGGCCAGAGCAAATAGCTAGCGAGGAGCCTAACCAGTGCGTGGAGCCGACGGCTTCGCCGCGGCTCACGCCGGCGTTAAATAGCTAAAGCAGTACCTACCTATGACAAGAAAAAATTACTCATCCGGGACCGCGTGGGAGCCAATTGTTGGGTACTCACGGGCAGTTAAAGTAGGATCTTATATTCACGTATCGGGCACAACGGCGACTGATGGAAAAGGCGGCATCGTTGGAATAGGCGATCCATATGCGCAGACGATACAAACTATTCGGAATATTGAAACGGCTCTGAAAAACGCTGGGGCTTCGCTTTCGGACGTTGTAAGGACTCGGGTGTACGTTGTGAACATTGCGGACTGGGAGAAAATCGGAGCCGCTCACGGTGAGTTTTTTAAGAACATTCTGCCTGCATCAAGCATGGTAGAAGTAAGCAAGCTAATCGCGCCGGAACTGCTCGTTGAAATCGAAGCAGATGCATATGTCGGTGCGTAAGCTTTTAACATTACGCTCGACACTGACGCTACGCGACGGTCAGCTCTAACGTTATACCGAATGAATGACGTACTACGCGAAGTGATCAACACCATGCAGATTCGAGGCGAACCTCGGCGTCGATGGTTTGCGTCGCATGGATTTGATCTTATCGTGTGGCTGGGTGAGTTCGAAGACGTGATCGGGTTCCAGTTCTGCTATGGAAAGCCAACGTCCGAGAAAGCACTTACTTGGCGGGCTGAAGGAAAAGGGCTTGCGCATATGGCCGTAGATGATGGTGAGGCAGGTGATGGTAGATACAAGTCCTCTCCAATCTTGACGCCAGGAGGCGAGTGGAACGCAGTTCAGCTTTTACAGGATTTTCTCCGGATTTCGGATTTCCTGCCCTCTGAAGTCAAAACCTTGGTTGTCGAGCAGCTTGAGTTGGCGGTGGCCACGGGCAACGGTATAACATTTAATTCAACTGTGACGCCTAGCGGCGCCCGTCAATAAAACGTTAGAAGTCCCCTACATAGGAGTTTCGTTGTGCCACCTTCATCAATTCAATTTTGCTGCTTTGTGGCGGGTACCTTGGTTCATGCCAAGGAAGGCCTGACTCCGATCGAGCAAATCAAGATTGGCGACTGGGTGCTGTCCAAACCGGAGAGCGGCGAGGGAGAGGTTGCCTACAAGCGTGTGGTGAACACCCTCGAGTTTGACGAAAAGGAAGTGTGGTCGGTGTCCTATTTTCTCAAAGAGAAACCGAGACAAGGCGAAGACAATAGCGGTTTGGTTGTTATTACCAGTAATCACCCGTTTTGGGTTATCGCAGAGGAGGATTGGGGGGATTGGGGCTCGGGCAATACTAATGACCTTGTATATCACAACACATGGATGCGTGCAGATCGGTTAAGACCTGGCATGTCTTTGCGCCTGTCCGACGGACGCACCGCGCTGATCGATAGTATAAATAGACTAATGAGAATGGCAATTCCCGATATGGGGTGGATGCCATCGGATTTCCGCGGCGCTGAAGCAGGCAACATGGTGGATTTACGTGGCGATGCTCCCAGATATTGTCGTGGGGCGGTTGGGGAGGCGCCGACTATTTATCCGGAAAAAATTCACGGTTATGGTGGCGAAATTTATGATCATCTTTATTTAAACGAAGGAATGAATTGGCAGGACCAAGGGGATGACATTTGGCTGAAACGTAAGGTCTACAACTTTGAAGTGGAAGACCATCACACCTATTTCGTCGACAAGTTAGGCGTATGGGTACACGCCGCGACCAAGTTAAAAGCAGAGGGGGAATAGCTTCATGAGTTATTCATATTCTAACTTGATGTTCAACACAGACACCCAACGTAGAGCACGCCGCTTCGCGGCACATGTTGCGCGCTGGTTAACGCGGCGTTAGCCCTCAGTCCATGCGCTCAATATTGCATCTTCTGTCCTTTGTCGCAGCGTTTACCCTTATTAGCGGGAACGCATTTGCTGAAACTTTGTGTGGATCTGACGAAATCATCTATTTCTCGTGCAAGCTCGCTGGTAGCTCGAAAACTGTTTCTCTATGTGGATCTCCTTTCAGAGACTCAGATACCCATGAAGTCTCTGAAGACTTCTGGTTGCAATATCGCTTTGGATCGCCGAAGAAATTAGAGCTCGTCTACCCGAAAAATAAGAAAGGCAAGCCGTTGCCGTTCAATGCCGCAAAATTTCAAACCGAGTACGCCCGGCATAATCGAGGTTTTGATATCGAAATTAGCTTTACCAATCACGGCTTTATTTATTTCGTCAGTAGTCTCGAAGGGGCTGAAAACGAGAAAGACAATTCCTATGGTGTAACCGTTGTCCCAGTCAATAACAATCCAGCCGTTAGTCCTGGTGTCATGCGGCGTTGCCGCGGCCTTCCTGTAGGTGTAAGTAATTTTTCAACGCTAGCCCAAGAATATGATCAAAACAAGTAATCATCAGCAGGCTAACTCATTTATAAGGACTTCCCATAGTTAGCAAGAATTGTTTCAAGTTTTTTGCATGCGCGTGTTCTCCTTCCGCATTGCCGGCACGCTGAATCGAAACAGAATAAGACTGCACATCTATAAACGGCCTTGTTGGCAGTTCAATGCTGCCGGGCCAAGATAAAAGCCGCACACGCCACCCTCATTCGCTCAACGGCCATTCAAGGCCAACGAGTTAGCCAGGTTCATGGCGTGTCGGTCTAACCTGTTCCTATCTACGTTTCGGTTACTACGGATATTTCCTTCTCTACTGCTTTGATACTACTTTACGCTGACACTGCGTAAGCTTTCCAGGCATCCGGGTTGTATTGCTCGCCTTTAGCCAGCATGGCCCAGATCATCCTTGCATGCTTGTTGGCAATGGCCACCAGCGTCTTGTGATAGCCGACCCTGGCATGCAAGCCAACAATCCAGCTGCCCAATCTTGTCTGCTTGTCGGGCGCTCGCTTCATGGCTGACTGCAGCGCCGAGCGGGCACCCTGAATCAACAGTGTTCGCAAATACGTGTTGCCTTGCTTGGTGATCTTGCCCAGCTTTGCCTTGCCAGCCGTACTGGCTTGCCTGGGCGTCAATCCAAGAAACGCGCCAACCTGTCTGCCATTCTTGAATTGCCTGGCGTCGCCAATGATGACCAGCGCTGCGCTCGTCGTCAGATCGCCTACGCCTACCACAGCACTGATACGCTGTGCTGCCTCGTGATGCTTGAGCTGCTCGGCAATCTGTCGATCGTAATTCTCGATACGCTCTTCCAGATACCGGACATGTTCCAACAGGTCATGTGCCAGGCTCTGCAACAGCTGCGGCAGTTGGCACTCTGCCTCGGCGAGCAACAAGGCGACACCGCGCTTGGCCTGGTGCGGCGAGGTCGGGAACCACAAACCAAACTCTGCCAGTTCACCGCGCAAGCGGTTCAAGACTGCAGTACGTTCTTCCATCAAGCCATGTCGCACGTTATGCAAAGCCAGTATGGCTTGCTGCTCTTCTGTTTTAACCGATACGAAGCGCATGGTGGGCCGACCAACTGCTTCGCAGATCGCTTCGGCATCGTTGGCGTCGTTCTTGCCAGCGCGGTTCTTGCGATAGGGCGACACAAAGGATGCCGCCATCATGCGTACCGTATGGCCCAGCTTGCCAAGCTCGCGCACCCAGTAGTGGCTGGACGAGCAGGCTTCCAGGCCGATCAGGCAAGGCGGCATGTTGACGAAAAAGCCGAGCACCTCCTCGCGCTTCATCTGCTTGCGCAGTACCGGCTGCTCAGCTGCATTGACGCCGTGCACCTGCACATATTTCTTCGATGTATCCAAACCGACACGAACGATAGTTGCCATTGCTGCATGTTCTGCGGTACGCTTGTTCATGACTTCCTCCCTCATTCAGATTGTTTGCGAAACTCAATCTTGGCACACTGATGCCGTACCGAGCGGGGGAAGTCCCTTTTATTCGCTGAACCCGGACACGCGACAAGAGCTTGCCGCTTCGCGGCCCGTGTCGCGCGCCGGTTAGCGCGGCGTTATACCGCATGACTACTGATATCTGAAGCGTGAAATAATTTCTATAGAAATTCAGTATGGATCGTTATTGACGCAATATCTCGATCGGCGCCGGCCCGTGCGCCGCAGCTTGTTTCTAGAGCTGCGTGGCTTTCGCCATGGACGGGATAGTACTGATGGTAAATTGGCAGAATAAATCAAGAGATAAAAATGGCCCGCTTGACTTCAAAGATTGTAGTTCCGCTGTTTCTCGCATCTTCATTGGCTGCATACCTCTATCTGTTTGCTCATGACGAGGCCAAGACACCAAAGTCTGATCGGGTATCCACCACGCCGCCGGTTATTGCTTACCTACCGATGTCGTCTCCACCTGATGCAATGACGCCGGATGGCGGCAGATATTATGGCCCGCTCGTGAATGGCAAGCTTCACGGCAAGGGCGTCATCGAATGGGAAAAAGGCGATCGCTATGAGGGTGAACTTCGAGACGGACAGTTCTCAGGGAAAGGGAAAATCCAGTCGCTTAGCTATACCTATGAGGGCGACTTCCAAAATGGCAGGCTGGCTGGCCATGGCCGCTATGTTGTACCGGGCCGCGAAACGTACGTCGGCCAGTTTGCCAATAATCTTTTTAATGGCCAGGGAAAATACGAGTACGAAGGCAATACTTACGAAGGGGCATTCGTCAACGGCATGTTCGAGGGCCTCGGTAAATTTACAGCCAGCGATCACGAATACCAGGGCACCTTCAGGAATGGAAAATTTCACGGCCAGGGCGAAACCAAGTACCAGGATGGCCGCAAATACACGGGGCTCTATGCGGATGGCTTCTTTCAAGGCAAAGGACGGTTTGAGACGCCACACAAGAAAATCTATGAAGGCGACTTTGATAAGGGAGAGTTTTCAGGGCAAGGCGCATATCAAGGACAAGACGGTTCACGCTACATGGGCACTTTCAAGAATTGGCGTTTTCATGGCCCTGGAAAATTCACCGATGCAAAAGGCGATATCTACGAAGGCAGCTTTGAGAGCGGCCAGTTAACCGGAAAAGGTGTGCGAACCAGCAAGGATGGCAGCCGTTACGAGGGTGGATTCGAAAATTGGCAATTTCATGGCCAAGGTACTTACCGCGATGCTGACGGCGGTGAATACAAAGGCGGATTTGCCTACGGTAATTTTGACGGCAAGAGCACCTACCGCTATGCAAAGGCGCAAGCCGATGGCCGTACCAAGGATGCTGGTATCTGGCGCTATGGCACTTTGGAAGACAAGGCGGCGGAAGAGCAGACCCGGAAAAACGCAGAGGCGGCACTGTACAGCCAACGCGCCTTGCTTGACAGGGTAATTGCGGCACTCGCGCCACAAGATCCGAAAAAGATCGACATGTATTTGCTGGCGATTGGCGGCGACGGTACGCAGGAAGTGTTTCGCCGTGAAGTAGAGTTCGTGCAGAAGCAGTTTGATCGGGATTTCGGCACCCAGGGGCGATCCCTTGCATTGTTCAACAGCCGCAATACGGTTACCAACGTTCCGATGGCGACCGTTACCAGCATCCGTGAAAGCCTGGCCGCCATTGCCAAGAAGATGGACAAGGAAAACGACATTCTGTTTCTGTATTTGACCAGCCATGGGTCGAAAAATCACCAGTTTTCGCTAAATCAGAACGGCATCGACCTGCCGGACATCGAGGCAAAAGAACTTGGAAAAATATTGAGGGAGTTGAATATCCGCTGGAAAGTGGCCGTCATTTCGGCTTGCTACTCCGGCGGGTTTATCGACCCAATTAAGGATAAGTACACGATGGTCATGACGGCTGCACGGCATGACCGCACTTCATTCGGTTGCGCTGATGAAAACGACTTTACTTATTTTGGTAAGGCGTTTTTCCATGACTCTTTGCCAAAGGCTATGTCATTTGAGGAGGCTTTTAAAAATGCGCTGGTTTTGATTGAAAAACGGGAGTCTGAGGATTTCATGAAGTCTGGCGAGCGCAAGTCCGCCAAGGACAGCCATTCAGAACCGCAAATCCATCGTTCCGTACTGCTGGAGCAGCATCTCAAGCAGTGGAGAGCGCAGTTTGCGGCACCTCGGCAGCATGCTGGTAAACAGCCGCCTATGGTCAGCTTTTCCAATAATTGATGGACCAAAGATGCATTCAGCAACATTGCGCTGGCATGAAAGAGTGATGTATAGCTCTTTGCTCAACCCAGACCCGCACCGAAAAGCTTGCCGCTTCGCGGCGCCTGTCGTGTGCAGTTGAGCGCGACGCTAGGAACCACTAATGCCTAGATTGCTCGTTTTTTTATGCTGGATGCTCGGGGTGCTTCTTGTGGCCGACATCATTCTCTTACTCGTGGAATCGGCACAATTTTCTGATCCTGAGCCGGGAATGAAAGAGATCATGATGGCCGCCAGCTTGATCTCCGGCGGCATTACCATCTTATTCATTGGGGTGCTGGTTGCTTTCTTCAAGCGGGCAAAGTGGTCGTTTGTCTGGCTTAAAACAATCACTATCGTGACGGCGGTTCTGCTTATTGGCGGTACGTTTTTTGATGATCAAGCATTTCAATACACGTCGGCGCTGGACGCAGCTGTGTTAGTGATGATCTGTCTGGAGGCGATCACCTGTTTGGCACTTTTCGTGGTTTTGATGCGTGAAGATACTCGCCGCTGGTTTGAAGGCCGGACTATATAAATACATATATCCACTTTATTGTCCGAACTTGCAGGTCAACGCCGACGCACTAGCGTGTCGGTCAACATAATTTTTTAATCCTCAGCGAAAATGATCAAGGCTGAGCTAGAAGAGGCTGATTATTTATACGCCCAGGCGCCCTATGCAGCGCTGGCCCAAAATGGAGGTCCTGTGAAGATACGTAGCATTGCAACTGCCGTTATACTTTTTCTGGCATCTGTCACGGTGTTTGCGGGCACCCCAGGAACGGTTTATCCCGATCCGGAAAGCGCTTGCCCGGATTTCAAGGCACATGAGTTATGTTTTAAAAAACCGGTGAGCAATGCGGCGCGGACAGAGTACCTGTCAACGCCGTTCTACGCAGTCATTCTGAAAACTGCCCAGCCCTGCACCATCACGGAGGAAGTGCGCCTGGAGACGCAGACACTTTTCCCACAAAGTAAGGTTTTTTCCACGAGATTTTATTGTGACGAGAATATCGAAGAAAACATTAGTTACACCAACATCAACGACCAGTTTGGCTTCCTCGCTGTGCACGCTGGAACAAGCCTGAAAGAGGCTAATCAGCGGCTGGCTGAAGTCAAGGCGCTAGGGCGCTTCCCTGGCGCCAACATCCGTAAGATGCAGGTCAAGCTGGTGTCCCCATGATAAACGGCTATGCCCGACATGTCCTTGGGACCGACGTGAGTCAACTACAGACTGGTGCCGATTAATAGTGCATTGGGGCGTAGAGCAAATCAATAAAGCAGGCGTTATTTCTAAACTACAGGCTATAAAAATCAATAGCATACAAAGCCAAAACAGCGGCAGGGTTTTTTTTCTACGGCTTGCTTATCCAACATGAAAGAACTCGTCATCATGCAAGGTCTTGAACTCAAGATTCCGCCACCGCTGGTAGCGCTGCTAAGCGCGGTTGCCATGTGGGGAACTGCCCGACACTTCCCAACGCTCGAAATCCCTGGTCTTTTTAGAATATCTGCAGCGATAGCAGTCGCTCTGCTTGGCGGAGGAATCAGCCTCGCAGGCACCATCGCATTTCGGCGCGCAAAAACCACCGTCAATCCGATGAAGCCAGAAAATGCTTCTTCACTGGTTTGTTCGGGCATTTACAAATTTACCCGCAATCCAATGTATGTTGGCCTTCTGCTGGTGCTTGTCGCATGGGCCATATGGCTATCCTCAGTGTGGGCCCTGATTGGGCCGCTTTGCTTTCTGCTGTATATCAACCGGTTCCAAATCGAACCAGAGGAAAGAGTGCTTGCCAGGATGTTTGGCGACAGCTATATCAATTACAAGGCACGAGTCCGCCGATGGATTTAAGGTATAAATTGCTTCACGGCACGTTAGTATTGTGACAGTCAGCACGGCTTATCGAGAAGCGTAATATTGCTTAAGGCTGGTCAACAGTAGGTTAGAGGACTGCTCATATAGTCGATTCTCTACGTGCTGCCACTTTTTCAATCGATCCAGTTGGCACTCTCCAAATTAACCAAGTTATTGCTGCGCGGGACCTAATGTGAGTCGAAACCAAGCCTAAAGGAGATTGCGATGAACAGGATGATGCGGACGATGGGAGCAGTGACAGGCGGCCTGATGTTGGCGGCCGGTTGCGCAAGCACGCAGACGGCGCAGCCGAGCGCTGAGGCCATGACATTTTTTGTGACGAGTGCCGGACCTGGCAAGGGGGCAGATTTGGGCGGCCTCGAAGGCGCAGACCAACACTGCCAGTCGCTGGCGAAGGCGGCGGGCGCCGGCAATCGCACCTGGCGCGCATACCTGAGCACACAGGCCTCGGCATTAAACGATCCGAAATTCGTCAACGCACGTGACCGCATCGGCACTGGCCCGTGGCAGAACGCCAAAGGCATTGTGGTCGCCAGGAACGTCGACGAACTGCACTCGGCAAAAAATAATGTGACAAAACAGACGGCATTGGACGAGAAGGGACAACTGGTTAACGGCCGCACCGAGAAGCCGAATATGCACGACATCTTGACCGGTACCCGACCCGACGGTACGGCCTTTCCGGGCGCGCCGTTTGGCGACATGACTTGCGGCAACTGGACCAAGGGTGGCGCCGATGGTTCGGCAATGTTGGGCCATCATGATCGCGTCGGTCCTATCGATGCTTCCTGGGCGCGTTCCTGGAATTCATCCCATCCGTCGCGTGGCTGCCATCCGGAGGGCTTGAGCAGCACGGGTGGCGCTGGATTGCTGTATTGCTTTGCGGTGAAATGAGCTTTGCGCTGTCGGGAATGATTGTTGAATGCACATGAGCTCATGGTCATGCCGGCGATGCGAAGCATTTCCATCGCAGGCAGCCGCAATAGCAGGTAGGGCTTGAGTTTCCTGACGAGATAATGAGCTACTCGGCACACAAGGCAATTTCAGGCGCTGCCACCGGCTTGAGCGGGTTGCGGCACGTGTTACCGCTTATGCGTGATGCCTGATTCGATGCTGTATTCGACGAGGGGGCCAGCATATGCGCATCATCGTGAACATCGACGTGCCAGAACTTGCGCCAGCGATAAAATTCTATAGCGAGGCCTTGGGATTAAGCCTGAGCCGCATCATCGAGGAGGATGTCGCAGAGCTTGCCGGTAGCTCTACGGTGATTTACCTGTTGGCGCAGGTGGCCGGGTCAGTGCCTGTCAGTTCTGGCAAGGAGGCCCGTCAGTACACGCGGCATTGGACGCCGGTGCATATCGATTTTGTCGTCGACGATCTTGCAGCATCGGCAAGCAAGGCAATCAATGCTGGCGCGATCCAGGAAAGTGCGTGCATCGAATGGCGCGGCTCAAAATGCATTACTTTTTCGGATCCATTTGGCCATGGTTTTTGCCTGATCGAGTTCTTGAACGAAACGTACAGTGACGATGCCACTTAAGCAAGCGGGGCTGTCATCGACAGCCCCGGCAGTTTGTGCAGAGAAAATGGGTTGATGCCTAGCGGCGCAACATCAGAAAGCCCGCGATCAGTCCGGCAACCGCGCCAATTCCGACTGATTGCCACGGATGCGCTTTCACGTATTGGTCGGTGGTATCGACGGCTTCCCGAGTGCGGGCGCTAACTTTTTGTTCCATCCCTGACAGGCCGCTTTTGGCGTTGCTCAGCGTTTCTTCGAATTTCACTCTGGCATTCTTGTAACGGTCGTCAAATTGCTGGCCGGCTTGCTGGCCGCTGCTTCTGAGCAAATCTTCTGCATCCTGGATGACGGCTTTTAAATCATTGACCAGCGTTTCGCGTTTTTCTGGGATCCGGGTGCTGTTGTCCATGTCTGTTTTCCTGTGAAAGTGGTGGGTGCACTTCGAGTGTAAGCATGGTCAAATCAGGCAATTTGCGTCGTATCAAATGATGGCCGCGCTTTGCAATAACAAACAGAAACAAGGTGTTAACGCAGCGCGTAATCGAGCGCGACGCCGGCAAACAATGCCGCACCCAGCCAATTATTATGCTGAAAAGCGGCAAAGCAGCGCATGCGATCGCGCTCGCGTATCAATTGGTAGTGATACGCAACGCATGCTGCGGCGACCAGCATGCCGCCGACAAACCAGCCGCGCAAGCCGGCCTGCCAGCCAATCACCAGAATCATCAACAGGCTGACCGCATAGCACAGCATGACTGCAGCCACATCGAAACGGCCGAAGGTCAGGGCCGAGGTCTTGATGCCGAGCTTGATATCATCATCGCGGTCAACCATTGCATATTCGGTGTCATAGGCTATGGTCCAGAAAACATTGGCAAGCAACAACAGCCATGCCTCGACTGGAACCCGGCCCAATGTTGCGGCATAGGCCATCGGGATGCCAAAGCCAAAGGCAATCCCCAGATACGCTTGCGGGATGGCAAAAAAACGCTTGAAGTAGGGATAGGTGGCGGCAATCACCAGGGCGGCTACCGATAGTTGCAGCGTCAATGCATTCAATGGCAGGATCAGCAAAAAGGCTGCCAATGCAAATGCTGCGGCGACCAGCACAGCTTCCCGGCCAGTAATCTGGCCAGACGTCAACGGCCGCTCGACGGTGCGCTTCACATGCCGGTCGATATCGCGGTCGGCAAAATCATTGATTGCGCAACCGGCCGAACGCATCAGTGCGGTGCCGATAGTGAAAATCGCCACCAGCCGCCAATCCGGCTGGCCATCGGCAGCCAGCCACAATGCAATCAGGGTCGGCCACAGCAAAAGCAGGATGCCGATCGGCTTGTCCAGGCGCACCAGGCGTATATACAGCTGCAGGCGGTTCATGCTCATTAAGGCAACAGTCATGGTCAACTCTCGGTTACTTCGGCGTCCGGCAGCATGCTGACGCCGGACAGATTGCAGGAAAGAATCGCCTGGCGCACTGCTTCGAGCGCCGCCTGACGGGTAAAGCTCTTGCGCCATGCAATCACCACGCGGCGCGACGGTGCGGGTTCGGCAAATGGCGCGTATTGCAGCATGCCGTCTTTGGCTTGCATGTCTGGCACCGAGGCGGCCGGCAACACGGTGATGCCGATGCCGGACGCGACCATGTGGCGGATGGTTTCCAGCGACGAGCCTTCAAAGGTGCGGGCAATGCCGTCGCCGGTGGTCGAAAAGCGCGCCATTTCCGGGCACACTTCGAGCACCTGGTCGCGGAAGCAGTGACCGGCGCCAAGCAGCAGCATGGTTTCCGATTTCAAGTCTTGCGCAGTGAGGTCGGTGCGCTCGGCCCACGGATGGTGCCTGGGCATCGCCACCACAAACGGTTCGTCGTACAAGTCTTGCACATGCAGGCCGGCGCTCGGCAAAGGCAGCGCCATGATGGCTGCATCGAGTTCGCCCTGGCGCAGCAATTCGATCAGGCGCACGGTGAAATTTTCCTGCAGGATCAGCGGCATTTGCGGCACCCGCTCGATCATGGCCTTGACCAGTGGCGGCAGCAGGTAGGGACCGATGGTATAGATCACGCCGAGGCGAAACGGCCCGGCCAGCGGGTCCTTGTTTTGCTGGGCGATTTCCTTGATGGCGGCCGTCTGTTCGAGGACGCGCTCGGCTTGGGCGACGATTTGCATGCCCAGCGGCGTGGTCGAAATCTCGGTGCCGCCGCGCTCGAAGATCACCACGCCGAGTTCATCCTCGAGCTTCTTGATGGCTACCGACAGCGTCGGCTGGGCGACGAAACAGGCTTCGGCGGCATGGCCGAAATGCTTGTGGCGTGACACCGCGACAATGTATTTCAGTTCAGTTAAGGTCATGTTGTATCTTTATGCAATCCGGTGCGGCACTGCAGCTGCGCTGCTTATCCTTCCAGCATGCAAGGATAACGCAGAATAGCGATGCTGATCGGGCTGCGGCCGATCGTGCCTATACTTTCAGAAAATCCTCTTTGGCCCCGAGCCAGCGCGCCAAGTGCCGTTCCACCGTTGCCAGGTCCTCGCGCAGCAGCTGGTGGGCCAGATTGCGGGCTTTTTCCACCAGCCACTGGTCGGTTTCCAGATCGGCAAAACGCAGCATCGCCTGGCCCGACTGCCGGGCGCCGAGGAATTCGCCTGGGCCGCGAATTTCCAGGTCGCGCCGTGCGATTTCGAAACCGTCGGTGGTTTCGCGCATGGTCAGCAAGCGCTGCTTGGCGACCTGGCCAAGCGGGCCCTGATACAGCAGCAGGCAGACGCTGGCCGCGGAACCCCGGCCGACCCGGCCGCGCAACTGGTGCAATTGCGACAGGCCGAAGCGTTCCGCGTGCTCGATCACCATCAGCGAAGCATTCGGCACATCCACCCCGACTTCGATCACGGTGGTGGCCACCAGCACATGAATCTCGCCGCGGATGAAGGCTTCCATCACCTGCTGCTTTTCAGCCGGCTTCAGGCGGCCATGCACCAGGCCGACCTGCAAGTCGGGCAGCGCGGCGGCCAGCGTGGCATGGGTGTCGGTGGCGGTCTGCAGCTGCAGCGCTTCGGATTCTTCGATCAGCGGGCAGACCCAGTATGCCTGACGGCCTTCCTGGGCAGCAGCATGCACGCGCGCGACCACTTCATCGCGCCGGTTCTGGTCGACAATGCGAGTGACGATCGGCGTGCGGCCCGGCGGCAGCTCGTCGATCACCGACACTTCCAGGTCCGCGTAATAAGTCATTGCCAGGGTGCGCGGGATTGGCGTGGCCGACATCATCAATTGGTGCGGCACGGTGGCTGCGCCGTCTTGCGCGGCGGCGCTGGCCAGCCCCTTGTTGCGCAGCGCCAGGCGCTGGCCGACGCCGAAGCGATGCTGTTCATCGACTACCACCAGTCCCAGCCTGGCAAACTGCACGCTTTCCTGGATCAGCGCATGGGTGCCGATCACCAGTTGTGCCTGGCCCGATTCGATGAGTGCCTGCGCGGCCAGCTTTTCCTTCTTTTTCAGGCTGCCGGTGAGCCAGGCGACGGTGACGCCGAGCGGCGCCATCCAGGCGGCGATCTTGTGGAAATGCTGTTCGGCCAGGATTTCGGTAGGCGCCATCAGCACGGCTTGAAAGCCGCTGTCGATCGCCTGGGCTGCGGCCAGCGCGGCGACTACGGTCTTGCCGCTGCCGACATCGCCCTGCAGCAGGCGCTGCATCGGATAGGCGGCGCGCAAGTCGGCGCGGATTTCAGTCACGACCCGCTGTTGCGCCGCAGTCAATTGAAACGGCAATGCCGCCAGAAAGGCGGACGACAGTGCGCCGGTCACCGCCAGCGGCGCGGCGCCCTTGGCGCGGCGCGCTTCCTGGGCACGCTTCAATGACAATTGTTGCGCCAGCAATTCATCGAATTTCATCCGCACCCAGGCCGGGTGCGAACGCTCTTCGAGTGCGTGTTCATCGACGTCTGCCGGCGGATTGTGTAACAGGCGCACCGCCGGCTCGAACGGCATCAGGTCGAGCGAGGCGCGCAATGCCTCTGGCAAGGTGTCGTGCCAGTCGATGTTTGCCATCGCGTCAAGAATCGCCTTGCGCAGCAAGGTTTGCGACAAGCCTTCGCCGCTCGGGTACACCGGCGTCAGGACTGTGGGCAGCGGCGCGCCCTCATTGATTACCTTGTAGGCCGGATGGACCATTTCGGCGCCAAAAAATCCATGCCGCACTTCGCCGCGCGCGCGAATCCGGGTGCCTTCGGCCAGCTGCTTGGTCTGGCTGCCGTAGAAATTCAGGAAGCGCATCACGAGTTGCGCGGAGTCGTCGGCAATCGTGACCACCAGCTGGCGGCGCGGCCGGAATTGCACTTCGCAGGCAGTCACCACGCCTTCGACCTGGGCGGCGCTGCCGCCCATGAAGCTGGCTTGCTGGATCGTCACGACCTGGGTTTCGTCTTCGTAGCGCATCGGCAAATGCAGCACCAGATCGGTGGCGACATGCAATCCTAGCCGGGCCAGCTTGTCGGCGAGCTTGTTGGCGCGGGGTGCGGCGGCAGGTTTTGCGGCAGGTTTTCGCTTGGGTGCGGGCATTTGAGCTTATCTGACCGTAAAGTGGGCGGCAGGGCGTAAAATAGCAGGTTTGATCGGGCCAACCTTACCAGACAATGGCATTTTGCCATGACAGCGCCATGCGGCGCCTGGAAGATTTGCAGTATGCCCGATTCCACGTCACTGTTTGAAGCATGTATTCACTGTCCGATTTTGATTTTGTCTTGCCGCAGCAATTGATTGCGCAAACTCCGCTGGCTGCGCGCAGCGCATCACGCCTGCTGCAGGTCGATGGCGACTCGCTGGTAGACCGCAGCTTTGCCGAGATTGTCGATCTGCTGCAGCCGGGCGACTTGCTGGTGTTTAACGATACGCGGGTGCTGAAGGCGCGCTTTTTCGGCGTCAAGCAAAGCGGCGGCAAGGTCGAGGTATTGATCGAGCGTATCCTGGATGCGCGCACCGCGCATGCGCAGATACGTGCCTCCAAGTCGCCCCTTCCCGGCAGCACGATCCGGCTGGCGGACGCCTTCGAGGTGACGGTGGGCGAACGCGCCGGGGAGTTTTTTACGCTGCAGTTTCCCGCCGATGTGTTCGAACTGATCGAAGCGCATGGCCGCCTGCCGCTGCCGCCGTATATCGATCATGCCGCCGATGCATTCGATGAGGAGCGCTACCAGACCGTGTATGCGAAAGCGCCGGGCGCGGTGGCCGCGCCCACCGCCGGCCTGCATTTCGACCAGGACTTGCTGGCGCAGTTGCGCGGCCATGGCGTGCACTGTGCGTTTGTGACCTTGCATGTCGGCGCCGGCACCTTCCAGCCGGTACGCACCGAAAACCTGGCTGAGCACCAGATGCACAGCGAGTGGTATACCATCCCGCAAGCCACCGTCGATGCGGTGCGCGCCGCGCAGGCGGCAGGGCGCAACGTGGTGGCAGTGGGCACCACCAGCCTGCGGGCGCTGGAGTCGGCGTCGCAATCCGGCACGCTCCTGGCCGGCAGCGCCGACACCCAATTGTTCATCACGCCCGGCTATACGTTCAAGACGGTCAACCAACTGATCACCAATTTTCACTTGCCGAAATCGACGCTGCTGATGCTGGTGTCGGCCTTTGCCGGGTACGACGCGATTCGTTCTGCCTATCGGCATGCGATCGAACGGCAATACCGGTTTTTCAGTTATGGCGATGCGATGCTGCTGAGCCGGCCTGACGCACGTGATGCAAATTAAGGCGGCGAGCATTGCTGCGGCATCCAAGCCATCACCGTTGCAGGATTGCACAGGGTGACAGGGTGGCAAGCCTGCCCCCTGATTACGGCGCCGTGAGCAATGCCCGGCCAGACCGCTGCTACACTTCCAGCCTTTCCCCTGCAGGGAATGGGATACGAATGCTGCTGAATTGAAAAACAAACATGCTGAATTACACCTTACTTAAAACCGATGGCAATGCGCGCCGCGGCCGGCTGATCCTGAATCATGGCGTGGTCGATACGCCGATTTTCATGCCGGTCGGCACCTACGGCTCGGTTAAAGCCATGTCGCCGGTCGAATTGCATGACATCGGCGCCCAGATCATTCTCGGCAATACCTTCCACCTGTGGCTGCGGCCGGGCACCCAGGTGCTGGAAAAATTTGGCGGCTTGCATGGCTTCATGGGCTGGGACAAGCCGGTGCTGACCGATTCCGGCGGTTTTCAGGTATTTTCGCTTGGCGAAATGCGCAAGATTACCGAAGAAGGCGTCAAGTTTGCGTCGCCTTTGAATGGCGACAAGCTGTTCTTGTCGCCGGAAATCTCGATGCAGATCCAGAAAGCCTTGAACAGCGACATCGTGATGCAGTTCGACGAATGCACGCCGTATGAAATCGATGGCCGCCCGGCCACGGAAAAGGAAGCGGCGGATTCGATGCGCATGTCGCTGCGCTGGGGCCAGCGCTCGCGCAATGAATTCGATACCGGCGGCAACCCGAATGCGCTATTTGGCATCGTCCAGGGCGGCATGTTCGAGCATTTGCGCGATGAATCGCTGGCCGGCCTGGAAGAGATCGGCTTTCACGGCATCGCCATCGGCGGGCTGTCGGTGGGCGAGCCGAAGGAAGACATGCTGCGCATCCTGAACCATATCGGCCCGCGCCTGCCGGCCGATAAGCCGCATTACCTGATGGGCGTGGGCACTCCGGAAGACCTGGTGGCGGGGGTGGCCAATGGCATCGACATGTTCGATTGCGTCATGCCTACGCGCAACGCCCGCAATGGCTGGCTGTTTACTCGGTTCGGCGATATCAAGATCAAGAACGCCCGTTACAAGGATGACACGGCGCCGCTGGACGAGACCTGTGGATGTTATGCATGTCGCAACTTCTCCCGCGCCTACCTGCATCATTTGCACCGTGCCACCGAAATCCTGGGCGCGCGCCTGAATACCATCCATAATTTGTACTATTACTTGCAACTGATGCGCGAGATGCGCGACGCGATCGATGCCGGACAATTTGCTGCCTTTGTCGCGCGCTTCCAGGCGGAACGGGCGCGCGGCATTTGATTGTTCTTGCAAGGTAAGTCGAAAAAAACCTATCCGGTGCTAAAATGCCGGGTTATTCCTGTTTAACACTACCCATTGGAGCGCACCTTGTTCATATCCAACGCTTTTGCACAAACTGCCGCAGCCGGCCCGGAATCGAGCCTGATGAGCTTTTTGCCAATCATCATCATGTTCGTGGTGTTGTACTTCCTGATGATTCGTCCGCAAATGAAGCGTCAGAAAGAGCAAAAAACCATGATTGAAGCGCTGACCAAGGGCGATGAAGTGATTGCCGCCGGTGGCGTGCTGGGCAAGATCATCAAGGTCAGCGACGCGTATGTGACGCTGGAAGTCGCCGATGGCACGGAAATCATTGTGCAGAAAAGCGCCGTCGGCACGCTGCTGCCGAAGGGCACCATCAAGTCTTTGTAAGCCAGCATCGGCCCGCATACACGGGCCGGTATTATTGGCGCTGCGCCGAATGTCGTTATTGAACGCTGGATCACCATGAATCGCTATCCCCTCTGGAAATACATCATCATCGTCCTCGCGCTGTTGTTTGGCGTGCTGTATACCGTACCCAATTTCTTTGGCGAATCGCCGGCCGTGCAAATCAGTAGCGGCAAAGCCACGCTGAAGGTCACCAGCGATACGATGGCCCTGGTGGAACAGGCGCTGGAAAAAGGCAATATCCAGGCCGAGAGCATATTGTTTGATCAAGCCGGCACCCAGGGCTCGGTGCGTGTCCGGTTTGCCGATACCGATACCCAGTTCAAGGCCAAGGCGGTGCTGGAACAGCAATTGAACACCGATCCGAATGACCCGACCTATATTGTGTCCTTCAATCTGTTGCCGAATACGCCGCAATGGCTGCAAAGCCTGCATGCAATGCCGATGTACCTGGGACTGGACTTGCGCGGTGGCGTGCATTTCCTGATGCAGGTCGACGCCAAGGCAGTCATCAACAAGCGCATCCAGGGTGTGCAGGCCAGCGTGCGCAGCATGCTGCGCGACAAGAATGTGCGGCATGCCGGCATCAACCGCAATGCAGATACCATCGAGGTCTCTTTCCGTGACGCGCAAACCCGGAATCAGGCCAAGGAAGTGCTGGCGTCGGAATTGCCGGATGTATTGCTGACCGAAACAGGCACGGCCGACGATTTCAAGCTGCAGGTCAAGCTGCGTCCGGAAGCGCTGACCGCTACGCTGCAAGAGGGCGTGCGGCAAAATATTTCAACCCTATCCAAGCGGGTCAATGAACTGGGCGTGGCCGAACCGGTGATCCAACGCCAGGGCGCCGACCGCATCGTGGTCGAATTGCCCGGTGTGCAGGACGTGTCGCGTGCCAAGGACATCATCGGCCGCACCGCCACGCTGGAAGTACGCATGGTCGATGAAACAATCCCGCGCGGCACCGAGCTCTCCGCGGCGATTCCATTCGGTTCCGAATTGTTCAAGGTCGGCCGCGATGCGCCGGTGGTGCTGTACAAGGAACCGATCATCACCGGCGACTATATTTCGAATGCTTCTGCCAGTTTCGACCAGAACCAGCAGCCGGCGGTCGGCATCGACCTGAATGGCGATGGCGGGCGCAAGATGCGCGAAGCCACGCGCGGCAAGGTCGGCAAGGCGATGTCGATCGTGCTGTTTGAAAAGGGCAAGGGCGAAGTGCTGACGGTCGCCACGATCCGTGACGAGCTCGGTTCGCGCTTCCAGATCACCGGCATGGGCTCGGCCGAAGCGGCCAGCGACCTGGCCTTGCTGCTGCGCGCAGGTTCGCTGGCGGCGCCGATGGAAATCATCGAGGAACGCACGATCGGTCCGCAACTGGGCGCCGACAATATTGAAAAAGGCTTCAACTCGGTGCTGTACGGGTTTGCCGCGATTGCGATTTTCATGGTGATTTACTACCATCTGTTCGGCTTCTTCAGCGTCTTTGCGCTGGCGGTCAACCTGATGCTGCTGATTGCGCTGCTATCGGTGATGCAGGCCACGCTGACCTTGCCTGGCATGGCGGCAATTGCCTTCACGCTCGGCATGGCGATTGACGCCAACGTGCTGATCAATGAACGGATCCGGGAAGAATTGCGCGCCGGCGCTTCGCCGCAGACGGCAATTGCCACCGGTTTCGATCGCGCCTGGGCAACCATCCTGGATTCAAACATCACTACCCTGATTGCCGGCCTGGCCCTGCTGATTTTCGGTTCAGGCGCGATCCGCGGCTTTGCAGTGGTGCATTGCCTGGGTATCCTGACCTCGATTTTCTCGGCGGTCTTCATCATGCGCGGCATTGCCAACCTCTGGTATGGACGCAGGAAGAAACTGGCAAGTATTTCGATTGGCCAGATCTGGAAACCGACTAACAGCTAACGATTCACCTAGCTATTTACCCATCCCCACCCTGGCCCTCCCTTTGAAGGGGAGGGAGTGTGGCGACGGAAATGGTGCACCATTTCCGTAAGTAGAGACTGAAAGGACAGTAATGGAGTTATTCCGCATTAAAAAAGACATCCCTTTCATGCGCCATGCGTTGATTTTCAACGTGGTTTCGGTGCTGACATTTGTCGCTGCAGTATTCTTCCTGTTTCACAAGGGCTTGCACCTGTCGATCGAATTTACCGGCGGCACCGTGATGGAAGTCGCTTATTCGAAACCGGCCGACCTGGATGCTATCCGCACCGCGATCAACCAGCAGGGGTATACCGATATCCAGGTGCAGAGTTTCGGCACCGCGCAGGATGTGATCATCCGCCTGCCGGCGCAAAAAAACGTCAGCTCGGCGCAAGTGAGCGACAAGGTGATGAGCGGCCTGAAGGCGCAGGATGACAGCGTCAAGTTGCAGCGGGTTGAATTCGTCGGGCCGCAAGTCGGCGAGGAGCTCACGCACGATGGCTTGATGGCGCTCGGCATGGTGATCCTGGGAATTGTCATTTACCTGGCATTTCGCTTCGAATTCAAGTTTGCGGTCGCCGCCATCATTGCAAACCTGCATGATGTGATCATCATTCTCGGATTTTTTGCGTTCTTCCAGTGGGAATTTTCGCTGACTGTGCTGGCTGCCGTGCTGGCGGTGCTCGGTTATTCGGTCAATGAGTCGGTGGTGGTGTTCGACCGCGTGCGCGAAACCTTCCGCGACCGGCGCTACGGCAAGATGGAGACGCCGGAGGTGTTGAACCATGCAATTACCAGCACGATTTCACGCACCGTGATCACCCACGGCTCGACCCAGATGATGGTGTTGGCCATGATGCTGTTCGGTGGGCCGACATTGCATTACTTCTCGGTCGCGTTGACCATCGGCATTTTGTTCGGCATTTATTCATCGGTGTTCGTTGCCGCGGCGATTGCCATGTGGCTCGGCGTCAAGCGCGAGGATTTGATCAAGCCGATCAAGCCCAAGGATGAAACCGATGGCGCGGTGGTGTAGACTCCCGCCGATAATAAAAAAGCCAGCACCTGTGCTGGCTTTTTTATTGGCTGGTGCGGTCGTGCCGGTCAGGTTTTGAGCGTGGCAATCGCGCTGTCCAGACTGGATTTCAGCCGGCCAAGTTCACGTTCCAGCGCCATCAGGTCTTGCTCGGTATAGTCGAGAAACGGTTGCTTGCAATGCTGCACATGGATTGGGAAGGTGCGCTCGAATTCGCGCTGTCCGGCCGCCGTCAGGCGCACGATGGTGCAGCGCCGGTCATCAGCCTGGCTGATGCGCTTGACCAGCCCCTTGGCTTCGAGCCGGTCCACTACGCCGGTTAGCGTGCCTTTGGTGATCAGGGTTTTGTCGCCCAGTTCCTTGAAAGACATGCCGGTGGTATTGCCGAGCGTGGCAATGATGTCGAATTGTGATGGCGTCAGCTGGGCGCGCCGTACGTCGACTGCCGATAACTGCTCGAATGTCTGGTAACACTGCGCCAGCAGACGAAGGCTGCGGAAAAAACGTTCTGCCATAGTCAGGCTTTCAGGGCGCCCGGATGCCGGTCGCCCATTCAAGAAGAACCGGCAAAGGCTGCCGGTTGCGGATTAGTCGGCTTTCAGCGCTTCGACCTGGATGGCCAGCTTGACTTCAGGTGCGAATTTCGGCGTGCCGTAGTTCAGGCCGAAATCGGTGCGCTTGAATTCGGCGGTGGCGTCCGCGCCGCACACTTCGCGCTTGAACATCGGATGCTGGATGCACTTGAACTTGTTGATCGCCAGCGTCACCGGCTTGGTCACGCCCAGCAGGGTCAGGTCGCCCTCGACTGCCACCGGGGTGTCGCCATTGAACTTGATCGACTTGCCCTTGTAGGTAATGGTCGGAAATTGCTCGACGTTGAACATGTCCTTGCCTTTGGCATGATCGTTCATCTTGGCATGACCGAAATCAAGTGAATTGGCATCGATCTTGATGTCCAGCGTGCCGGTCTTGGCGGCGCGATCCAGCGTGACGTTGCCGGCGGTCTTGGTGAACTTGCCGCGCCATACCGAAATGCCCATGTGGTCGGCTTCAAAGCTCGGGAAGGTATGGTTGGGTTCGATGTTATAGGTCTGGGCGAAAGCAGATGCGGAGGCAACGGCGATGACGGCGGCGACGAGGTGTTTGAGATGCATGTGAGATTCCTTGTTAAAAAATATGCTTGATGAGCGTGGTTGGTGGGGCGTTATTGCGCCGTGACGACGCGAAACTTGATGATGACTTCATCGGCGACCATGCTGGTGTCTTTCCATTCACCTTCGCCGATATTGAAGGCCAGCCGCTTGATCGGCAATGCACCTTCGAATACCTGGTTGGCGCCATCTTTCTTGACACTCAGCGGGAAGACGACATCTGCGCTCTTGCCCTTGATGCTGAGCTTGCCGGCGACATCGTATTTGCCGCCGGCGGCCGGCTTGATGCCGGTCGACACGAAGCTGGCCTTCGGATATTGCGCGGCATTGAACCAATCTTTTTTCAATGCTTCCGCGTTGAACTCCGGGTCGCCCAGGTCGAAGCTGGCAATCTCGATATCCATTGCCGCTTTCGCAGCTTCCGGCTTGGCGGGGTTGAAGTCGATCTGCGCATTGAATTTCTTGAACTTGCCTTCGACCGGCACATTCATTTGCTTGAAGACTGCACTGACGCTGCTTTTGGCAGCATCGACCTTGAGTGCGGCGATGGCCAGGCCGGACAGTGCCAGGCACAAGACGGCGGCGCTACTGGTGCGGATCAGGGTACGGGTTGACATGGCAAGTTCCTTTGTAGAGTCGGGTTAGGGCAGCATGCGCTTGAATACGCCGTCGCGGTCGATAAACTGGTGCTTCAATGCTGCTGCCACATGCAGTACGAATGCCGCCAGCAGCGTCATGTTGAGCCAGTAATGAACTGACTTGAGTAGCGGTTTCAATACCGGATCGGCGTCGATCAATACCGGCATCGGCCAGAGGCCCAGATAGGTGACCGGCACGCCGGATGCCAGGCTGTAAAAATAGCCGGACAGCGGAATTGCAAACATCAGCAGGTATAGCAAGCCGTGCAACAAGCCGGCCATCTTTTTTTGCCACACCGGCATCGACACCGGATAGGCAGGCGCCGGATGCGTCAGGCGCCACAGCAGGCGGATGGCCGCCAGCCCCAGCACCGTGACGCCCAGCCACTTGTGCCAGGAATAGTATTTCAGCTTGGTCGGGGTCAGGCCCGGGATGTCGACCATGGTCACACCCAGCGAAAAACCGGCAATGATCAGCAGCGCGATCAGCCAATGCAGCAGTACCGCCGACTTCGTGTATTTTTCCATGTCTTTTGTGAAACTAGTTCGAATTAGGACTAATATACCAAAAAAAACGCCAGCCTGCTTGCCGCTGAAAATGCGTGCAGGCAGGCTGGCGTTCAGTGATGATCAGATTTTTTTTGCCAATTCCGCGGCAATGCCGATATAGTTGGCCGGCGTCATGGCCAGTAAATGCGCCTTGGCGGCAGGCGGAATGGCCAGGCCTTCAATGAAAGTGCGCAAGGCTTGTTGTGAAATGCCCTTGCCGCGCGTGAGTTCCTTCAATTGTTCGTACGGGTTTTCAATGCCGTAGCGGCGCATTACGGTTTGCACCGGTTCAGCCAGCACTTCCCAAGTCGCGTCCAGATCTTCAGCCAGCTTGGATGGATTGACTTCCAGCTTGTTCAAGCCGCGCAGGCAGCTGTCGTAAGCCAGCACCGAATAGCCGAAACCGACGCCGATATTACGCAGCACGGTGGAGTCGGTCAAATCGCGCTGCCAGCGCGACACCGGCAGCTTTTCCGCCATGTGTTTCAGCACGGCATTGGCCATGCCGAGGTTGCCTTCGGAATTTTCGAAATCGATCGGATTGACCTTGTGCGGCATGGTGCTGGAACCGATTTCGCCAGCCTTGGTGCGCTGTTTGAAGTAGCCCAGCGCAATGTAGCCCCAGATATCGCGGTTCAGGTCGAGCAGGATGGTGTTGGTGCGTGCCACCGCGTCGAACAATTCGGCCATGTAATCGTGCGGCTCGATCTGGATTGTGTACGGGTTAAAGACCAGGCCGAGGCGCTGTTCGATCACGTTTTTGGAAAATGCCGCCCAGTCGAATTCAGGATAGGCTGACAGATGCGCATTGTAGTTGCCGACGGCGCCATTCATCTTGCCGAGGATTTCGACGGCGGCAATACGCTGTTCGGCGCGCTGCAGGCGCGCTACCACGTTGGCGATTTCCTTGCCGAGCGTAGTCGGGCTGGCCGGCTGGCCGTGGGTGCGCGACAACATCGGCAAATCGGCATTGGCATGCGCGATTTCAGTAAGTTTTTCCATTACCGCGCGCAAAGCCGGCAGCAGCACGGTATCGCGCGCGGCCTTGAGCATCATGCCGTGCGAGGTATTGTTGATGTCTTCCGAGGTACAGGCAAAATGAATGAATTCGGATGCCGCAACCAGTTCCGGCACGTCCTTGACCTGCTCCTTCAGCCAGTATTCGACCGCCTTGACGTCATGGTTGGTGACCGCTTCGATTTCCTTGATGCGAGCCGCATCGGCTTCGGTAAAGTCGGCGGCCAATTTATCGAGCAAGGCGCTGGCTTGGGCGGAAAACGGCTTGATTTCAACAAAACCGGCGGCTGACAATGCCTGCAGCCAGGCGATTTCCACTTTCACGCGGTGATGCATGAAGCCGGCTTCGGACAACAGCGGGCGCAATTTATCGGTTTTGGCGGCATAGCGGCCGTCAAGCGGGGACAGAGCGGAAAGCGTGGACAAAGGCATGATCAAAACGGTATGGTGAAGGATGGGATGCGCATTCGACAAGAAAATGCGCACGGCAAATAATCAAGCCGCCATTCTACCATTCGCCATCCTGGCCAAATCGGCAGAATGCCGGCGCCAAACCGGAAAAAATGCCGATGTTATAATCAGCGCCGGATTTTACTACTTATACCTATGAAACTGATCGGTTCTCTTACAAGCCCGTATGTGCGCAAGGTGCGCGTGGTGATGGCGGAAAAAAAGCTGGATTATGCTTTCGTGCTCGACAATGTCTGGGGCACCGAGTCAGCCATCCTGGCCTCCAATCCGCTCGGCAAGGTGCCGTGCCTGGTGATGGAAGATGGCGGGGCGATGTTCGATTCTCGTGTGATCGTTGAATACCTGGATACCCTGACACCGGTTGGCAAGCTGATTCCGGCGCAGGGGCGCGAGCGCGCCGCTGTCAAGTGCTGGGAAGCATTGGCCGATGGGGTGCTCGATGCAGCTATTCTGGTGCGGCTGGAAAAAACGCTGCGGCCCGAAGCCCAGCAAAGCCAGTCCTGGATTGACCGGCAAACGACCAAGGTGCAGGCCGGCCTGAAGGCGATGTCGGATGGTTTGGGCGACAAGCCGTTTTGCAGCGGCACCCAGTACACGTTGGCCGATGTCGCCGTTGGTTGCGCGCTCGGCTGGCTGTCGTTTCGCTTTCCCGAATTGCAGTGGGGCACCGAGTATCCGAATCTTGCACGGCACCTGGGCAAATTATCGGAACGGGCTTCCTTCAAGGATACGCTGCCGCAGTAAGTGCGGGTCAAAAAAAACGGGGCGCCAGGCGCCCCGTTTTTTTCATCTGTATCGCGGGGAGCGGTGATGCTTACGGCTCCATCTGTGACTGCAGGTAGTTTTGCAAGCCGATCTTGTTGATCAGGTCGAGCTGGGTTTCCAGCCAATCGATATGTTCTTCGGTATCTTCCAGAATCGCCCGGAATATTTCACGTGATACATAATCAGCCGCTGCTTCGCAGGCGGCGATGCCATCCTTGACCGTGACTTGCGCCGCCTTTTCCAGCTTCAGGTCGCAGTCCAGCATTTCCGGCGTGGACTCGCCAATCATCACCTTGTGCAGTGCCTGCAGGTTGGGCAAGCCTTCCAGCATCAGGATCCGGTTGATCAGATTGTCGGCATGTTTCATTTCGCCGATCGATTCTTCATATTCCTTTTTGCCGAGTTTTGCCAGGCCCCAATGCTGATACATGCGGGCATGCAAGAAATACTGATTGATTGCAGTCAATTCATTGGTCAACTGGGCATTCAACAGCCGGATGATATTTGCATCGCCTTTCATGGGCACCTCGAAATCAATGAGAACGATCCGCGTTATAAGCGCGTAAGAACCGTCATGATAACGCAATCCGGCGTACCAAAGCAGCGGTAGATCGGTTGTGCCTCAAGGCATTGCTGGCCGGACCATGCCTCTGTTGGCCGACATGCAGCCGCGCCAGCGCAAAACAATGCAGCACCGTGCGGCGGATGAGGGACTATGCAAGGCAAGCGGCAGTGCCGCCGCAAGCCTTGAAACGCTAGCCTGCAGAATCGGCTATTTGGCTTGCGGATCCGTGACAAAGCCGATCTTGCCCAAGCCACCCGCTTGCGCTGCCGCCATCACCTGCGCCACTTTTTCATATTGCGTGGTGCGCTCGGCGCGCAAATGCAGCTCCGGTTGCGGATTTTTTTTCGCCGCCTCGACAATTCGCGCTTTCATTTGATTTTCATCAATTGATTCTGCATCCCAAAAAATCCTGCCCTGCGCATCGATCGATAGATTGATGTGGTCCGGCTTGGCCTGGTTGAGCTGGCTGGCGGCGTGCGGCAAATCGATCTTGACGCTGTGGTTCATCACTGGAATCGTGATGATGAAAATGACCAGCAACACCAGCATCACGTCGACCAGCGGCGTGGTATTAATTTCCGGGTTGAAGTCGTCGTCTTGATCCGACAGGGAGCCCATCGACATTATGCGACTCCGACTGCAGACAGTTTGGCGCCGTTGACCGCATCCTTGGCGGCGCCGGTACGCGCGCCGGTGATGAACAGTGCATGCAAGTCGAAACCGAACTTGTTGAGCCGGGCAATGACGCTCTTGTTGCCGCGCACCAGGGCGTTGTAGCCGAAAGAAGCAGGAATCGCCACCGCCAGGCCGAGCGCAGTCATGATCAGGGCTTCGCCGACCGGGCCGGCCACCTGGCCGATGCCGGCTTCGCCTGCGGTGCCGATCGATACCAGCGCATGATAAATGCCCCAGACAGTGCCGAACAGACCGACGAACGGTGCGCTTGACGCGACCGATGCCAGCACCGCCATGCCGCCTTGCAGTTTGCCGGAAGCCTCATCGATGGTCTGGCGCAAGGATAAGGTGATCCAGTCGCTGACGCTGAGCTGATCATGCAGGTGTCCCTGGTGCGCGCTATGGTGTTGCATCGCGTTGATGCCGGCTTGCGCCAGCGTCGAGAATGGATTGTTTTTGCCCAGCATGACCAGGCCATCCGGCAGGCTGGTGGCGTCCCAGAAGCGGTGGCCGGCGGCATTCGCCGGTCTGCGGAACTGCAATAACTGCCATGCCTTGGTG
>JAKFFK010000262.1:0-1847 GCA_036675285.1 Paucimonas sp. | reverse complement strand
GGAGTCTCCCATGGCATTCTTGCAAGGCAAAAAAATCCTGATTACCGGTTTATTGTCGAACCGTTCAATTGCTTATGGCATCGCCACCGCCTGCAAGCGCGAAGGCGCTGAGTTGGCATTTACCTACGTCGGCGAGCGCTTCAAGGACCGCATTGCCGGTTTCGCCAAGGAATTTGGCAGCGATCTGATGTTTGACTGCGACGTCGGCAGCGACGAACAAATCGATGCCCTGTTTGCCGACCTCGGCAAATCCTGGAGCCAGTTGGATGGCCTGGTGCATGCAATCGGCTTTGCGCCCCGCGAAGCGATTGCCGGCGACTTTCTGGATGGCTTGTCGCGCGAAGGCTTTAAGATTGCCCACGACATTTCCTCCTACAGCTTCCCGGCAATGGCCAAGGCGGCGCGGTCGATGCTGAGCCCGAATGCCGCGCTGTTGACGCTGAGCTATCTAGGCGCCGAGCGCGCCATTCCAAACTACAACACCATGGGCTTGGCCAAGGCGTCGCTGGAAGCCAGCGTGCGCTATCTGGCGGAATCGCTCGGCCCGCGTGGCGTGCGCGTCAACGCCATTTCCGCCGGCCCGATCAAGACACTGGCCGCCAGCGGCATCCAGGATTTCGGCAAGCTGCTCGGCTTTGTCGCCTCGCACGCGCCACTGCGCCGCAATGTCACCATCGATGATGTCGGCAATGCCGCGGCCTTCATGCTGTCGGATCTGGCTGCTGGCATCACCGGCGAAATCACCTATGTCGATTGCGGTTTTTCGCACGGTATGGGCTTGAATGAGGCTGACTACAGTTGACCATCCGGTAAAGGGCGGCGTTGACGCCCTTCTTTGCTGGGTCCACGCGCCCGTCTTACATGGCGGGCGCCAGTCTCCGTTTATGTGCACCTGCAAAAAACCGCTGCAGCCGAGGCGTTTCCCGTGTAAAATAGCTTCTTTGCGGTGCACCATGCATCGCATCCAGTAGCATCGCAAACCCTTAGCTTAACGTTAAAGCCCCCCGCCTCTGGTGTCGTTTGATTAACACCGTCCCGGCGCAAAGCTTTCTGTGCCGAAATCTCTTAGAGCTTTCAGTTGTTTCGTTGGTTAGCGTTGCATTTTTTGCGTCCGCGCGTCTTCACAAGAGAACGTGCGCGCTATATTTACGAAAGAAATAAATGACTTTTGAAGCATTAGGATTACACGCGTCCATTCTCAAAGCCCTGACAGACGCAGGTTATACCCAGCCAACCTCGGTACAAGAGCAAGCGATCCCCGCCGCCATCAGCGGCCGCGACCTGCTGGTATCGTCGCAAACCGGTTCCGGCAAAACCGCTGCATTCATGTTGCCTTCGCTGCACAAGTTTGCTTCTGCCGAACAGTCGGAAGCCGGTAAAACCGCCAACCAGGCACGCCAGTCCGCCCAGTCGCGTGGCGAGCGTCCACGTTTTCAGGCAGCCCAGCCAAAGATGCTGGTATTGACCCCAACCCGGGAACTGGCGTTGCAGGTCACTACCGCCACTGACAAGTACGGCATCCATATGCGTCGCGTCAAAGCGGTGTCGATTCTGGGCGGCATGCCTTACCCGAAACAGATGCAACTGTTGTCGCGCAATCCGGAAATCCTGGTGGCAACCCCAGGGCGCCTGATCGACCATATGGAATCGGGCAAGATCAATTTTTCCCAACTGGAAGTTCTGGTGCTCGACGAAGCCGACCGCATGCTGGACATGGGCTTTATTGAAGATATCGAAAAAATCGTCGCAGCGACTCCGGACACCCGTCAGACCATGCTGTTCTCGGCAACCCTGGATGGCGTGGTCGGCAATATGGCCAAGCGCATCACGCGCGACCCGATGGTGAT
>JAKFFK010000194.1:0-11644 GCA_036675285.1 Paucimonas sp. | reverse complement strand
TCTGTACCAGGGTTCCAGCGAGCAGCCGGTCTTCGATCGGCGCAGATTTGATGGCGGCAATCTTCTTGGACGATGGCGGAGCCGGCTTCAGGATGGCAGCGAGCTGAGCATACAAACCTATTACGACTACACCAAACGGGTCTATCCCGGCACGTTTTCCGAGTCGCTGAATACCATCGACCTGGATATGCAGCATGGCTTCAAGCTGGGCGAACGGCATGAAATTGTGTGGGGCGGTGGCTACCGCTATTCTGATGACCGGGTTGGCAATAGTGCGCAACTGGCGTTCCTGCCCGCCCATCGCAGCCTGAGGACCATCAATCTGTTTATCCAGGATGAAATCCAGCTGGTGCCGGACCGGCTATATGTTACGGTCGGATCCAAGGTCGAACACAATGCCTATTCCGGCATCGATGTTCAACCCAATATCCGTTTGTCCTGGAAAGTGCGCGATCATTCCCAATTGTGGACGGCCGTGTCGCAGGCGGCCAGAACGCCGTCACGGATTGACCGGGAATTTTTTACGCCGGCAAACGCGCCGCTGGTGCTGGCCGGCGGCCCTAACTTCGATTCGGAAAAGGTGACCGCATACGAACTCGGCTATCGCGGCCAACTGGCGGATTACGGCTCCATGGCTGCCACGGTTTTTTACAACGATTATCGGTCCCTGCGCAATCTGGAAAGCAATGCGGCTGGCGCCTATGTACTGAGTAACCGGATGCAGGGCGAAACCTATGGCCTGGAGATGTGGGGGGAAATACGGCCTAATAAGCGCTGGCGCATCCAGGCCGGATATCTGTTGCTGCACAAGAATTTGCGCTTGCCTGCTGATACCACCGATCCACTCGGCATTGCCGCTGCCGGCAACGATCCGCGCTATCAATGGTCATTACGGTCTTTGGTCGACTTGTCGCACAATCTCGAGTGGGATCTGTCTGTGCGTCGGGTCGGCGCGCTGCCGAGCCCCAAGGTGCCGGCATATACGGCCTTTGACATGCGCCTGGCCTGGAAGCCGACATCGTCATGGGATCTGGCACTGGTCGCGCAGAATATGCTGGATGCCAGCCATCTGGAATTTGCAACATCGCCGCTTCCTGCCGAAGTCCGACGCAGTATTTTCGTCAAGTCGACATGGAAATTCTAATCGTCTCAAGCATGGTAGGCATTCCCGTGTGCTTGCGCACCGGACGGACGCGGCTGCTGGTGGTGTTGGCGCTTTTCTGTGGCTGGTTTGCGACTATGCCTGTCGCATATGCTGCCGACAATGCACTTGAATATGAAGTGAAAGGCGCATTTCTAGTGAAATTTGGTGCATTTGTCGATTGGCCGGCAAATACCTTTGCTGCTGCCGATACGCCTTTTGTGATTGGGGTGCTTGGAAGTGACCCTTTTGGGCCGACGCTGGACCAGTACATCGCGGCGCAACGTATTCATGACAGGCCAGTCGTGCTGAAACGGTTGGCGCGATCTGATGTGGTGCAGGGGGTACATGTGCTGTTTATTTCTGAATCTGAAAGGGAACGCTTGCCATTGATCTTCAAAAACCTGCGCGGCAAGCCGGTATTGACGGTGGCCGAATTCAGCCCTTACGACGTGATCATTCATTTTATTATTGATCACAACAAGGTACGCTTCGAAATAAATTTGGACGAGGCGGAACGTGCTGGATTGAAAGTAAGTTCCAAACTGTTGAGTGTCGCGAAAACAGTTAGAGGGAAATAACGCAATGGCCTGGTTTTCCAATTTACCGGTTCGGAAAAAATTACTTGGGTTAATTTTATTGTGCAGCGGCATCACATTAGTGTTGGCCATGGCGGCTATCCTGATTTACGACTCGTACGATTACAAGGTTCAGAAAGTCCGGGACTTGAATGCACAGGCACAAGTACTTGGAAAAACAGCAAGCGCTGCACTGGTCTTTAATGACGCTGCAACCGCAAAGGATTATCTTGCAGCCTTGCAAGCCAAACCCAGCATTACTGCTGGCGCATTTTATGATGAAGCTGGCAAATTGTTTGCCAGCTATAGTAAGGATGGCGCGCCGCATGTATTTCCGCCAATGCAAATGTCTGGGTATCGCTTCGAAGACGGCGACATCGTGCTGTTCCATGCAATTAAACAAAATACCCAGACCATTGGCACGGTCTATCTGCGCGCGCCATTGGCGCAACTATCGCGTTTGATCGATTATGCCAAAATCATTTTCTTGGTCGCGCTGGCGTCATTGGGCATCGGCGTATGGATTTCCAACCGGCTGCAACGCTTCGTTTCCGCGCCCATTCTCGAAATTGCAACGGTTGCCAAGGCGGTCATCGACACCAAGGATTATTCCTTACGTGCGAAGCAGCAAAGCGCTGATGAAATTGGCGAGTTGACTGCCGCATTTAACGCAATGCTGTCCCATATCGAAGACCGCGATGAAAAATTGCTGGCTATAAACAACGCGTTGAAAACCGAAATCGAGGAGCGGCGTCAGGCCCAGGATGCGCTCAAGCACAATATGCGTGATCTTGCCCGGTCCAATGCCGAGCTTGAGCAATTTGCCTATGTATCGTCGCATGACTTGCAAGAACCTTTGCGGATGGTTGCGTCGTACACACAATTACTGGAAAAGCGCTATAAGGAAAAATTCGACGACAAAGGCCTGACCTTCCTGCATTACATCGTAGATGGTGCAAAACGGATGCAGGAACTGATCGACGATCTGTTGATGTTTTCAAGGGTTGGCACGCGCGGCAAGGAACTCCAGCCAATTGCCATTCAAGGCCCGCTCAACACAGCACTGTTAAATCTGAAGCCAGTGATCAGCGAAACCGGGACAGAAATTAACTGGGAAACATTGCCTGAGGTTATGGGAGATCCCATCCAACTGACCCAGTTATTTCAAAACCTGATCAGCAATGCAATTAAGTTCAATCATGGTCAAGGCGTGAAGATTCATATCAAAGTTACAACTGAGAACGATTTTTGGTTGTTTGCTGTCAAAGATAACGGGATTGGTATTAACAAGGAGCACTTTGAACGGATCTTCATTATCTTTCAAAGATTGCATGGGCGCTCTGAATATCCGGGCTCCGGCATTGGTTTGGCCATTTGCAAAAAAATCATTGAACGGCATGGCGGCCGTATCTGGGTTGAATCGGAAGAAGGGCATGGCGCAACTTTTTACTTTACGCTTCGAAAGGTGATATGAGACGACAAACCGAGGCGAAAGAAGTCGTGATCTTGCTAGTGGAAGATAATCCGGGAGACGTGCTTCTGACCAAAGAAGCCTTGCTGGATGGCAAGGTTTCCAATGCGGTGCATTGGGCCAAAGATGGAGATGAAGCATTGGCCTTTCTATTGCGCGAGCCGCCATTTGACGACGTGCCGCGTCCCGATGTGATTTTCCTGGATCTTAACCTGCCGCGTCGCAGCGGACACGAGGTACTTGTCTTCATCAAATCGGATGAGCGTTTCAAATCCATCCCAGTCGTCATTCTGACCAGTTCCAAGGCGGAATCGGATGTTTTGCATAGCTATCAGCACTATGCCAACTGTTACGTTACGAAGCCGGTCGATCTGGATAAATTCATGGCAGTGATTCAAGCGATCGATCATTTCTGGGTAAAAGTCGTCACGCTACCAAACGATCACGATGATGCATGAAGCGATAAATGTTTTACTAATAGAAGATAACCCCGGTGATGCCGACTTGATCGCCGACATGCTGGAGCATCGCAAGACGATCGAGCTGGTTTATGCCGACCGTCTGGCGCGCGGCCTGGAATTTCTGAAAATACAATCGATCTCGCTGATCCTGCTGGATCTGTCCTTGCCAGACAGTCTGGGCATGAATACTTTTTGCAAAGTTCATCTGCAGGTGCCGCATATTCCGATCATCGTGTTGACCGGCACCGATGATGAAACCCTCGGGCTGTCAGCGGTCAAAGCCGGTGCGCAGGATTATCTGTGCAAGGGACGGGTTGATTCCGAACTGCTGTCACGCACTATCAGCTATGCAATCGAGCGCAAACGCTTTGAAAAAACTCTGAGTGAAAGCGAGGAGCGACTGCGTTCCGTGGTCGAGTCGGTGCGCGAGGTGATTTTCCATATCGATATGCACGGCAACTTCACCTTTTTGAATGCGGCCTGGGCCAGGATACTCGGCTATCCCGTCGTCGCCTGCATAGGCAAGCCGATGTTCGAGTTTATTGGCAAGGAAGACCAGGCGCAGTACCATGATTTATTGGGCCAGATATTGCGGCGCGAGCTGGATAGCTTCCGGATTGAATTACGCATGCTGAAACAATGCGGCGAAGCCTGCTGGGTGGAAGCCGACATGACTTTGAGCCTGGATAATCAGGGGTGTGTCATCGGCACTGCCGGCACACTGAACGACATCAGCGAGCGCAAAAAAAACGAAGAGCGCTTGGTATTCATGGCGACGCACGACGATTTGACTGGCCTGCCAAACCGCAACCTGTTTGAAGACCGGCTGACCCATGCCATTACCCATGCGATACGCGCCACACGCATGGTCGCGATCATTTTCCTGGATTTGGACCAGTTCAAAATGGTCAATGACAGCATGGGCCATGACCAGGGCGATGTCCTGTTGTGTATTGTCGCAGCCAGGTTGGCGGAAATGGTGCGCAGCAGCGATACGGTGGCGCGGCTGGGCGGCGATGAATTCGTGATTGTCTTGCCTGATCTGGAAACCGAGGAAGATGCGATTCATATCGCGAACAAGATCATGAAGTCCTTCGAGCAGCCGGTATGCCTGAAAAAGCAAGAAATCTATATGGGCGGCAGCATCGGCATTGCAATGTATCCGAAGGATGGCGACAGCATTTCGCAACTGGTCAAGAATGCCGATACGGCGATGTACCGCGCCAAGGAACTAGGGCGCAAGCAGATGTGTTTCTATTCGCCGGAAATGAATGAAAAATTGCTGGAACGCTTGACGCTTGAATACGACTTGCGGCGAGCACTCGAAAAAAACGAGTTCGAGGTTTATTATCAGCCGAAGCTGTCGATCATCACCAGGAAGATACTCGGGTTTGAAGCGCTGCTGCGCTGGCGCCATCCGGTACGCGGCTTGATCGGGCCGGATGAAATCATTCCGATGGCGGAATCCACCGGCCTGATACTGGCGATTGGCCAGTGGGTATTGCGCACCGCGTGCAATCAGCTGGTGTCGTGGCAGCGGCTCGGCTACGGCAACCTGACCATGGCCGTCAATTTGTCGCCAAGGCAGTTCTGGCAAGAGGATCTAGTGGAAGAAATCGCAAAGATCCTGGCCGATACCGGCATGCGCCCTGGCCAGCTCGAACTGGAAATTACCGAAAGCAGCGTCATGCGCAACGCGGACGAAACCATCTCGACCTTGCGCAAGTTAAATGCCATGGGCATTACCCTGTCGATCGACGATTTCGGCACAGGCTATTCCAGCTTGAGTTACCTGAAACGCTTTCCGATTCATGCGCTGAAAGTCGACCAATCCTTTGTCCGGGACATTACGCTCGACCCGGATGCGGCTGCCATTGCGCAGGGCATCATCGCCCTGGGGCATACCATGAACTTGCAGGTCATTGCCGAAGGGGTGGAGAGTGAATCGCAGGTCGATTTGCTGCGCCACTGGCATTGCAATGCCATGCAAGGCTACTTGTTCAGCAAGCCTTTGCCGAGCAGTGGTGCATTCGCCATGATTCAATAAAAATTTCCGGCGGCAGATACAAGCCGGCCTCACGCTATTTGCTCACACTTCCGGTGGCGCCGGGTCGGGTGGAATTTCCAGCGGCTGCGGCTCGAACGGCGCGCCAGGATCCGGCGGCAGCGCTGGAATCTCCGGTTCCGGGCGCTGATGCGGATCGATTTCCGGCTCCGGGTGGCGTGACGGCTCGGTTTCCGGTTGCGGCGTAGGGATCACCGGAATTTCAGGCTCTGTGCCGGGTATGGCGGCAACAGACAGTCGGTTGCGCATCTGGATGCGTCCTTTCATGATGGTGGGCACCGATTCAAAAGAAACGGTGCGGTGCGCGGGGAGGGAGCTGGTTATGTCGACAGTATGCTCTTGATCCGGGACCGTACGGTATTCACATGCGCAGCAAGTTTCGAGAGCAAGGCGGTCATGCCAGGCTCTTGATTCATTCGTTGCGCTTCCATTAAGGCATTTTCCAGATCGGCTTCCACCAAGTCGCGCTGTTGCAATTCATGCTTGATGTGGTCAACGGCAAATGCTTCCTTGAGTCCGGTCAAGAGATTCGTCACCAATTCCTTGTCGGGATCCGGCCGGCTCGGCAATTCCCCGGACTGCCTGACGAGCTCTTCAAGCTCACAGGAAAGGTCTCTGCGCTCGGATGCCAGCTGGGCAAACCAGTCGGCCAGGGGCGCGTCGTCAATCCGCCGCGATGCGTCATCGAATTGATCGGCACTTAGCCGCAGTAATTGGTTGACCTGGTCAAGTGAAACTTGCTTGTCGTTCTTGATCAACATTGTCGCTCTCCTTGGCAGCCTGCTGCGCGGCAGGTACAAATACATGTAATGCATCGGACATCATCGTGAAGCTGGCCGGCGTGCGGGTGCGAATTTCGCCATCCATGGAAACCGGCATTGGCTTGTGCGTGTCAATCCGGATCTGTTGTCCATGCAAAAGAAGCGCAGGTTCGACTGCGTGGAACTGCCCGGCGCGTAGCGCCGGCATCATCTTGAACAGCGACCACAGGCTGACTGGTTTGATGCTGTACAGTGAAAACAAGTGGTCGTCGATAGTGGCATTTTCAGCCACTGCCATGCCGCCGCCGTAATAGCGGCCGTTGCCGATGGCAATCTGGATTGAATGCACTTTGAGCCGCCTGCCATCACAAGTGATGGTGGCGCTGAACGGATGGTTTTTTTTGAATGCGGATAGCAAGCCTTTGGCATAAGAAAATATTCCCCAGCGCTGCTTGCTTTCAGCAGTCAATTCATGCTTGACCTGGACGCCCAATCCGATATTGGCGACGTTAAAAAAGTATACGCCATTCACACAGCCCAGATCAATGCAGCGGGACCTTCCTTGTGCAATGACGATTGCCGCTTCATTCAGCACCGTCGGAATGCCGAGTGTGCGGGCTAAATCGTTGGCGGTTCCCATTGGAAGCAAGCCAAATGGCAATTTATGTGCCACCAACGCTTCGGCGGCGGCATTCATGGTGCCATCGCCGCCGCCCAGAATGACTTGATCTATTTGCTGCGCATGCCGATGAATGCAGCTTGAAATATCCTGCGGACGTTCAGGGTATTCTATTGCCACTTGAATGTCGTGTTGTTTGAAGATGTTGAGCGCCGCTTCCAGTTCATCCTGTCCCCTGCGGCTGTTTCGATTTATTACAAGCAAAGCACGTCGCACAGGCATGAAGCAATCTTTCTATTGATTAAAGCCGTGTATTTCAAAAGGTGCTTGTAAGCTGGATGATCGAAGAGTCACTTAGAAAATGACGATCGTTCCTATTCGACAAGAAGAGAGCCACTAAGTTGCGTATGCTTTTTTGAATGGCATGGCGATCCGCACACGCTGAAGCAGCATGCAATTTCCTTGGAGAATTGTATTCGGATAGCTCAGCTTGATCCGGGTGCTGTTAACGTATCCGGGAACAATCCGGATAACAGTTGCATGGGTTCATGGATGCTCGTTTGCCTACAGCAGACGGTTTGAACTTATCAAATCGTAAAGATCAAATAAAATGAACCGGTCAAGAATGCAGTGCCGGCGAAGCATTCAATGGCAAATGAAGAGGGCATTTATCGTGAGAAACCAATCAACTACATCAACCAATCCAGGCGACGAAGGCCCACCTGATGCGCCTGGTACCGGAGAAGATATTTGCCCGGTTTGTCATGGCAGCGGCAAGGTGGAAAATGGCAGTGAGTGCGGCAACTGTGGCGGAAGCGGCAAGATTATTGAAGGGATTGGCGGTGGCTAATCGTCACTTGCCAGGGCGATCAACTCGATGACTCCGATGTCATCAGTTGGGTAGCCTGTATTTTGCGCTGCTGCTGCCGTTTGAGTACGTGCCACACTGCTACACCTGCAATCAATGCGGCAAGCAATCTGAAAGTCAGTGGAAAACCTCCCCAGTCGGCAACCAAACCGAATACGGCAGGCAGGCAGCGTGCGCCGATTTCATACCCTAGCAGCACCCAGTTCGACCAGCCGCCACGCGCAGAAGAGTCGACTTGCTTGAGCAGGTAGGCAGTACAACTTGGGTAAAGCAAACTGTAAGCGGCGCCGTAAGCCACAGCGCAGGCGGCAAATTGCAGTGGCGTATGCGCTTGACCAAGGATGGCAATCGCCAGTGCGACCACGGCAAAACACACCGGCACCACACGAAATTCGCGGCTGCCGGTCAACCAGTGGCTAAACAGTAGCCGGGTCAGCATGATGGTGAAAAAGCTGGTGGTCAGAAAGTAGGCTGGCGAAAATGTCATCGTCGTTGACTTGCCTAGCCACATCGGCACGAATTGCAATGGCAATCCGAACGCCAGTCCGAGTATCCCCATCAGGATAAACATTTCCAGCAGATTGCCGCGGCTGCTGATTTTTGGCTTGTTCGGCACCTCGGGCTGGGTTGTAATTTGCTCAGGCAGGCGGTTTGCACAAGCCATGCCAAGGATTGCCAGCCCCATCGGCGCCCAGAAGATGCCCTGGGTGCCGAGCGCCGGTTCGGTCAGCGCCGTCAGCAGGCTGCCAAGTCCAATGCCCATCTGGGTAGAAAGACTCAGGTATGAAATGCCCTGTGCATAATGGGCTTTCGGCGTCAGTGCAGTGGCGCTGGAGAGCAGGGTTACAAAGGTGAAACCGTAACCGATGCCGCCGAAAATCATCGACGGCACCAGCGATACGAGACTGGACGCACTGCCCATCAACAGCATCTGGATTGCATGGCACGCCAGTCCAATACGCAGCATCTGCGGCGGTGTCCAGCGCCGGGAAATCCGGTTGCCGAACAGGGCAGTGCCAAACACCGGCAGGATGGACAACATCAGCAGCAAGCCGGCAATGGTGGCGCTGCCACCCATGGTATTGACCAGACGCGGCACATAAAATTGCGCACTGAGAACGCAGCCGTACAAAGCCCCCAGCATCAGCACGATTGCCAGCTGCCGACGCTCAGTGCGATTGATCTGTTGCCACATTTTGCCGCTTTCTTGAAGTTGCCTGAGCATGGCATAATCATTTACATCATTCAATCTTATTAATAACAACTATTTACGATATGAATATCCAGCATGTCGACTTGAACCTGCTGATGGTCTTCGAAGTCGTGTATGCGCAAAGAAACCTGTCGCATGCCGCCAAATTGATCGGTTTATCACAATCGGCGGTCAGCAATGCCTTGATCCGCCTGCGCGATACGTTGGGCCAGCCGCTATTTGTGCGCTCAGGGCAAGGCGTGGCGCCGACTTCGTATGCGGAATCGATCGCGCCGGAAGTCATCCGTGCGCTGGCGATTTTACGCAGCACGCTGCAGGCAACTTCGTTCAATTATCGGCTCTCCAACCGGCGTTTCACACTGATTTGCAGTGATTATTCAGCTTCGGTGATTTTGCCGGCGATCTTGGCCAAGGTGCAGCAACTTGCGCCGCAAGTGACGCTGCATGTGATTGCCAAGCATGACGGTAATGACTTTGCACAAGCGCTGGCGCAGGGCGAGGCAGATCTGGCGCTTGGCGGCTTGGCATTTCTGAGCGGCCCGACCCGGCAACAGCGCTTGTTTGACGAACGCAATGTTGTTTTGGCGCGACGCGGTCACCCGGGCGCGACCAGGCGACCATCGCTGGACGTGCTGAACCGGTATCCGCACGTGCTAGTCAATCCTTATGGCAACTGGCTGCCTTGGGAGCAGCTGGGCGACAGTAAGGGCGTGACGATCGAGCCGCATATCGCGATTCGGGTGCCGACTTATCTGGCAGCACCGTATCTGCTGGAATCGTCGGACTACCTGGCGGCATGTCCGGAGCGCCTGGCGGCATTATTGATCCGGCATTTTCCATTGGAAGTATTGAAATTGCCCATGCCGCTTGCCACGGTTGCAATCGGCCAGTACTGGCACGAACGTTCTCACGAAGATCCGGGGCACCAGTGGCTGCGGCAACTGGTGCATGATGTCTGCCAGAACATGTGACCCACTAACTGGCAGACGTTAAGACCTGCAAAGACAAGCCGCGCCATGGAACGGGCGGATCATGCTTGTACAAATCAAAGTGCTCTTGAGCAGAGTCGAAAATCCGGATCTTCATCGTAAGGCTTAACTTCAAACCCCAGGCTGCGCATCAGCTTCAGCATGGTGGCGTTCTTGTTCAGCACCAGCCCGACCATTTGCGACAAGCCTTTGCTGCGCGCGACGTCGATGATCGACAGCATCATGCGGGTGCCCAGTCCGTGCCGGTTGAACTCGTCGGCCACCACCAGGGAAAATTCGCAAGTACTCGAATCCGGATTGGTGATGTAGCGCGAAATCGCAATCATGCGCTCGGTTTCGATCGGCGTGCCGTCCGCATTCGTGCTGGGCTCGCAATGGATGGCGACCAATGCCATTTCACGGTCATAATCGATCAGGGTAAAGCGCGACAGCATCCGGTCCGACAATTCGGCGACCGATGAGGCGAAACGGAAATAACGGCTTTCCTGCGACAGCCGGCGCACAAATGCCTGGATCATGTCGGCATCGGCCGGATGCACCGGTCGAATCGTGTAAAAACCGCCGCCGCGCAGCGGCCATTCCTTTTCCTGGTCTGCAGGATAGGGCAGGATCGCGAGATGGCTGTAGTTGCCGGGGACGGCAGGCGTCTGGTCCACCACGATCCGGGCATCTACCGCCAGCGCGCCGGCGTCATCGACAATCACCGGATTGATATCCATTTCACGCAGCTGCGGCAGTTCGCACACCATTTCCGAAACCCGCAACAGGATCCGTTCGAGCGCTTCCCGGTCAGCGGCGGGGGCGCCGCGCCAGACGCCGAGCATCTCAGCTGAGCGCACCCGGTCAATCAGGCGTTGCGCCAGGAACTGGTTGAGCGGCGGCAATTCAATCGCACGATCGGCAATCAGCTCGATCATCCTGCCGCCGGCGCCAAACGAAATGACCGGACCGAACGGTTGGTCAGTGCTCATGCCGATATACAGCTCGCGCCCATTCGGTTTGCCCGACATGTTCTGGATGGTGACGCCATTGATGCGGGCATCCGGGCGCAGCCGTTTGACGGCGGCCATCATGTCTTGCCAGGTATCGCGCACTGTTGCGGCGTTGTTGATATTCAGGGCGACGCCTTGCACATCGGATTTGTGCGCGATGTCGGCAGAATCAATTTTGAGGGCAACCGGATAGCCCAGCTGGTTCGCGATCAATATCGCCTCATTGGCCGAGCGCGCCAGAATGGTCTTGGTCACCGGAATATGAAAAGCCGACAGCAGGGCTTTCGACTCCATCTCGGTGAGTACCTTACGGCGCTCGGCCAGCACGCTCTCGATCAGGATGCGGGCGCCTTCGATGTCCGGTTTGGCAAACTGGGTCAATGGCGGCGGCGTCTGGTGCAACAGTTGCTGGTTCTGGTGAAACGAGGCGATCTTGCTGAAGGCATCGACCGCTGCTTCCGGCGTACGGAAAGTCGGAATCGCTGC
>JAKFFK010000206.1:0-1887 GCA_036675285.1 Paucimonas sp. | reverse complement strand
TTTTCCACCACTTCCGGCACCGTTGCGACACGCTTTTCGCCGGGATAGATTTCCCGGGGAATACCGATCACTAAAGCCATACGTTTTTCCTCTTTATCTAGTTTTAATTTTGCTACGCAGCCCTATATCACATCAGGCTTGCCCGTAAAGGCGCAGATCCCGCTGGGCCCTCGCAGGCACAACGGGATCAGTTGTCACTATCAGCAATCTGTCGCGGCTATCAGGCAATGCCGCCGACTTTTTACTTTTTGAGGCCGGTCATCCGGTTATTGTCATCGACAAAAACAATCTTCGGTTGATAAGTCTCGATTTCTGCGTTACTCATCGGCGCATAAGTGCAGATGATCAGCAAATCACCCAGATGCGCGCGGCGTGCTGCAGCACCATTCAGCGAAATCTCGCCGCTGCCGCGCTTGCCCTTGATTGCATAGGTGGAGAAGCGCTCGCCATTGTTGACATTATACAATTCGATTTTTTCGAAGGGCAGGATATTGGCTGCTTCCAGCAGATCCTCGTCGATCCCGCAAGATCCTTCGTAATTCAAGTCACACTGTGTGACGGCTACGCGATGTATCTTCGCGCGTAACATAATTCGTTGCATTTACTTCTCCTGACTGCCTTGCTGCATGTTGCCACCATCGCACTAAAAATGTTTGGTGCCACTGGAAAAATAATCAAGCGCTGGTGACGCTTGCCCGGGTCGCGGCGGATATGCCGACTGATATGGGTTTTTCGAAAACGAAAAATCTGCGAAATAGTACACGCATTCCTAGCGTACCGTTGATAGTGAACATGCGTTGTTACCATACTGAAAACAATAATGAGGTTTTCCTTACGGGAAATCACTCATATTGTTGCAAAGGAAGATTTTGCACTATTTTCGTGCATTTTCCAAATTAAAACTGGGTAAAAATGGTTTGTATTCAACTTATTAATTGAATTGAGAATGGCATCTCGCTGGCTTGCTCTGCTTGCAAGCCAGATCCAGGCAGCGGCCTGCCCCAATAAAAATCGGCTAGCACGGTAAAATGGCGATCTTTAAAGAAATGCCATGCCCGATCTATGACTAATATCTGGAAACCTTCCGTCACGGTGGCCGCGATCATCGAACGCGATGGGCGCTTTTTGCTGGTCGAAGAACAAACCAGCGACGGCATCTGCTTCAACCAGCCGGCCGGCCACCTCGACCCGGGCGAGTCGCTGGAGCAGGCAGTCACACGCGAAACCATGGAAGAAGCCGCGCATGATTTCATGCCGACTGCCTTAGTCGGCGTCTACATGTCGCGCTACCTGTCGTCGCGCACTGGCCTGGAAGTAACTTATCTGCGCTTTGCCTTTGCCGGCGAGGTCGGCAAATCCTACGATCAGCCACTTGACGAAGGCATACTGCGTGCGGTCTGGATGGATTACGACGAACTGGTCGATTCCCAGTACAAGCATCGCAGTCCGCTGGTGATGCAATGCGTTGACGATTATCTGGCTGGCAAGCGTGCGCCGCTGTCGCTGCTGTACACCCATGCGACCGCCCTCGGAGTCATGAATGGCTAGAAAAAAAGTCGTGATCGGCATGTCCGGCGGGGTCGACTCGTCAGTATCGGCCTGGCTGTTGAAAGAACAAGGCTATGAGGTCATCGGGCTGTTCATGAAAAACTGGGAAGACGACGACGATTCCGAATATTGCTCGACCCGCCAGGACTGGATCGATGCGGCCAGCGTCGCCGACGTGGTCGGGGTGGATATCGAAGCGGTCAACTTTGCCGCCGAATACAAGGACCGGGTATTTGCCGAATTCCTGCGCGAATACCAGGCCGGCCGCACGCCGAATCCGGACGTGCTGTGCAATGCCGAAATCAAGTTCAAGGCCTTCCTCGACCATGCGCTGAAACT
>JAKFFK010000064.1:0-11894 GCA_036675285.1 Paucimonas sp. | reverse complement strand
CATCAGCGGCGTGCTGGCGACACGGCGCAGATCGCCGGGCGGCTTGCTGGTATCGATCCGGTACAGCACCGAGGCCGGCATCAATTCGGATGTATTGGTGCAAGTTGCATACAGTATTTCACGTACCACAGCCAAGCCGCCGAAATAGCATGGCCTGCCACCGACATTGCCATCCGCAATCGATACATTGCTAAAGCTGCCATTGGCATTTTTCTTGATTTCGTAGATGGATGACTTGCCATTGACGACCAAGCCATTCGGGGTATAGCTGAACGGCGTGTCGCCGCCAATCACATACAGCTTCCCGTTCGGTGTGAATGCCGCTCCTTCTGACCAAGACAAGGTTGAGCCGGGGTTCGGCGCGCCATTCATGACTGTGCCAGGAATGAGTGTGTCGATCTTGCAGCCTTGCAGTGCCAGTACACAAATGCCGACAGTGAAAAGCCGGCGGGTGCTCGTTGCAAATTTCATTATGTCTCCAGGTTAGTGGTTGATGTGATGGCTTTTCGCTCTTGTGTTGTGTGGGAAAAACGGCCGCACGCAGCCGACCGATGGCAAGGATTCGCCCGGCGCCAACGGCTCAGACTGGTAGGCGTGATGTGAAGTACGCGCTGCGCACCGTGGTTTTCGCTGGGTTTAGCTAGACCAGGTGCGGGAAAGGGACGGGTTCATGTCGGTCTCCTGATGATGGTTTATTCGGCTGGCACCGGCAAACGCGAGATGACAGCCAATTAAAACAAATGTCATTTTTATAATGGCATTAATCATAAGACAAAATGCTGGCTGAACATACTGGTAATCCGGCTAGCGCACTTGCGCCATATCAGACCGGCAAGGATTGATGAAGATGTGCGGCGCAACGCTGATCCGCTTACCTTCTTGCCCCGCTCAAAAGCAGGAACCATGTCGATTCAGTAATCAAAACAAATTGTGATGTGATGGCACGGCAGCATGCAATGCGGAGCTTAGCCAAGCTTCGTCCCCGATGAACAGCTTCACCGGTAACGCCATCGTCGAAGGAAGACACATGCAACCAAAGGGGCATCATGCACACCGCGAATGTGGCATCCGGGCCAGATAACCGGATGACACGTGCGCGCATGGGGCGCGCGGCTATAGATTTATTTTCAATCGGGATGCCGAGCTCGTGGAAATGCTATGTCAGTGGCGCTCCTGATATTGATGTTGCCAGAAGCAACAAAGCACCATCTTATATTCGCGATGCGCATCAGTCGCTATCCTTTTCTGTTCCATTCAGGAATTTCTTTCAAATCACAATTGCATGAAAGTAAATCCGATTAAAAATAGATTCGCGGAAAATATATCCATCAGGAACTAAATGCTTCTTGGAAAGGTCCTTATCAAGGCTTGCAAGCAGGAAATATGAATGCCAAACGCATACGAAGCCGCGTAAATAATAAATACATTCATTTTAACAACGACCTTTAATTCAGATTTTTACATCGTGTAAATGTTTTCTGATGATCCTTCCAGGAGCAGAATATTTTGAAACAATCAGTACCCCTTTCCCGTTTATCAAATGCAACACGCACTGTTTTCGGTGTAAATCGGCATAAGGCAGATGCACTTGCTCCGAAATCGACGCTGACCGGTACACGTGACACTAGCATTGTTGTCCGAAACGCCTCCCGCAAAAGCCGTCGCGGCGTCTCCAAATTCCTCGTCGGTTGCACGCTTGGCTTGTCCGCAGTGTCTTCCTTTGCCATTACGATTGACCAGGTCATCTCCGACATGAGTTCGAAGAGTGAGGCCATGGTGATTGACCCACGTTATTCCTGGCAATACGAGCCGGCCGTGACCATGTATGCGCCGCGTGGCGATGCAATCCCCAACTGGTGGACCGGCAACCGTCCTGAATGGACGTATAACGTGCTGACCTGGTTTACCGCTTATGAAGCGCAAGGCAATGGCGCGACCAACAGCCGTATCCAGATTACCAATCTGCGTTTTTATATCCTGTCGCAGTCAAGCCGGACCTGGAAGCAGTTTGACGCCAAGGCGGCACCCGGCGTCGACCTGTGGAAGTATCCGTTTACATATGACAGTGCCAATCCTGGCGTGAAATATGAATCATCCGGCGGCATTTCGGTCAAGCCGAAATACCCCAACTTCCATCATGGCTATGGCAATTCGGTTAACATCAATCCGCAGGATGTGCGCGCCGTTTTCGTGGCAATGGAATACCGGCTGGTGGTCGATGATCCGAGCAAGCCGGACGATCGCAACAGCGCCAAATATGTGGTGGATGCCGGCGGCGATTACTGGCCTGGCAATGGCCAGGGCAGCTGGAGCCTGGGTTATGCGCCGGGCATGGGCAATGGCCGCATGATGCTGGCAACCAAGGACTGGCGTACCGCGACCATGCTGGTGCCGAACCCGAATTACGGCAGCACCATGGAGGAGATCCGCAAGAATCCGCCGCCGCTACCTGCCGGCAGTGGTACCGTCACGACGACGACCACCACCAAGGCCACGACCACCACGACGGGTGCCTATACCACCACGACTCAGGGTATTACCACGACCACCGGCTCGACCACCACCACGACGCTGGCACCGAATACCGGCACCTCGGAAAATCCGGTGAGCACCTCCGCTTATGCTGCATTAACCGCCAAGCATTCCGGCAAATGCATCGATGTATCGGCCTGGTCTACCGCAAATGGCGGGGCGATTGTGCAATATGGCTGTCATGGACGCGACAACCAGAAATGGGCGCTGCGTGACATGGGCGGTGCGCAGTATCAGGTAACGTCGCGTAGCAGCGGCAAGTGCCTGGATACCCGTGGCTCGACTGCCAATGGCGCCGCGGTTGTGCAATACGACTGTGCCAACAGTGCCCAGCAATTGTGGACCCGCCGCACGGCAGCCAGCGGTCATTCGCAACTGGTCAATACTGCCAGCGGCAAGTGTCTGAATGTACGCGGCTATTCGGCCGGCGATGGTGCCGTCATCGAGCAGAACGTCTGCACCAACAGCGACAGCCAACAGTGGGCGCTGCCGGTGTCGGCACCGCAAGCGCTGACTGCCAAGCATTCCGGCAAGTGCCTGGATTTGAACGCAAGGTCAACTGCCAATGGCATGCAGATGCAGCAATGGTCCTGCAACGGTGGCACCAACCAGCAATGGCTGTTTAAGGACACCGGTAATGCGCGCTATCAAATCATTTCCAGGTCCAGCGGCAAATGTCTGGATGTGAAAAATGGTGCGACTACCGATGGCACCGCCATCCAGCAGATGGATTGCCGGTCAGGCGTGAGCAAGCAGTTGTGGACATTCCAGCCTGAAGCGGGCGGTTACAACAAGCTGAAATCAGTTGCCAGCGGGAAGTGCATGGATGTGGTTGCAATCTCCACCGCCGATGGCGCCAAGCTGACTCAATTCAGCTGCAACGTTGCCAATGGTGACAATCAGCGCTGGATGATCAAATAAGTGCTATAGCAGTAAGCCGCAAGCTGACACCACGCCAAGCAATTGGCGTGGTTTTTTTATGGCTGTATGCAAACAGTGCCTACATCTCCCCCAAGATGCGGTGCGCCAGTGCCTTGGCTTCTTCCAGCGCTTCTTCAGCCGTATCCGACAAGGCATTCACGGTGCGCGGATCGGCATCGATGTCAGGCTCCCCCATCGGCGTAATCAAGACGACGCCTTGATATTTTCCATTGGGTAATCGCTGGATATCTGCCTCGGCTTTCCACGCAGATTTGGTATAAGTGACGGCTGCCATAATCAACACTTCCACAGAAAAAAGAGGCGCAGCAAGACAACAACGGATACTTTGCCTTGATGCTCCGACAACACAAAGCTGATTAGAGTGAGAAAGCTCCAACAGGTTTCTGGATGCTTGCGCTTTGATTGATAGCCTGAAGGTGCAAATTCATTCCCAATGAACCGATTGCATAGCGCAACACCATCAGCATGTTCCAGTCAGCCGCAAAGAATTTGCAAGCTGATGACTATTAGCTGAGTGTTTGCGCTGAATTGAATAATGCCATTCAGAATACTTATTCACAGCAATTGTTATTAAACATGTGGATAAGTCTGTGCATGAATCGGCAAGTCTTTGAAATGACACACTATTCAAGCGCTGGCAAAGAAACGGGCAAGCGCCTGTTGGGCACACCACAAATTGTCATCAGCAACTTTAACTGCCGAAGCTGGAGACCAGTATCCGATTGACCGGCCGCAAAGTGGCAACCCAGGCAACATGGAAATATGCGTGACGCCACAGCAGTTGCGAAAGAAGGAAATGATGACATCCAGCCAGGTATCCGTCACAGCGGAAGAAAAGGCAACAGTCGAGGCATTGCAACTCCTTCAGGCGTCCACCGATCCTGCGCAGGTCCGCCATGCTTATGAGGCGGCGCTGCAGCGTTGGCCGCACAATCTTCACCTGCTGATCGGCTTGGGCAGCGCGGCTTATGTCGCCGGCGACCGCTTGACAGCGGCTGCCGCATTTCGCTTTGCAACCGAGACCTACCCGGATTGCGCATCGGCCTTCAATAACCTGGCATCGATCCTGACCGAACTGGGCGAACTGCACGCGGCGCGCGAGGCTGCGCAAAAAGCCGTCGCTCTCGGCGGGCCATGGCGCGATGCCGCAGCGGTGACCTTGCGCGAGATTGAAACCGCCCAGCATCATGCCCGCTAGGCGGCTCGCGCCGCCGAATAGTCTGATGCGGATTCATCATCATGAACCAGGCGGCACAGGCTTTGATCCCGGACATGAAGGATGGGCGCATCATCAGCGACTCCAGGTTGCAAAAAACAATACTTTTCATCGATTCCTATGCGTGATTGGCGCTGCCGGATATAAATGGCGCCACCCGGAACCCGAGCGTGCATGGTAAGTGACAGGCAGCGCAAGTCATCCGGGCCTCAATTAACTTAAGGAACCGTCAATGAAAAAATTTGCATGTTCGTTACCCCGTCGATTCGCCTGGATTCCGGTACTCGGTACGGCAGCGATGCTTACGGCATGTTACGTCGTGCCGATCAACCCAAGCACCGGGCAGCCGTATCCGGTGCCGCAGCAAGCCCAGCCGCACAATCCTGCCGTGTATGCCCCGGTCAGTGCCAGCACCCTGTTGCAAGCCAAACTGTATCCGTTGAATCTGCCAGCGACAAAAGCAGGGACGCTGGCTGCCACTGCAGTCGATGCCCATAATGGTCGCGGCGTGTTCAGTGTGAGCTTCATGGGTGAAATCTTGCAGGGCGATGCCACTCGTGTGGATGCGAGCTATCCTGCCTTTGGGCGGATTTACCGTGAAGTCCTCGGCGTCGGCTCTGATATGGGCAAAGGCGGGCGCCGTGGCATTGCCAACGCCTCCGGGCCGAACGGCACCAGCGTGCAGTGCGAATATCAGATGGCTGCCGCCGACATCGGCACCGGCGTGTGCCTGTTTTCCAACGGCGCCAAATATCAGATGCACTTTGGCAGCTGAGCCGGCCAGGTGCAACACAGGCGACTGAAAACCTGATGCCATCAATCTGCGCCAAGCAGAAAATGCCACCTTCAAGGTGGCATTTTCATTTTTGATCGTGATGACTAGCCGGTGGCAGGCTGGCGGCAGCAGGCGTCGCCAAAAAGCCACCGGCCTGCACAATATGATCTTGCACTTTGGATAATTCTTCGGTAACTTGCAAAGGCAAAATAAACAGCCAAATCAACCCGGGGAAAACCAATATGAAACGACTGGCAGCAAGCTTGGGTTTGTGGCTGTGCATGTGGCTGCCGCAGTTTGCACAGGCGGGAGCAGACACGCCGATGGCATTTGTCGACACCCAGATTGCCGCACGTGCAGGGCAATCCGGCGTGCATGTACTCGATACCGGCACCGAAGCGCTGCTGACCAGAGCATGGCTGGTCGATCATGCGCAGCACTCGATCGAAGTTCAGTACTTTATTTGGAGCACCGACAATATCGGTATCCTGGCGGCGGAAGCACTGTTGCGCGCCGCCGAACGTGGCGTCAAGGTGCGCGTCATCGTCGATGACTTGTTGATTGATGCGCCGGACAAGTCGCTGCTGGCGTTGGCGCACCATCCGAATGTCGATATTCGCATCTACAATCCAAAGAGTTCGGTCGGCATTACCGTGTACCAGCGCGTATTTAATGCGCTTAGCGATTTCCGCGGCTTGAACCAGCGCATGCACGACAAGACTTTTGTCGTGGATGGCAAGGTGGCTGTCACTGGTGGGCGCAACATGGCAGCCGAGTATTACGATTACCACCATGACTTCAATTTTCGCGACCGCGATGTCTTGTTGCTGGGCGAGGTGGTCAAGACAATGCAGGCAAGCTTTGAAAGATTCTGGGCTAGTGACCTGAGTGTCAGGTTGGAAGAATTGTATGACGGCATAGGCATCATGAAAAAAAATGTGCGCGCCGATAGTCAGGAAGTCAGCCAGCTCTATCGTGAGCTGCATGCCTATGCGCAGTCCCCGGAGAATTTCACGCCTGAGATTCGGGCGGCAGTCGAGGCGGCACCATCCTCCTTCAGAAACATTGCGGCACAAGTCGTATGGTGCAAGGTTGAATTTATCAGCGACCACCCCGGCAAGAATGGCAACCGCTTCAGTCTGGGCGGCGGCGGCCAGACCACTACCGCGCTGGCGCAGCTGGTCGAGGCAGCGCGCGAGCAGATCGTGATTCAGTCGCCTTATCTGGTGCTGTCCGACAAGGCGATCGATCTGTTCCAGCGAGCCCGTACGCGCGGTGTGCGGGTGCGCATCAATACCAATTCACTGGCTTCGACCGACAATATCCAGGCTTTCAGCGGTTATCGCAACCAGCGCCAGACCTTGCTCGGGATGGGCTTTGAAATTTATGAATACAAACCATATCCGGAAGTACAGCGTCAGCTGATGCAGCGCTTTGCCGCCACCAAAAGTAAGGATCTGATATTCAGCCTGCATGCCAAATCGATGGTGGTGGATCAAAAAATTGCCTATGTCGGCACATTCAATTTCGATCCGCGTTCGGAAAACCTGAATACCGAGGCCGGCGTAATCATTTACCACGAAGGCTTGGCGCGCGCGGTGCAGGCGGCAATTGAAATCGACATGGAACCGGGTAACAGCTGGAATGCAGCCACGGATGCGCCGGACCACCAGGTTCCCCTTGGCAAGCGCAGCAAGGTACGCTTCTGGCAAGCGATGCCGGTCAAGCCCTTATTGTAAAGCGAGAATGGCACAGGCAAGCTGTGCCATTCTGCGGTAATCAATTCGGCAATGCCGTCATCGTGAAAAAGAGTCGAAAGTAACCGGCAGCAGCTTCGCTTTGCATGAAAACGAATCTTGCTGCCTGTCTGTTTGCATCACTGGCGCTTCATTGCTTCCTTCTTCACTTTCTTTGCTTCCTTCTTTTCCTTCGGCGTTTTGGCTGGTTCTTTTTTAACGGCTTTCTTGCTGTCCTGGCTCTTGCTCATGATGTTTGCTCCGCGGTAGGGAAACTGGATTCAGTTTCAATGGTCAACTAAAAATGCATTATAGGCTGGCGCATTGTATTCGCACCACTGGAATTGCCTGATCGGCGCAATACTGTACATAATTACAGTATAATAAGCCGTCAAATATTTGACGAAAAACTGCCAAACCAAGGGCTGATCTTTCAAGCAGCAGAGTCTACATGCTTGACGATAGTATTGCTGACCGAGTCGGCAATGATGACTTTGCAAGATTTTTTACGACAGGAAGCGGGCGATGGCATTGAATCACAATACTGAGCAAGACATGGCTTTGCATGCCGATGAAGCGCTTGACGATGCTGCGGCAGGCGAGGCGGCTTTGGTGCATGATGCCCGGCTATGGCAAGACGATGGCTGGACCGCGCGCGTGATCAAGAATCAAGACGATGAAGGATGGGCCGTCGAAATGATCAAGGATGGCGAGCCTGAACCGGCGCTGGTAGGCCCATGGACCATGGGACGCGACAAGAAAAATCCCAAGCCACTCGATACGGCAGCATTTTCCACGCTGGTGAAAACCGCATCGGAAGTGCTGCGCCGGCACGAACAGCAGTTGCATGCAATGCTGCACAAGCATATGGCAGTGACGGTCGGCGCCGCATCATTCAACATCACGCTCGACATCGTGCCGGACGAAGACGATCCGTATGCGTTGCTGACTGCCTGCGACGATGCCGGTGAGCAGCTGGCGCAGGTTCGTGTCGCGCCGGGATTCAAGCTCAACCGCTCCACTGCAACAGCATGGGTCGAGGCGGATTTCCGCAAGCCAGCGTAAGTGCTGTCGACAGCACTGAACTGGGCTGACGCATAGGTGCAGCCAGGCAGTTCCCGTGGTTCAGGATGATCAAAAAGCTCGACGATCCTTTTTACTATCTGGCGAATTTCCAGCACGTGCTTGCATGGATCGGCGATCGCTATCAGGATTTGCTCAGCGAAGACGAGCGCGCTTTCATCGGTTGTTTTCCGGCGCTGCCGCAGCCATCGAAAGCACTCCTGGTCAGAATGATCATGCGCAAGGGCAGCCTGTTTCGTACCAGTAAACTGGCCTACGATGAAATCGGCGATATACAGGCAGCTGTTGCGCCACTGGTCGGAAAAGGCTGGGTCGATTCAGATCCACCGATCACACAAGGCGGGCATCCAGTCGCCGTTCGTGACATGGGAAATACTGTCCGACGATCTGCTGGAAATCGCGCTGGCCTGCCTGCCTGCCGGCCTCTCATCTAAAAAAATGGTTCGAACGCATGTTGCAGGATATCGCGTCGAATTGCGCCGGTTATCCCGACCTGATCCAGTTCTGGCCGCAGGAAAAGCGCTACCGGATGATCGAGGTGAAAGGCACGGGTGACCGCCTGCAAGACAACCAGATCCGCTGGCTCGAATACTGTGCAGCGCACGACATGCCGGTACAGGTGTGCTATGTCGAATAGCAACAGGATGCCGAATAAACCATAGGGTTGCGGTGCGCGAACTGTGTAAATGCGCGGCCAAGGAAGACGATTATGCTTTTATACAGCTCGATTGGATCAAGCCAACCTGAATACAAGCTTCTTTTAAATGCTTGCCAGCATGGTGAACGGATGGGAAAGATGCGGATCTAATTGACATTGGTGAAATATCTACTCAGGACGACATGCACGCAAGGAAATTCAGCGGAGTAGATAAGTAGAGCTGACGTCAATTGCTCCAGGTAGCAGTTCACCTTTTTTACATATTCATTTTATTGGAAAAGATTAATGCCGGATCTCAAAAAACGCGATCAAGACGACATCCAAAATTTACCTGAGCAACATTCTTCATTTGGCAATAATTCGCCATCAGAAACACCCAAGGATTTAGCGCCTCAAGATGCGGCTGCAAAAGATGTGACCGAGAGAAACATTACTTCGTCAGATCCGGAAGAGAAGGAACAGGCATTGCTCGATGATGCCGTAGAAATGACTTTTCCAGCCAGTGATCCACTGGCAGTGACCGGCGGCGTGACCCGAATTGAGGTACCTGAAAAACCTTGATCAAGTTTGATGATGCAGTTGGTAAGGTCGATGGTGCAACGTGGATGAACCCCGAAACGGGCGCATGTTGTTCAATCGAGGGCTACCAAGAGCCAAGCAGTGACGTATCCGGTGAAAGATATTTTCATCGGAATTTCCCCTCTACAGAATGCAGGAGAACCCATGGCAACAAGCACACTGGATCCAGACAATCTCCCTGAATCGGATCGCCAGCTCGGTAAGGGACATGGCACCAATACGCTCGGGCCGAGCGATACTTCGGATACCGGCAGTGACGTGCAAGGCGGCCTCAGAGCTATCGAGGAATCTGTGCTTGACCTCGATCGGGGCACCAACGAAGATGCCGATAGCCATAATATTGCGGCCAGCGAGGATACCGATGATTCGACCGGCACCGGTGAAAGCTCGACGGCCGGCAGGAATGCGGATGTCGAAATCGCCGCTGACATCAATGTCGACCGGATTGACGATGGCCTCAATCCGGAGGATGAAGCCGGCTTCGATCAAGCTGGTGACCGGCGGCCACCGCCATCACGCCAGGCCGAGATCCGGCAACAGCATAAGCGCTGATCGAATGTGGCGCCGTGTTACCGCCTGCGCCGGGCAACATGACGCGCCGTACCAGCGGCTTATTCCGCAAGCGTCATTTGCGTCAAGGCCAGGACAATCCGGCACAGCCTCGCGGGTTGAAGCGTAGCGAGCCGATTTTTCATGCTTTAGCCTGCAAAGACCTGTGAAAATCGATAGGTAATGCCGAGCGTTCGTATCCCAGTCCGATCATGATGCGTCCCAGGTTCATCAGTCTGCCCGTTTGTTGGGACTCAGCCTTCCGTAACACTCCATCTTGCCTACATCTGCTTCATTTACGCATCGTTCAGTTGACACGCTGTTCCGCAAGAGATGGCTTCATCCAACCTGGCAGATAAATCCAATTTCCAAAAAACATGACAGGCTGAGCGAGTGTGCGCCACCGCACCGAACGACGCTTCAGCCGTCTGTATAGTCGCTTCATCAACTCAAGTAAAGATACACGCATCACGGATAGATCGCGGCGCAACTGGCCGCCAATCTGTTGATCCGAATTTTTGGAATGCAGCGCTGCAACCGGCATTTTGTCGATTGAGCTGCCCAACATGGGGATAGAGATGAACTGGGATGTCATTGAAGGAAATTGGACGCAATACAAAGGCCATGTGAAAGCACAGTGGGGGAAATTGACTAACGATCACCTCGATGTCATTGCAGGAAAACGTGAACAGCTGGCTGGAAAAATCCAGGAAGCATACGGCGTTGGTCTGGACGAAGCGGATAAGCAAATCAAGGCATTTCAGAAATACTTGAAAGACAGCCGCCCATCCTGATTTTTCGATGGATAGGCCCGGGCGTGCTTGCGTCAGGGTAGGGTGCGACAAGTAACAACAACATTAATCCAGTATTACCTCTTGATCGACTCCGTCGATTGCGAGACTTTTTTAATCAATTATCAAGGAACACAGACATGATCAATTCTAAACGTTTGGCAACTATCGTATTTTCATTCCTGCTGATAGCAGTGGCTGGCTGCGCTTCGACTTCAAAATCGGAAGGTACCGGCGAGTATATCGATGACACCGTGATCACATCAAAGGTCAAAGCAGAAATCTTCAACGAACCTAGCTTGAAATCACGTGAAATCAACGTTGAAACATTCAAGGGCGCAGTTCAATTGAGCGGCTTTGTGGCATCCCCAGCGGATATTTCCAAAGCAGGCCAAGTGGCACGCGGCGTCAAGGGCGTGACTTCTGTCAAGAACGACATCCGGGTCAAGTAAGCGTCTGGATTAAGTAAGCAAGCGGCCATCCGGTCCAGGCAGAATCTACATGGTTCTGCCTGGACCGGATGGCCGCTTTTTGTCATTCACGCGCATGAATGGCAACGTTTTTCAAACGATGAATGGAGTGCTGGCAATAACGGCGACATCGAGTATTCGTTACGGCTTTTGCACAAGCCTGCTGCTCGCCCTTACATGTCAACCGAAAGAAGGACAGCAGGCAGCCGGCGGCGCAGTGTCGGCCAAATCGATTTCATGCCTGAAGCCATGCCAGTATGCCGGCCTGTTACTTTCGATCCGGATGGATACGGTGGGTGATATCCATGCCGATCCCGCGATAACCGATGAAGCGGCTACCCGAATCAAATATCGGTTCGCCGCTCACCTGCAGATATTGCATGCCGCCGTCAGCGTTTTTGCGACTGTAGACGAAATCGAGAAAAGGGCGTCGCGCAGCGATGTTGGCGTCCAGTAGCGCGCGTTCATCCGCATCCCATCCTGCCAGCACCGTGACGGAGGCGCCAAGCAAGTCATCCGCTTCGATACCGAGCATTTCCAGCACCGGCCCGGAAGTTTTGGTG
>JAKFFK010000299.1:0-11901 GCA_036675285.1 Paucimonas sp. | reverse complement strand
GGCTGCCAGGTGATACAGGCCGGCCAGCTCCGGCTGGCGCAAGAGGCTGCGGATTGCATGCGCGGTGACATCGGCCAGCAGCTCGGCACCGGTCGGCGCACCGATCTGGTCATCGATGACGGTCAGTCGCTCGCGCTCTTGCGCCAGGCGCAACATGGTCTTGGCAAAGTTGCCGCCGCGCGCCGCATACACCCAACTGGTGCGAAAGATCAGGTGGCGTGGGCAAGCCGCTGCAATCAGCTGTTCGCCCTCCAACTTGGTGACGCCATACACGCTGAGCGGCGCCGGCATATCGGTTTCCTGCCATGGTTGGTTGCCACTGCCGTCGAATACATAATCGGTCGAATAATGGACCAAGCAAGCACCGACCCGCTGCGCCGCCTCGGCCAGCACGCCGGGTGCGGCGGCGTTGATGGTGCGCGCCAGATCCGGCTCGCTTTCGGCCTTGTCGACCGCGGTATGGGCAGCGGCATTGACGACCACGTCGGGCCGCAGCGTCTCCACGGTTGCGGCCAGGCCGGCCAGGTTGGTGAAGTCGCCGCAATAGTCGGTGCTGTCGAAGTCCAGCGCAATCACCCGGCCCAAGGGGGCAAGGCTACGCTGCAATTCCCAGCCAACCTGGCCGCTCTTGCCAAACAGCAGAATCGTCAGCGGCGCGCTCATTCGGCGCGTCCCGCATAATTGGTTTGTACCCATTCCCGGTAAGAGCCGCTTTGCACATTGGCGACCCATTCAGGGTGGTCCAGATACCATTGCACCGTCTTGCGAATGCCGGTCTGGAAGGTTTCAGCCGGCTTCCAGCCCAGTTCGCGCTCGATCTTGCCGGCATCGATCGCATAGCGGCGGTCATGGCCCGGACGGTCGGTGACATAGGTAATCTGTTCGGCATATTGCTTGCCATCGGCACGCGGGCGCAATTCATCGAGCAAGCTGCACACGATATGCACGATCTCGATATTCGGCATTTCATTCCAGCCACCGACGTTATAGGTTTCACTCAGTCGGCCGGCTTCCAGCACCCGACGAATCGCGCTGCAATGGTCTTTCACGTACAGCCAGTCACGAATTTGCTGGCCGTCGCCATACACCGGCAGCGCCTTGCCGGCCAGCGCATTGACGATCATTAGCGGAATCAGCTTTTCCGGGAAATGGTAGGGGCCGTAATTGTTCGAGCAATTGGTGGTCAGTACCGGCAAGCCATAGGTATGGTGGTAAGCGCGCACCAGATGGTCAGATGCCGCCTTGCTGGCCGAATACGGGCTATTGGGTTCGTATGCATGGCGCTCGGTAAAGGCAGGGTCATCCTTTTTCAAGGAACCGTAGACTTCATCGGTGGAGACATGCAAAAAGCGGAAATTGCTGCGCGCCTCGCCTTCCAGCTGATTCCAATAAGCGCGCACTTGTTCCAGCAACTGAAAAGTGCCGACAATATTGGTCTGGATAAAATCTTCCGGGCCATGGATCGAGCGGTCGACATGGCTCTCGGCAGCAAAGTTCAGGATTGCGCGCGGCTGGTGCTGCTGCAGCAGGGATTTGATCAGGTCTGCATCGCCGATATCGCCCTGGATGAATACATGACGTGAATCACCATCCAGGCTGGCCAGGTTTTGCACATTGCCAGCATACGTCAGCTTATCGAGGTTGATGACAGGCTCATCCGACTGGGCAAGCCAGTCCAGCACAAAATTGGACCCAATGAAGCCGGCGCCGCCGGTAACTAAAATCATAAAAACCTTTACTTGAAGCAAATTGAAGATAGGTGGGCAATTTTAACCTGTCTTTGTGCAGAAAACCTTCCTGCGTAGGGCGCATCGCGATGCGCCGGATGTTTGCAGTGTTATCCATCCGACAAAACCGCTCTGGCAACACATTTCTGGCGGATCACGATCCGCCCTACTACGACGTTGCGAAGTCGGCGTGCTCGAAAGCAGGCGCAAAGTCATCGAGTTCCATCTTGGTGAGTCCAACATCCGGCATCAGCGCAAGCTCCCGCCATTGCGCCACGGCATTGACGACTTGTGCCATGACCTGCCTGGCTTCGTCCGGCCTGAGCTGAAACTGCGCTGAAAGGTCCAGCAGCTGTTGCAGCGACATAATGGGGCCGGTATCTTCGCTGAGCCAGGTCTTTGATTCCCGGTCCTTGTCCGGGAACGGATTGATGTCGAACGCAGGAGAAAGGCGCCATAGATTATGGCCGACATACAAGAACCCAATGTTTTGGAGATGATCGTCAACGTTCGTAATCAAATGGTTAAAGACGAGCCGCCGCCAAAGCTGTTTTGCGTCCGCCGCGAAATCAAGGCACCTGGAGCGCATTTCATCGACGATTTCAGTGTAGGCGTGCTCCTCGTTTCTGCTGGCCTGGAGCAAGGTCGCGCCGGACATGTACGGAATGCGGGCGTCCGAAGTAGTCCGGTCAAAACGGCGTACGATCGCCACTGGTGCATCCTGAACCAGGACGATACGCGCTTCTGCCGCGTCAATGCCGGCCAGGCGGGCAAGGCGTAACGCCAGGACTTCCCCGCGCGTGATACTGCGCTCGTCCTGAACGCTGGGGAATTTCCCCAGCGCCAGCGAGCCGTCCTCATCGAGGACAGTGCATTTGGGACGCATGCCACCCAAAGACGTCCCCTTCCCCTGGAGGTATTTCAGGTCTTCTGCCGTCTCCTGGCTCAGCTCCACCGCGCGCGATGCTGCCATCATCTTGGCAAGCTCAAGCAGCGGGGGCGTCGTCCGTCGACCCTCGTCAACGCTGCGCAGGTAACCTCCTTTGGGGTCGCGAATCCGCAGTGCGCCAATACGGCTGAAGTCATCGACGGCGCACAGGTAATCAAGTTCATTTAACGCCGCAAGCGCAGGATTGTTCTTGCGTTCCTTGGCATGAGCCCGGGCGATCACCCGTCCCCCCCACGCATCGGGTGCCGTATCAGCCAGGGCGAGAAAGAAAGGCGAATCCTCTTTGCGCAAAGGCTTGCGGATTTGATAGCCAACAGTACGCGCCAGGTCAGGCGAGATATCAAAAAAGTTGGCGTCCGTAAGCCAGGCTTCGCCATACGCAAACTGTGAGAACTGTCGTGGGCCGTCTTTCGCATAAGTCAGCTTGCCGGCGGCGAACTCTGCCTTGCCAATGCAAACATCCAGCTCGACTTTTGAAGTCAATGGTGGCTTCGCCATCAGAATGCGCCGCTTTCCGGCGTGCGTCGCGGTGCGCGAACACGCTGTGGAAGTTTCTCATCCATTAAGATCAATCCGATAGCATCCTGCGAGGTATCGAGCAAAGTGGCCAGCTTGTCAAGTTCACCAAAAACATGCAGAGCGCGCACGAAATGCTGAAGGGCAATGCCAGGATAGCCATTCTCCAGGCGTCGCACCGTATTGAGTGACGCGCCGATGCGCTCTGCCAGCATTTCCTGGGACATGTGCCGTCGGCGCCGCGCAAGGGAGATATTTTGTCCCAAGCGATGGAGCATGCGCTCAACGGGTAAAGGAAGGGAAGGCGGCATGGCTTAATCCATCAAATTTGAGCGTCAAAGTTTGATAGTAAATCAAATATGCACAATTATGTCGATTGCAAATGATTCTGTTAATTGTATCTAAATTAAAGCTTATATTTGGGTTCTTAAACAGGCTAATAATTCATTTTTAAGTTCCAATGTATTTTCACTGTTTATTTTCACCTTTTAGCGCCCACACTTTATGGTGCTCCGATGTTTGCAGCGTTTAGTCATTTATCCCATCCGGCCAGGCATGATCCGCCCAACGCAGCGGCAAGATCGCCCATGATTTAACAATCCTTGACTTTTGGTTAGTCCCAGGCAAAAAAGCAGTTTCTTTAAAGCGACAAAACGGCGATATGTTGCAGGGCGTCATGTTAAAATTCCGGGCTATTGATAATTGTCAATTTTCCTTACTTTAATCAATTATTTGCCAATGTGAAGTCATTGCAGAAAGTTAAAAGTTCTGTAAGCGAGTAGTCATTGTCCAGGTTGCTTTGCCGGTGTCCAGATTTGCATGAATCTGACGGCTTTTTTGGGTTGTCGGATTTGTCATCAGCGCTGCGATCATCGTTGAAATATGCCTGGGTTGGCTGCCTGGCGATGAGTGGCGTCCATGCCTTTGGCGCAACGCCGACCATCCATGGCCAATCCGGCTACATCAACATGCCCAGCGCAGCGGTTGAAGCCGACGGCACCTTCAGCATGGGTTATGGCTATGACAGCCCGTACGGTTCATTCTGGGTATCTTCGACGATCCTGCCTTTCCTGCAGATGACCGGCCGCTATGTCTCGATTTCCGGCATCCCCGGTTTCTCCAGTACCCCGGGCGCCCCTGGCTATGCTTACGGCCGCTATAAAGACAAGGTCATCGATACCAAGCTGCGCTTATGGAATGAAAGTAACTGGCGGCCTTCGGTGGCCGTGGGCATCACGGATATTTTCGGCACCGGCTTGTTTAATGGCCAATATGTCGTGGCCACCAAGACTTTCGGCAGCAGCAAAAACCTGGAAGCCAGCATCGGCTATGGCCGCACCCGGCCGGATGGCGTATTTGCCGGCGCCCGCTGGCAGCCAGAAAGCTTGCCGAACTGGGCGCTGGTAGCCGAGTATGACGCTAATGATTATTCAAACGATTTTGCGGCTTCACAAACTTCTGCCGGCCAGCGCCAAAAAGGCCCGTCGGTCGGCGTCGAATACCGTTGGGGCTGGCTGGGTGTGCAAGCAGCCCGGCACCGCGACCATTCCAGCGTCAATGCCTCGGTCAGCATTCCCTTCGACGTGAAGGAATACATCCCGAAACTTCACGAGCCGGCGTATCACCACGAAAAAACCCCGCGGCCGCATCCATCGATTGCGGAATGGCACGCCAATGCCGGCCACGGCGCCGCCCTGATTGACGCGCTGTCCAAACAGGATTACAAAAATATCCGGTTGCAGCTGAAAGGGCATACGCTGCACCTGGCTCTGACCAACAACCGGATCTCCAACCTCGGGCGCGCGGTCGGGCGCGCCACCCGCATCGCGCTGGCGTTTGCGCCGGCCGGCATCAACAGCATCCATGTCACCTATACCCGGCAGGAGCAGCCGATCGCCACCTACGAATTTTTTGACCTAGACCGGCTCAACGATTACCTGGCCGGTAAAATCACGCGCCAGGCATTTCTCGACGCCGTGCTGCTGCGCTACCCGAACCAGGATGACATGCTGGCAGCCGATGAAGAAGGCGTGCTGGTCGGGGTCAAGGACGACACCGGTCTGGCGGTGCTGGTCGGCGAAGGCGGCGACATGGTGCAAGTGAGTTCGGAAGACCGCGAAGCCAACCGTTTCAAGCTGGTGCCCAAAATTGGATTTTTTTTCAACGACCCCAGCGGCGCGTTGCGCTATGAACTGGCTGCCGCCGCCAATTACGACAAGCGTCTGGGCAATGGCCTATACCTGAATGGCGCGATGGGCTTGAAGCTGCTTGAAAACGTCAGCGATGTCACCCAGCCTTCCAACAGCTTGCTGCCGCATGTGCGTTCCGACGTGGCCGATTACAAAGGCGCGAGCCGCCTGAAACTGCATCGCCTGCTGGTGAATAAATATTTCATGCCGGCCGAACGCTGGTATGGGCGGGTATCGGGCGGACTGTATGAAGAAATGTACCGCGGCGTCGGCGGCCAGGTCATGTACCTGCCCAAAGCCAGCCGCTGGGCCGCCGACCTGACGGTCGACGCGCTGCAGCAGCGCGATGTCAAAGGCTGGTTCGGCCGGCGCGATTACCAGACAGTGACCGCCCTGGGCGCGCTGCATTACCGTCTGCCCTACGGCATTACCACGACAGCGAGAGTCGGCCGCTTTCTGGCCAAGGATGTTGGTGCACGCATTGAATTCAAGCGCCGCTTCCAGTCCGGCATCGAGATCGGGGTCTGGTATGCGCATACCGACGGCAAAGATATTACCAGTCCGGGCTCGCCAAGTTCACCTTACCGCGACAAAGGCGTATTCCTGACCATCCCTTTGCGCAGTATGCTGACCAGCGATTCACAAGCCAACGCAGGCTTTGCCATTTCGCCGTGGACGCGCGATGTCGGCCAGATGGTGGCGTCGCCCGGCGACCTGTACGACCTGGTCGAAAATCCGCGTCGCGACATGAACACCTACGACGGACTGGGCAATTTTGCCGAGCGTCCCGATGAGCAAAACCACCCCGCCGTCAATCCGCCGAAAGAAACCTTCCACAATCCATGGCCGGCCATGCGCATGCGCCTGGAAAACTCCTCCTCCGCTTTGCCGGAAGCTTCGGATTTTGTAAAAGGGGTGGGCTTGACCGCCGGCGCCGTGGCGATCGCCTCGCTCAGCGACAAAAAGATCGACGAGTTTGCCAAGGACCATGCCGGTTCGCGCACTGTGCGCGGCCTGGATAAATTTGGCAAGGCAGTGCCGGTGGCAATGATGGGGGCAGCCGGCCTGGCAGCCATGCTGGGCGACCCCCGCATGCAGAATACCGGCTTGATTTCATTGCAGTCCGGCCTGGCCGCCGCCGGCGCCAGTATCGGCACCAAGTATATGGTCGGACGTGCCAGACCGGAAGACGAACGCGGCCACTGGGCGCGTGCCGCTAATCGTTCCGATTCATCGTTCCCGTCAAACCATGCATCGGTAGCATTTGCAGCAGTCACACCGTTTGCCAAGGAATACGATGCGCCCTGGCTGTATGGCGTTGCCGCACTTGGCTCGATGGGTCGTGTCGCCGCCAGGAAGCACTGGTTTTCCGATGCGGTGGTAGGCGGCATATTGGGTTATGTGACCGGCAACTGGTTATGGCAGGCGCAGCGCGACAATAGCAAATCGACGCTGGCTTTCAACGCCGGTGGCGGTGAATATGGCGTGAGCTGGCAAACCACTTATTAAATTTTGCAGCAACGACGCACAGATCAAATTAATCAAATAAAGAACCGCATGAAAAAGAACAGCTTACACATCAAGCCGATTGTAAAAATTCTGTGCGCCGCATGCGTACTGGGTGCAATCTCTACATCCGGATGGGCGCAAAGCAGCGGCATGCCAAGTGGCGTCGAAATGCCCGGTGAACGAGGCTTGCCGTCCATTACCAACAATCGCCCAGAACAGCGCCAGCAAACTATCCAGCCGCTTACCCGGCCGGCCAAACCGGCAGACACTGCGCAAGGTTCTTTTGAAGCGTACGTGGAAACGGTCACGGGCAACAAGCTAGCCATATTCGGCAAGGACCTGTTCAGCGATGTGCCGTCCACCTTTGCACCCTTCGATGCGGCACAAGTTAACCCGGATTATGTGATCGGCACCGGCGACGAGTTGCAAATCCGCGGCTGGGGCATGATCGATATCGATGTCAATGCGACCGTCGACAGAAGCGGCGCGATCTATATCCCGCAGGTCGGATCAGTCAAGGTCGCAGGCATCAAATACCGCGACCTGCAAGACCACCTGAAAAAAGCCATCGGCAAGGTCTTCAGCAATTTCGAACTGAGCGCCAGCATCGCCCAAACGCGCGCGCTGCAAATCTATGTGGTCGGCCATGCGGTACGCCCTGGTACCTATACGCTGAGCGCCATGAGCACGTTGCTCAATGCCTTGTTCACCTCGGGCGGCCCGGATGCATCCGGATCGATGCGCAATATCCAGGTCAAGCGCGGCGCAGAGACAGCAACCACCTTCGACCTGTACGACATGCTGGCCAAAGGCGACAAGAGTAAAGACATCACCCTGCGCGATGGCGATGTCATTTACATCCCGGAAGTAGGGCCGCTGGTGGCGCTGACCGGCAATGTGAAAAAGCCAGGAATTTTCGAGCTGAAAGGATCGTCCTCCGTAGCCGATATCCTTGCGCTGGCAGGCGGCGTGGATTCGTCCGCCGACCAGAAGCAGATCATCATCGAAAAGAACGTCAATAACCAGTATCAGACCGTGGCCGAACTGGTGGCGGACAAATCCGCAATCGCCAGTCGCCTGGCCAGCATCCCGGTGCAGCCCACCGATATCCTGCGCGTATTTTCTCCTGCGGCAGTACCGGTCCAGGTGCAGATCCAGAACGAGTATGTGCGCGTGGCCGGCGAGATCAGGCAAAGCGGCGTATTCCCGATCAAGAAAGGCGAAACGCTGCGGGAATTGATCGCCAGGCTGGGCGGCGCGTCGGACAACGGCTACATATACGCCACCCAGTTGCGACGTGAATCGACCAGGCGAACCCAGCAAGCCAAATTGGACGAAGTAGCAGCGCGATTCGAACGTGAATTGGAAAACGCTGCCTCACAGCGTCTGGCAGGCACTACAGATAAAGACAATGTGGCAACGGTAGCGGGGGAAGTTGAACGCCAGCGGCGCATTGCCCAACAATTGCGTGCCATCAAAGCAGAAGGCAGGATCGTGCTGGAGTTGCCGGATGGCGATGCCCAGGTCAAGCATTTGCCAGACCTTGCTTTGCAGGATGGCGACAGCATCTTTATCCCCCGCAAACCAGGCACAGTGGATGTTCTGGGTTCAGTCTTTCAGCAAAACACCTTTATTTACAAACCGCGACGCAACGTGAGTGATTACGTGGCTCTAGCCGGTGGCCCCACCGTTTCGGCAGATACATCGGAAATGTACGTCATTCGAGCTGATGGTACAGCGCAAGGCGGCGGTAGTGGATGGTTTGGGGGAGTGGGCGGCGCCCAGATCAATCCCGGCGATACCATCGTGGTGCCTGAAGCAATTGAGCGCAGCTCATGGCGACAAAGCCTGAAAGAGTGGACCGCGATTTTCTACCAGTTTGGACTGGGTGCGGCTGGGCTTAAAGTTTTGAGAGATTAAACGAAAGAACACGATGTCACAGCAATTGGAAAATAAAAACAGCCAGCAGGATAACAATGATGAGGAACGGGATGAGTTTCATTTCCTCGATCTGTTGATTGTAATGGTGCGCCATAAAAAATTGGTGATTGGCATGCCATTAGTAATTGGTATATTGGCGCTAGTTAGCAGCATGCTGATAATGCCAATTTTTACGAGTACGGCGAAAATCATGCCCCCACAGCAGCAGTCATCTGGAATGGCCGCCATGATGGGGCAGCTTGGTGGGTTGGCCAGCGTTGCTGGGGGTATTGGAGGCATAAAAACCCCCAATGATTTATACGTGGGAATACTGGAAAGCCGCACCATAGCTGACAACTTGATAAGCCGATTCAAGCTTCAAGACCGGTATGAAAGCAAGGCTATGGATGACGCGCGTGGTGAATTGGCCCGAGTGAGCCAGGTTTCCAGCGGAAAAAAAGATGGCTTAATTTCGATCAGCATTAGTGACAAAGATCCAAAGTTCGCCGCCGAATTGGCAAATGCCTATGTCGATGAGCTGATCAAGCTGACGCAGACGATGGCCATTACAGAAGCATCGCAGCGCCGCCTCTTTTTTGAGCGGCAGTTAAAGGAAACCAAAGATCAGCTGGCAACGGCTGAAGTAGCATTGCAAACCACGCAAGAAAAAACCGGGATGATTCAGCCGGAAGGGCAGGTGCAGGCCATTCTTTCAAGTATCGCCCAGCTCAAGGGCACGATCGCGGCAAAAGAAGTGCAACTAAATGCAATGCGGACTTTCGCGACCGGGCAGAACCCAGAATTGATCCGCACACAAGAAGAGCTTCGTGGTCTTCAGACTCAATTGTCCAAACTGGAAAAAAACCGGCCATCCAATGAAGGTGACTTCATGGTTCCTTCCGGGAGAATTCCGGAAGCAGGTGTCGAGTATGTGCGTAGCCTGCGAGATGTTAAATATTATGAAACTATTTTTGAGTTGCTGGCAAAGCAATATGAGTTGGCAAAGATCGATGAGGCGAAGGAATCATCAGTGATCCAATTGCTTGATAAGGCCGTTCCAGCTGAAAGAAAATCCAAGCCGAAGCGTGCAATTATTACGCTCTATGGTCTGGTCGGTGGCGGTATGCTTGGAATTCTGCTGGCATTTGCATTTGAAGCTTACCGACGTGCGCGTCAAAATCCTGAAAACACCAATCGTTGGCAAGAGTTAGCAGTAACGTGGAAGCCGCATAATAAAAATAGCGAAGATCGGCAGAAGGTATGAACCAAACTTGTAAACATTTCTGTAAACAAGCCCTTGCTGTAGCAGGCTTCGGTCTCAGCCTTAATTATCATGCTTAATATCATTCCCGTTATTCTTTGTGGCGGTTCAGGCACACGTTTATGGCCTCTTTCACGTACTGGCTTCCCAAAACAGTTTCTTGTACTGTCTGGCACCACCAGTCTGTTTCAACAGGCGGTGGGGCGGATGAACGATCTCGCCGACAGCGACATCATGGTAGGGGAAACTCTTGTTGTTACTAACGAAGAGCATCGGTTCCTTGCACTCGAACAACTGAGAGATCTGAAATCTGTTTCAGCCAAGTTGCTACTTGAACCGGTGGCCCGAAATACTGCACCAGCGCTTACGCTGGCTGCGTTGCAATCTATAGAGAACGGCGCAGATCCGATCCTGGTTGTTACTCCTGCTGATCAAACCGTCACAGATAATGATGCTATCAGGGTTGCATTGCAACAGAGTGTTCGCGCAGCCGCTTCTGGCGCAGTCGTGATTCTTGGCATCACACCGGACCGACCAGAAACAGGCTATGGCTATATCAAGCACAGGCACGATGCCGGTCAAAATGGAGAATGCTCAGTCGAGCATTTTGCTGAAAAGCCGGACTTGGAAACCGCCCAGTCCTATGTGACGAGTGGCGAATATGCTTGGAATAGCGGCATATTCGTGCTCAAGGCCAGCACTTGGTTGAATGCCGTGAGGCAGTTTCGACCAGACATTGCAATGGCAACTGAGCAAGCGTGGAATGAGAAATCTTCCGATATCCCGTTTGTTCGCCCCAATAACATAGCGTTTGCTGCCATCCCCAGCGAATCCATCGATTTTGCTGTCATTGAGCAGTGTCCTGGATCTGCAATTCCAATCATGATGGTGCCGCTTAATGCTGGCTGGAGCGATCTAGGCGCCTGGGAAGCTGTCTGGCAAGTGGGCGTGAAAGATACCAATGGCAATGTTGCCAAAGGCGACACGATGATGGCCGATACCACGCATACATTGATCCATGCTACCAGCCGCTTGGTGAGTACCGTGGGCGTAAATAACTTGGTCATTATAGAAACTGCCGACGCGGTGCTGGTTGCTGATCGCAGTCAAAGCCAGCACGTCAAAAAGCTGGTGGCTACGCTTGAAGAACAAAGCCGGGAAGAGCACACACTGCATCGCAAAGTACATCGCCCTTGGGGTTGGTATGACAGTATCGATGAAGAAAAACGATTCAAGGTGAAGCGTATTCAGGTCAAGCCCAAAGCAAGCTTGAGCCTGCAAAAGCACCATCATCGGGCAGAACACTGGATTGTTGTTAAAGGTACTGCCGAAATTACCTGCGGAGATAACACCATCCTGCTCACAGAAAACCAATCAACTTATATACCTCTTGGTGAAATTCATCGCCTTGCCAATCCAGGCACTATACCGCTGGAAATCATTGAGGTGCAGTCTGGTAGTTATTTGGGTGAGGACGATATTGTCCGGTTTGAAGATACTTACGGAAGGAAATAGTTCTACATGAAAAAAGCTTTTATAACCGGCGTATCAGGTCAAGATGGATCTTATCTTGCTGAATTTCTACTTGAAAAAGGTTACGAAGTTCATGCCATCATTCGTCGTAGTTCGGTCTTTACTTCCCAGCGTATTGATCATATTTTCAATCATCCACACTTCAAAACTTACCATGGTGATTTGACGGATTCTAGCAACCTGCACACTTTGCTGGCGCGTATACAACCGGATGAGGTCTACAACCTAGGTGCGCAATCCCATGTTGCTGTCTCTTTTGAGGTTCCTGAGTACACGGCAGAAGTCGATGCAATAGGC
>JAKFFK010000108.1:0-11937 GCA_036675285.1 Paucimonas sp. | reverse complement strand
AGCGAGCCGCCAATGCAGCATCAGATGCGCGCCTACCATGTCGAAGTCTCGGGAAAATTTCAGGATGTCAGGCAGCTGCCGATGACCGAGGCGCTGTACGATCCGCTCTCGTATGGGCAATCGCAAGCCTTTGCCAGGACGGCACGGGCCGCCGGGGCGATCGGCATTTGCTATCGCAGCGTACGCGCGTCGCAGGGCGACTGTATCGCCGCTTTCAAGACCACGCCGCTGTCGAATTGCCGGCATGCCAGCCAGTTGCTGTACCAATGGGATGGCGCCCAGATTGCCGATGTCTACGAGCAGATCAAGGTCTAGTAGACCAGCCGGCTTAGCGGCTGTATTGTGGTGTCTGGAGCGTACCCGACAGGTTCAGATTGGCCCGGGCCTGGCGTGACGGCGTCTTTAAATCGACCGCGAAGCGCCCGTGCAAATTGTGTTTGGCATCGACCTGCACATCGCCGTTGGCCGATAACAGACCAGCCGCCAACTGCATCCTGGACAATAGGATCTTGTCGCCTTCAAACACGAAATCGCCGCGCAAGTCATTGAATGACGATGTGCCGCCGCTATTCTGCCCCAGCACCAGATTGGCCAGATCGACGCCGCGCAGCACGCCATTGTCGATGGTGAAGCTGCCTTTGCCGCGTGGCGTCGCAAACAATGCGCCAGCTTCCTTCGCCTGCAACGCATACTTCATGCTGCCATCGACCTTGCCTGCTTGCAGCAAAGTCGGCATGAAGCGCATCGGGTCGAGCTGCTTTGCAGTCAGTTCGCCATTCAAGCTCCAGGTCGCGCCCCATTTCAATATGCCGCTGCCGCTGACCAGGCCATCATAGAGCACGCCGCTGAATTTGGTGATGCTCAATTCGTTGGGACTGGCGATGCCGATGGCAGTGAATTTATCCAGCGTCAATTGCGAACCAAATGGCAGCCTGAAGGCTTCCGCCGTTAATTCTGCCTGCACCGCGCCATTTTTTGCTTGCAACTCGAGCCGCATTTTTTCGCTTGCCACTTCCAGCAGGATTTTATTCCAGCGGCCATCGGCAGCGATGTCGGCAGTGGCGTTGAACGCCGGCAGGGAAATGTACTTCGACACCAGCCGCGCATTGGTGGCACGAATTGACGCCACCTTGAAGCCGGCAGTTTTTCCCTGACCAAACAATAGCCAGCCCATTCCTTCGTCATTGATGACAGGCGACTGGAGCTCGATCGACTGGAATGCCATCTGATGGCCGAACAGGCTGCCCAGGCCGGCATTGGCATTGACTTGCGCTGCGACGATCTGCCCGGCATCGCCAATACTCACTTCCTGCAGCCGCCAGTGCGGCTGCGGAAACAGCGACAGGCGCACATTCTTGATGCTGACCGGCTGCTGCCACTGCCCGACGGCCGCTTTCTCAAACTGTGCAATCCGGTCGTTAAATGGAATCACATGCACCAGGCCGATGATACAAACCACCACCATCAGCAGCCCCAGCGCCGCGAACCTGACCAGCTTGCCCAGATTGGCAGGCGCGATAAACAGCTTGCCGCCGCGAACCGCGGCTGCCGATTCCCTGGCGTCTTTGCGGTCCTGCTGCTCGGCCTGCTTTTCCGCATCCTTGTCGGCCTGTTTCGCTTCCTTGGCGTCGGCTTGCTGATCCGCTTTCAAGTCGACCTGCTGGATGGCTGCTTGCCGCGCCTGCCCCTTGGCCTGTTGACGGGCTTCTTCTTCGGCGGCTTTTTTCGCCTGCGCCTCGGCGGCATGGCGGGCTTTTTCTTCGGCAGCCTGTTGCGCCTTTTGCTCGGCGTCGCGGCGCGCCTGTTCCTTGGCCTCTTTTTTTGCCTGCGCTTCAGCTTCCTTGCGCGCTTGTTCTTCAGCTTTCAGTCTGGCTTTTTCCTCGGCCCTGACGCGCGCCTGTTCTTCGGCCTCTTTTTGGGCACGTTCCTTGGCCTCTTTTTTCGCCTGCGCTTCAGCTTCCTTGCGCGCCTTTTCTTCGGCAGTCTGGCGGGCCTTTTCCTCAGCCTTCAAGCGTGCCTGTTCTTCTGCGTCTTTTTGGGCGCGTTCCTTGGCATCCTTTTTTGCCTGCGCCTCGGCGTCCTTGCGGGCTTGTTCCTCGGCTTTCAGTCGTGCCTGTTCTTCAGCCTTCAAGCGTGCTTGTTCTTCAGCTTGCTGCCGGGCCAGCGCTTCGGCTTCCAGGCGGGCCTGTTGTTGCGCCGCTGCCTGCGCTTCCTGCTCGGCCTGCAAGCGCGCCTGTTCCTGCTCTTCGGCTGCGGCTTGCGCGCGGGCCTCTGCTTCCTGGCGGGCCTGTTCTTCGGCGTCACGGCGCGCTTGTTCTTCAGCCTGCTTTTTCGCTTGCGCTTCGGCTTCGCGCTGGGCTAGCTCTTCGGCGACCCGGCGCGCTGCTTCCCGCGCCTTGATGCGCGCCTGTTCCTGTGCTTCTTTCCTGGCTTGTTCTTCGGCTTCATGCCGGGCCTGTTCCTGCGCTTCCGCCTGCGCGCGTGCGATGGCGGCGAGCCGGATATCTTCCGCGGCTTGCAATCGTGCCTGCTCTTCCGCTTCTTTTTGCGCCTGCGCTTGGGCCTGGCGCCGCGCCTGCTCTTCCTGTTCCTGGCGGGCGGCCTCTGCGGCTTGCTGCCGCAGCTGTTCTTCCGCTGCTTGTTTTGCCTGCGCCTCGGCATCCTTGCGCGCTTGTTCTTCAGCTTCCTGGCGGGCCTTTTCCTCAGCCTTCAAGTGTGCCTGTTCTTCCGCCTCTTTTTGGGCACGTTCCTTGGCATCTCTTTTTGCCTGCGCTTCAGCTTCCTGACGGGCCTTTTCTTCGGCTACCTGGCGCGCCTGTTCCTCGGCCTTCAAGCGTGCCTGTTCCTCGGCTTGCTGCCGGGCTCGCACTTCGGCCTCCAGGCGGGCCTGTTGTTGCGCCGCTGCCTGTGCTTCCTGTTCGGCTTTCAAGCGCGCCTGTTTTTGCGCCTGCGCCTCAGCCTCAAGCCACGCCTTATTTTCTGCTGCAATGCGCGCCTGTTCCTCGGCTTGTTTCTTCGCTTGTATTTCAGCTTCGCGCCTGGCTTGCTCAGCTGCTGCCCGCAACGCTTCTTGCTCAGCCTTCAGGCGCGCATCATCTGCCGCTTTTTTGGTGCGTGCCTCCAGCGCTAGCCTGGCCTGTTCTTCCGCTTCGCGTTTGGCTTGTTCAGCCGCCTTTTGACGCGCCTGCTCTTCTTTTTCTTTGGCGCGCGCGTCGGCTTCCAGCCGGGCTTGCTCGGCGGCTTGCTGCGCCTGCTGTTCCGCCTGCTGACGTGCGCGTGTGGCGGCTTCCTGCGTTGCCTGCGCTGCCAATTTGCGCACGGCCTCTTCCTCGATTGCGCGGCGAGCCTGTTGCAGCTGCGCCATTTCATCGATCACGGCATTTTGACCGGCAGCGCTATTTTCCTGGACCAGTGACTTGAAATCCAGGCTTTCGGCATCATCGACCACCTGATTTTCCACTGCCCGGAAAAAATCACCAATGGTCAATTGACTATTGGCGCTTTCCAGTCTGGCCGGCAGCGTCAGGCCGAATTCGGTGTCGCCCATCGAGCCGACCGGACTTGCCGCCAGATTGAGCACCTGCGCCGAACCGAATTCGCGGATGTAATCGTCCACCAGCAGTTTGGCCAGCGCGATCTGCAGCTTGGCTTCGGGCATGTCGAGCTTGTCATGCAAATCGTGGAGAGAGGCTTTGCCGTCGACCTCCTTGAGGATCTTGCGATGGTCGCGTGACAGATTCTTGGTCTTCCCAAGGGTTTCCCCCAAGCCCTTGGCAGTTTTAGTAAAGATGGTGTTGTTATCCATACTGTTTCAGTAAAACCTGTAATGAGTCAAATGCTGTCACGCCATGCGCTATGCCGGCGGTCTTATTGTTTGCGTTGCCAAACTGCGCTACTTGCCGAGTATAAAAGCCTTCCGCCAAATGTTGAATATTGTCAAATGTTGCAGATTATCATGATCAACGTCAACTAGATCCGCGCAATATTGGCCGGGATACACCGAATAACATCAAAAGCACATCACAATCGGCTACGCCCCTTACAAAAAACACAAGCCGGGCGTGCCATTCCCGATGCAAATGTGGACCAGTGTTGCCATTTATGAAAAAGCAAGACTGCCGGCAGAATTTTTCCATGCCCGCAGTGTCCATTTGACTTTCCATCCTTTGGATGTCGGCGTATCCAATCCGGCCATGGTCGGATTGGATACGCCGACATCATGCATATCATGGCACTCGTTTCCATTACCGATGCGGCAAAACTGGTTCGCAAAACGCCGGCGACACTGTCGCGCGACATAGAAAAAGGTTTTCTGAACAAAACCGTGCTGCAGGATGGCGATCTGCGGATCGATACGTCGGAATTGCTGCGCGCCTACGGGCGACAGCCTCCTGCTGACAGCGCGCCCAAAAAAGCGCCACGCGCCGCCGCGAACGACAAGGCAAAAATCGCGCTATTGGAAGAACGCAACCGTTCGCTGGAACGGGTGATCGCACTGGAAGCGGAATTGCGCCGCGTGAAAGACCAGCTCAGCACCGAGTTGCGGGCACGTCTGGCCGACAAGGATCATTTGATCAAAATATTGGAAAGCAAGATCCTGTTTCTTGAATACGACAAGCAGTCGCAAGCAGTGCCGACGCTCGATTCAGCTGCGCAACCGCTTGCCGAGCCTGACCGGAAAGAACCAGTGAGCCCTGGGCGTCACGCCGGCTGGTGGGCGCGATTATTCAATAAGGGCGCGCAGCCGCGCAAATGATCGGCGGCCCGACCATCCGGAAAAGTGCAGCAAAACCGCATCAAGCTGATGCGCTGAGCGGCAGTGGTGAGTCCAGGCCACGCGAGCTGCGCAGGCGCGCCTGAAGAAACAGGGGAAAATCCTTTTCATGACAGGCTGCAGCGGTTTGGTAAGATAGAGCGCAAACCGGGTTCCGGCAGCTAATCTTACAAGGAAAAAAATGAATCCAGCTAAACTTGTCGGTATCTTTCTGATCGTGGGCGGCGGCCTGGCGCTGGCCTATGGCGGCTTCAGCTATACCCGTGATACCGAAGCAGTCAAGCTCGGCCCCCTGTCCGTCACGGTGAAGGAAGAAAAGACGATGGATATTCCAATCTGGGCCGGAATTGCAGCCATCGTGGCCGGCGGCCTGTTGCTGGTGGTCGGCAAGAAGTAAGCGCGATCTGCCGCGGCGGCGCAGTCCACCATCGGCAGCGGGCTCGCCGCTTCAGTTGCCGGCTTGGTTAATGATGATGCGCCCAGTTGCCGTCCGCCGAGGCCAGGTAGGAAGCAACCGCATCCTTGCTGCCGGTTGCATGCCGCATCACTTCGCCGCAGGCGCAAATGCCTTGGTACGGCTGGATATGCGAACAGGCCGAAACTTTTTGCAAAAACACCGTCACCGGCTTGGCGCAGGTCTTGCATTTGAAGGTAAGGGTGCGGGCAGGTTTGCTCATGATTTTTCGCGCGTTAAAATTGATTTCGTGGCGTGCATTTTAGCGCTGTTAACAGCCCGGCATCCGGATAAGCGCGTAACGACGCTTATTTTGCTGCAAGCCGCCACAAGGAGGTCACTTCGGCAGCCCGGGCGGCATGCAGCGGGTCAGACGCGTCGGTGGCTTTCGAATGGGTCGGCCGTGCATCGTGTTTGCCAATGACTTGCAAGCCTGCCGCATCGATCAGCGCCGGCAATTCGTCCCGCCCGCGCAAGCCGAGATGTTCGGCCAGGTCCGACAGGATCAGCCAGCCTTCGCCGCGCGGCGCCAGATGCGCGGTCAATCCATTCAAAAAACCGCGCAGCATGCGGCTGTCGGGGTCGTAGATCGCATGCTCGATCGGCGAACTCGGCCGCGCCGGCAACCATGGCGGGTTGCACACCACCAGTGGCGCGCGCCCGGGCGGAAACAGGTCGGCCGCCAGCAGTTCCACCCGGCCCGACAAATCCAGTCGCACCAGGTTTTCGCGCGCACAGGCCAGCGCCCGCGGGTCACTGTCAGTGGCAATCACGCGGTCGATGCCGCGCCGTGCCAGCACTGCCGCCAGCACGCCGGTGCCGGTGCCGATGTCGAAAGCCAGAGGAATTTTTTGCGCCGGCAGCGGCGCTTGCGCGACCAGATCGATGTATTCGCCGCGCACCGGCGAATACACGCCGTAATGTGGGTGAATGCGCGCGCCCAGCGCCGGGATCTCGACACCATTCTTGCGCCACTCGTGCGCGCCGACCACGCCCAGCAATTCGCGCAGCGAGGCGATGAATGGCTCACTGCCCGGGCCATACGCCTCCAGGCAAGCTTGGCGCACATCCGGTGCGCGCCGCAATGGAATTGCATAATCGGCATCGAACGGCAGCAGCAGCATTGCCAGCGTGCGGGCGCGCTGCGACTGCGCCTGGCGGTGCAGATGAAATGCTTCGGCGGCGGAGGTGGCGAGCTTCGGTGCTTTTTTTGCCTTGCCGGGCTTGCGCGCGGCACCATCGGCACGACGTGCAAGCGCCTGCAGCAATTGCCGCGCATTCTGGAAGTCGCCGCGCCACAGGATCGCGGTGCCTTCGCATGCCAGCCGATAGGCGCTGTCGGCGCTCAGCGTATCGTCGCCGATCACCACGCGCCTGGGTGGCGCCATGCCGCTCTCGGAGCGCCAGCGCGCAACCTGAGGGGCATTCGCCTCGGTCCAGGCAATCGTCGGCTGCTCGCTCATGATGCCGCCTTTGGCGCAACGGGATTGGCTTGCACCGCTGCGGCGCCCAAGGCAATGAAACAGGAGATCAGGAGCATGAAAGAGGCAATCGGTAACAAATGCGAAAACCTGCGCAGCAACGACGTGCGCAATGACGGCATTTAAACACAGAACCGCATGCCGCAGAAAAGCCTGGAACCGGATGGCATGCGAAAATCCGACCCGAGCCAGACCGGCGACCATTCGGCGGCCATGAAAAAATCCATTAATTAGTGGGCATAAGCAACTTTTTATGACTGAACTTGCCTAAGCTGAATATCAAGCTTGCAAGTGTGCAACCAGTGCGCTCGCGGGCTGGTCGCCTTCCATCTGCCGCAGCAGCGGTTTGGTTACAAAAAGTAATCAATCCAGCTGGATGACATAATGCCTGCTACATTGCAAGGCTGGCCTGCATGTATGGCTTCCTGTGAACCACTGTGGCTGGTGGGATTGTTTTGCCGTGACAGACTGCCACCGGCCAATGCCGTAATTGCCAGGAACGCCGCGCATATCCGGGCAGACACCCTTATTAAAATCTATGAAATCGTCCAAATCTTCGAAGTCGTCCAGTTCTACGAACTCGCCCAAGGCAAGCAAATCCGGCAAATCCGCTCCTGCGTCAGGACGCCGGCGCTTTGCCATATTTGCAATCGTATCGCTGGTATCCATGGCGACCATTGCCTGCCTGCTGATCATCTATGTATTGCTGCTGGTGGAACCGGCCCTGCCAAAACTCGACACGCTGACCGATTATCAACCGAAGATTCCGCTGCGGGTGTATACCGCCGACAATGTCCTGATCGGGGAATTCGGCGAAGAACGGCGCGACTTCGTACCGATCAAGCAGATGCCACCGGTCATGACGCAGGCTTTGCTGGCGATCGAGGATGAAAATTTTTACCGGCATGACGGTGTCGATTACAAGGGCGTGCTGCGTGCTGCAGTAGCCAACCTGGTGCGCGGCGGCTCGGGACAGGGTGCCTCGACCATCACGATGCAGGTGGCGCGCAATTTTTTCCTGACGCGGGAAAAGACTTACACGCGCAAGATCAATGAAGTCATGCTGGCGTACAAAATCGAAAAAGAATTGTCCAAGGACCAGATTCTCGAGCTGTACATGAACCAGATTTATCTGGGCGAACGCGCCTATGGGTTTGCCGCGGCGGCGCGCACCTATTTCGGCAAGCCGATCCAGGACATCACTGTGGCCGAAGCCGCGATGCTGGCCGGGCTGCCGAAAGCGCCGTCCAGCATGAATCCGGTGGTCAACCCGAAGCGCGCCAAACAGCGTCAGCATTACATTCTGAAACGCATGCGCGATCTCGGCCGTATCACGCCGATCCAGTACGACCAGGCGATCGAGGAAAAACTGAAGGTGCACGGTCATGCGCAGCGCTTTGGCACGCATGCCGAATATGCTGCCGAGCTGGTGCGCAAGTTCATGTACTCGCAGTTCCAGGAAGATATCTACACGCGCGGCTTCAATGTCACCACCACGCTGCTCAAGGCCGACCAGGACGCCGCCTATGCCGCGGTACGGCGCGGCGTGCTCGACTATGACCGCCGCCACGGCTACCGCGGGCCGGAAGCCCGCATCACCCTGCCCGGCAATGAGGAAGAACGCGATCAAGCGATTGCCGAAATCTTGCTCAAGCACCCGGACAGCGATGATCTGCAGTCGGCGGTCGTGCTGTCGGCATCCGGCAAGCAGGTGCGCGCGCAATTGCTGTCGGGAGAGGAAATCAATATTGCCGGCGACGGCTTGCGCTTTGCCGCTGCCGCGCTGTCTTCCAAATCGCGCAACCACATTAAGCCCGGCGCAGTCATCCGCATCACGCGCGACGCCAAAAAGAAGTGGGCCATCACCCAGTTGCCGGAAGTGGCGGCGGCCCTGGTTGCATTGAATGCTCAGGATGGCTCGTACCGGGCGCTGGTCGGCGGCTTCGACTTCGGCATCAACCAGTTCGACCATGTGACGCAGGCCTGGCGCCAGCCCGGCTCCGTCATCAAGCCGTTCGTCTATTCTGCAGCGCTGGAAAAGGGATTTTCGCCGGGAACCGTAATCAATGATGCGCCGCTGGCAACGGAAGTGGCCGACAGCGGCGGCCAAAATTGGAATCCGCAAAACGATAACGACAGTTACGACGGCCCCGTGTCGATGCGTACCGGCTTGAAGCGTTCGAAAAACCTGGTGTCGATTCGGATCCTGCAGGAAATTTCGCCGCCGTATGCGCAAGAGTATCTCGGCCGCTTCGGTTTCGAGCCGGCCAAGCATCCGGCCAACCTGACCCTGACGCTCGGCACCGGGTCGGTGACGCCGCTGCAGATGGCCGGCGCCTATGCGGTATTTGCCAATGGCGGTTATCAGCGCCAGCCTTACCTGATTGCAAAAGTAACCGATGCGCGCGGCAACGTGCTGGCGGAAAAAATCACCGACAAGGCCGCCAGCGAAGGCGAACGCGTACTCGATGTGCGCAATGCCTTCATCATGGATAGCATGCTGCGCGATGTGGCCCGTTCCGGCACCGCGGCAGCGGCTACCCAGAAGCTCGGACGCGGCGACCTGGCCGGCAAGACCGGCACCACCAACGATGCGCTGGATGGCTGGTTTGCCGGCTATGGCGGCAATGTAGTGGCGGTGGCCTGGATGGGCTACGACAAGCCGAAGTCGCTCGGCAGCCGCGAATTCGGCGGCACGCTGGCGCTACCGATCTGGATCGACTACATGCGCGCAGCACTGCGCGGCAAGCCGGAGAGCCAGCGCGCGGCGCCAAGCGGACTGATTCAGGCCAATGACGACTGGGTATACCAGGAATTCGCCGGGCAGGGCGGGGTGCAGTCGCTGGGGCTGGAAGAGCGCGACCCGATCAAGAGTTTCTGGAACCGGCTGTTCGGCAATGCGGCGCCAGCGCCCGCCGCCGGCGCCGCCAATAGCGCGCCAGCCAGCAACAGTACCCGCCCCGCGCATTTGCCGCCGCATGCGCTGCCATAACAGGATTCAAGCCTCGCAGGCAAGCCGGCACCAGGCCGGCGCCGGCAATCCAGCAATCAAGGCAGCAGGAACTCCAGCAGCGCAGCGGTAAAGCGTTCCGGCTGCTGCAGGTTCGACAGGTGCGCGGCTTCCAGTTCCACATATTTTGCGCCCGGAATCGATGCCACCAGATACGCGCTGTCGGCTGGCGGCGTCGGCACATCGCCGCTGCCGCCAATCACCAGCGTCGGCGCGGTGATGGATTTGACCTGCTCGCGCAGGTCGGCATCGCGCACCGCCAGGCAGTTGGCTGCATAGCCGTCGGCCGGGGCCGCCTCCAGCATCGCTTCGAGCTGCGCCACCAGCGCCGGGTGCTGCTGCGCATACGCCGGCGTCAGCCAGCGCGCTACCACGGCCGCGGCAATCGACGCCATGCCTTCGCTTTTCACCTTGTCGGCGCGCGCAGTCCAGTTTTCCGGCGGGCCGATCATGGCGGCGGTATTGCTCAATACCAGCCGGCCGATGCGCTGCGGATGCGTGCTGGCCAGCCACATGCCGGTGATCCCGCCCATCGACAATCCGCAAAAATGCGCTGTCTCGACCTGCAAATGATCCAGCAGGCCGATCACGTCGCCGCCCAGCTGCGCCATCGTGTATGGTCCCGGCGTCACCTGCGACTGGCCGTGGCCGCGCGTATCGTAGCGCAGCAGGCGAAAGTGCCCGGACAGCCTGGCAACTTGCGGCGCCCACATGTCGAGCGTGGTGCCGAGCGAATTGGACAGCACCAGCAGCGGATTTTTTTCATCGCCGTCGAGCTGGTAATGGATGCGCGCATCGGAAAGCGTAGCGTAGGACATGACAACCTTTGCAGAATGACTGGATTGGATTTTTACAGGTAACACTGACCGGCCAGATAGGCCTGGCGCCAGCGCGTGATCTTCACTTCCCGGAACAGATCGACCCGGAAGAACGGATCGGCCTGGATGAATTGTTCGGCCGCTGCACGCGTTTCCAGATCGACGATATACAGGCCACCGCCGGCATCGCTGCCGTCATCGTTGAGCTTGGCGCCGCAGGCCAGCAGCAGCGCCGCATGAGCAGCAAGGTAGTCCAGGTGTTCAGCGCGAGTCTGACGGCGCAGCTGCTGGCAATCCGGCTTGTCCCAGGTTTCGATCATGAACGGCATGGTGTTGCGCCTTGCTTCAGTTGGCGGCGATTGCCGACGGATGCTGCGCCAGCGGCGTGACCTCGATTTTCATGAACGGGTACAGTGGCAGGCTCATCAGCAACTGGTGCAGCTCGTCATTGGAGTCGACATCGAGCACGCTGTAATTGGCGTACTGGCCGGCCACCCGCCACAGATGACGCCACTTGCCGCTTTTTTGCAATTGCTGCGACAGCGCTTTTTCTTCGGCCTTCAGGCGATCGGCACGCTCGGCCGGCAAGCTGTCGGGAATATTGACTTGCATGTGGACCATAAATAACATGATGATGCTTTCATAAATTATTGGCGGCAGCACCGGCTGGCTCAGACATTCTAATCCAGCCGGTACGGACTTCGCAGCGACCCGTGCTTACTTCTTGACCAGCGGGCAGGTCGACTTCGACAGCGGCATGAATGCCTGGTCACCTGGGACCGTGCCCAGCAGCTTGTAGTAATCCCACGGCGCCTTGGATTCGGCCGGCGTCTTGACTTCGAACAGGTACATGTCATGGGTCATGCGGCCGTCGTCGCGGATCTTACCGTTCTTGGCAAAGAAGTCGTTGATCGGCGTGGCTTTCATCTGCTTCATCACGGCATTGGTCTCATCGGTGCCGGTGGCCTTGATCGCCTTCAGGTAATGCATGGTCGATGAATACGCGCCGGCCTGGATCATGTTCGGCATGCGCTTGGTCTTTTCAAAATAACGCTTCGACCAGGCACGGGTTTCCGGATTCAAATCCCAGTAAAAAGCTTCCGACAGGATCAGGCCCTGTGCGGTCGGCAAGCCGATCGCATGGATGTCGTTGATGAACAGCAGCAAGCCGGCCAGCTTTTGCTTGCCGGATTTCATCAGCCCGAATTCCTGCGCCGCCTTGATCGAATTGATCGTGTCGGCACCCGAATTCGCCAGGCCGATCACCTTGGCGCCGCTCGATTGCGCCTGCAGCACATAGGAAGAAAAATCGGCGGCATTGCTCGGGTGCTTGACTGCGCCCAGCACCTTGCCGCCGGCTTCCTTGACCACATCTTCTGCAGCTTTTTGCAGCGACACAC
>JAKFFK010000017.1:0-1909 GCA_036675285.1 Paucimonas sp. | reverse complement strand
GTTTGCACGCATTCGGCGAATATGCGCAGCACATCATCGCCGGCCAGATGGCCGTAGCGATCGTTAACCGCCTTGAACGAATCCAAGTCCAGCAGCGCCAGGCAAAACGGTTGCTGATCGCGCTCGGCACGCGACTGTTCGCGGCGCAGCGCATCGAGAAAATACCGCCGGCTGTAGATGCCGGTCAGTTCGTCATGGGATGCCAGATGTTCGATGGTTGTCAGTGCCTTAGCCATTTCCTTGTTGTTATGGCGCAGCTTGCTGCGGATATTGCTGATATATGCGCCCAGCACGGCAAACCAGGGCAGCACCATTGCCAGCAGCACCCATTGCAGCACCTCGATGTGCAGATTGATTGATTGCGCATGACGGTAGGCCAGCAGTGCAATGACAATGCCGTAGCCTGCCAGCGCGAAGAGGGCGGCGCCGATGAACTGGGTCATGCGCAGCCGGAAAATGCCGAAGACGAAAATAACCATAAACAGCACCAGCACCGCGCCGCGCACCATGTCGATGTAATACAGCACGAACATCATCCACAGGATGCTGACAAAAATCTGCGGCAAAGTCATGCTCGGGTCATTCAGGCGCTGGTTCCAGCCGGAGCAGATCGCCGCATAAAACAGTACATGAATCGCAAATGCCAGCCCCACATAAGCCCATAAATCGACTGGCGGCAGGCGGAACAAGCCGACATAGCTGCAGTAGAGTACAAAGCTGACGATGGTCAGATAGGAGCCCGCCGACAAGATGGTGTGGCGCGCGCGCATCGCCTGGGCCGGGTCGTCCTTTGGAAAACGTAACAAATTATGCATGATGATCTGTAACCGAAAAGCTACCTATTCTGTTGACATAGGGTAGCACGGGTTACCGGGTTGATAGCGTTAAAAGTTGGTCTGCAACAACTATTCCAACTCAGTGCCGGGTCGGCCAGTGGCTGCTGCAAAATCAAGGATGGCATCCGGGTTGCGTGTGCAGCAGTACGGCGTCATCCTGGCCCGGCATGGCGCCGGTAAATTCACGGAAGTGCGTCAGTGGAGATGGCTTTTTCGACGCGGTTGCGGCCACTGCCCTTGGCTGCATACAGCGCCCGGTCGGCGCGGCCGATGGTTTCGGTGGTGGCTTCACCGCTGCAGTAGGCAGTCACGCCGATGGAGACCGTGATGGCATGCGCAACGTCGGCGAACGATTGCGCGGCGATTCTTTGGCGTATCCGTTCAACAATGACGAGCGCTTCTTCCAGGCCAGTATCCACCAGCAGCAACGCAAACTCTTCGCCGCCATAGCGGGCAAAGTAATCTGCCTGGCGAATTTCGATTTGCACCCGCTTGGCAAAGCTGCGCAACACTTCATCACCGATCAGGTGGCCATAGCGGTCATTGACGTTCTTGAACAGATCCAGGTCCAGCAGCGCCAGGCAAAACGGCTGGTGTTCGCGCTCGGCGCGCGATTTCTCGTGACGCAACGCATCCAGGAAAAAGCGCCGGTTGTAAATGCCGGTCAGTTCGTCATGGGAAGCCAGCCGTTCGATGGTCGCCAGCGCCTTTTCGAGATCGAGGTTGCGTTGGCGTAGCGCGCGGCGGATATTGCTGTTGTAGGCGCCGATCACGGCAAACCACGGCAGCACCATCGCCAGCAATACCCATTGCAGCAATTCGATCCGCAAGTTGGTTGACTGCGGATAGCGAAGCGCCAACAAGCCGATCACGCCGGCATAGCCGATCAGCGCAAACACCGCCGAGCCGACGAATTGCGGCGTGCGCAGGCGGAAGATGCCGAACACAAAGGTAATCAGGAACAAGGTCAGCACGGCGCCGCGCACCTGGTCGATGAAAAACAGCACGAACATCAGCCATATCGTGCTGACGGTAATCTGCGGCAGCGTCATGCTGGGGTCGCGCAGGCGCAG
>JAKFFK010000142.1:0-12162 GCA_036675285.1 Paucimonas sp. | reverse complement strand
CAGTGCGATCACCCGCGCGCCTTTCGGGATGGCGGCTTCGATCCGGGTGCGCTCCAATGCCATGACGGTGTCGGCGGTTTTGCTGCCGGAGCGCTCGACCGGCTTAATTTCCTTCAACTGCAACCGGCATTCATGCGGCATGCGCTTGGCGTATTCTGCAAACCCGTTCTCGATCCAGGCCGGCATCTTGTGACCGACCGCGGCGATAATGAGTTGCATCGGCTGCTTCGCTCAGCTGGCTCAGCCGGCTTTCTTGCTGGCGGCGCGCTTGGCCGGAGCCTTGCGCGGCGCTGCGGCTACCTTGATGGTGGCACCGGCTGGTACTTTGGCGACCCTCTTGCGCGGCGCTGCAGTCTTGGATGTCGGCGTTTTGGCAGCGGCAGTTTTGCTGGCGGTCTTGCGTGCCGGCGCCTTTTTAGGCGCGGCTTCTTCGACGGCAGCCTGGCTGGCTGCCAGATGGCGTCCGGGCTTTTTGGCCGGCGCGGCATCGGTCGTTTCGCTGGCCGTGCGATTGGAAGTGCGCTTGGCTGCGCCCAGCTTGATTTCCTTTTCGCCCCAGATTTCTTCCAGCCGGTAGTAGTCGCGAATCGCCGGCTGCATGATATGCACGATCATGTCGCCGAGATCGACCAAGACCCACTCGCCGGTTTCGCCGCCTTCGATGCTGACGATTTTGCCGCCATTTTCCTTGACCTTGTCGCGCACCGAAGCCGCCAGCGCCTTGGTTTGCCGGTTCGAGGTGCCCGAGGCAATGGCAATACGGTCGAACAGACTGGTCAGGTGAGAAGTATCAAAGGCACGGATGTCTTGTGCTTTAACGTCTTCGAGAGCGTCAATGACGAGGGCTTGCAGTTTTTTGATATCCATTAGCTTTGCTTTGATAGAGGTGGTGTTGTTCAATATAGTCTAGCACTGTGGCCGGGATTAGCGCAGCCGGACGTTCGCCTTGCTGCAATGCAGCGCGAATTGTGCTTGCGGAAATATCCACAGATAAATTTTCTTCAATACAAGTCAATCCGCAAGCCGCCGTGCGGATTCGGGCCGGCGTTGCCGCCCGCCTGGAAAATTCATCTCGTACCGCTCGTGGTAGCGTTGCTGCATCCAGCGCAAAACCGGGGCGCGCGGCCGCGCACAAATGTGCATAGTCGAATAATTGCGCCCAGTCGCGCCAGCTCGGCAATTGCTGCAACTGGTCGGCGCCGATCAGGAACACGAGGCAAGTGTCCGGTCCTGCTTCGGTGCGTAGCGAACGCAGGGTATCAATGGTATAGGTTGGGCCGTCGCGCAGGATTTCGCGCTGGTCGACCCTGACCGGCACCGTTTGCCTGGCAAAGGCGCACTCGAGCATGGCCACCCGATCTGCGGCCGGCGCCTGCAATGGCGATTTCTGCCAGGGGCTGCCTGCCGGGATGATACGCAGTTCTTGCGGTTGGAGCAATTGAATAAAATGCTCGGCCAGCGCCATATGGCCGTGGTGCACCGGGTCGAACGAGCCGCCCAGCAGCAACATGCATCGGTTTACAGCCATTCCCGGTGTATCAGGAAGTCGGAATACAGCTTCGCTTCGGCGCTACCTTCGGCCGGACTCCAGTTGTAGCGCCATTTGACGACCGGCGGCAAGGACATCAGAATCGATTCGGTCCGTCCACCCGACTGCAGGCCAAACAGGGTGCCGCGATCGAACACCAGGTTGAATTCGACATAGCGGCCACGCCGGTAAGCCTGGAAATCACGTTCCCGCTCGCCATACGGCAGATCCTTGCGCCGGTTCACGATCGGCGTATAGGCATCGATGAAGCGATCGCCGACGCTTTGCAGCATCGCGCAGCTTTGCTCGAAACCGAGCGCATTGAAGTCATCGAAGAAGATGCCGCCGATGCCGCGCGGCTCGTTGCGGTGTTTCAGGTAAAAATAATCGTCGCACCATTTCTTGAAGCGCGGGTACAGGTCGCCGCGAAATGGCGACAGCGCGTCTTTGCAGGATTGGTGGAAATGCCGCGCATCGTCCTCAAAGCCGTAATACGGCGTCAAATCCATGCCGCCGCCAAACCACCAGACCGGTTCCATGCCTTCGGCGCGCGCGGTAAAGAAGCGCACATTCATGTGGACGGTCGGCGCATACGGGTTGCGCGGGTGCAGCACCAGCGACACGCCCATTGCTTCCCAGTTGCGCCCGGCAATCTCGGGCCGGTTGGCGGCCGCCGATGGCGGCAAGTTCTGGCCCATCACATGGGAAAAGCCGACGCCGCCGCGCTCGAAGACATTGCCTTCCTCGATGATCCGGGAAATGCCGCCGCCGCCTTCGGGGCGTTGCCAGCGATCGGTCAAAAACGGCTTGCCATCGATGGTTTCCAGCGCAGATACGATGCGCGACTGCAGATCGAGCAGATAGGTTTTGACGATGGCGGTTGAGTCTGGGGAAGTCATGATTACATTTATCAGATCAAAATCGCATCAGCCCGGCTTTTTCATCGCGCGCCAGCCGATATCGCGCCGGAACTGCATGCCGTCAAACTGAATCTGATCGACTACTTGATAAGCCTGGCGCTGCGCCATCTTGACACTGTCGCCCAGGCCAACCACGCACAATACGCGTCCGCCGGCCGTGGTCAGTTGGCCATCCTCCAGCGCGGTGCCGGCATGGAAGGTCACGCAATCGGCGGTTTCTGCCGGTATGCCGCGAATCACGTCGCCTTTTCTCGGCGCGTCCGGATAGCCGGCGGCGGCCATGACCACGCCTAATGCAGTGCGGCGATCCCATTCCAGTTCAATCGTGTCGAGCGTGCCATTGACCGCGTGTTCGGCCACGGTCACAAAATCGGTTTTCAGGCGTGCCATGATCGGCTGGGTTTCCGGATCGCCCATGCGGCAATTGAATTCCAGCGTCTTGACCTGGCCTTTGCCATCGATCATCAGGCCAGCGTACAAAAAGCCGGTAAACGGAATGCCGTCCTTGGCCATGCCTTGCACGGTCGGCACGATGATTTCGCGCATGACTTTCGCATGCAGTGCCGGCGTGACGACCGGTGCCGGCGAATAGGCGCCCATGCCGCCGGTATTCGGGCCCAGGTCGGCGTCTTGCAGGCGCTTGTGGTCCTGGCTGGTGGCCAGCGGCAGGATGTTTTTGCCATCGACCATGACGATGAAGCTGGCTTCTTCGCCTTCGAGGAATTCCTCGATTACGACGCGCGCGCCGGCGTCGCCGAGTTTGTTATCAGACAGCATCATGTCGATTGCGGCATGCGCTTCGTCCAGCGTCATGGCGACCACTACGCCCTTGCCGGCGGCCAGGCCATCGGCCTTGATCACGATCGGTGCGCCTTTTTGGCTGATGTAGTCGTGCGCTGCCTGGGTGTTGGAAAAGGTCTGGTATTCGGCGGTCGGGATGCCGTGGCGCTGCATGAAAGACTTGGCGAAATCCTTCGAGCTTTCCAGCTGCGCAGCTTCTCTGGTGGGGCCGAAAATCTTCAAGCCCTGTTCGCGGAACAGATTGACGATGCCGGCGGCCAACGGGGTTTCCGGGCCGACCACGGTCAGCGCGATGTTTTCCTTGATGACGAATTGCGCCAGCCAAGCCGGATCGCTGATCGGCAGGTTTTCCATGCGTCCATCAAGTGCGGTGCCGCCATTGCCTGGCGCTACATACACCATCTGGATGCGCGGCGATTGGGCGATTTTCCAGGCCAGCGCATGTTCGCGGCCGCCTGATCCTACTACCAGGATTTTCATAAGGGTGCTTTAAAACAGTTTTTCTATCATGTTTGGGACGAAGTGCCTTCGCGTTCCCTCCCCTTCAAGGGGAAGGAGTGTGCGTCCTTCGACCGTCGATTTAATTTCTGACTTCTGTATCCGCTTATTCGTCCATCACTGCGTTGCTATAGACTTCCTGTACATCGTCCAGGTTTTCCAATGCATCCAGCAGTTTTTGCATCTTGACGGCATCGTCACCGGTAAATTCGGTTTCTGTGGTCGGCTTCATCGTGATTTCAGCCATTTCCGCCTTGAAGCCGGCTTTTTCCAGCGCATCCTTGACTGCCGCAAAATCATGCGGTGGGCACAGCACTTCAATGCCACCTTCTTCATCGGTAAGCACGTCTTCCGCGCCGGCTTCGAGCGCGGCTTCCATCAACGCGTCTTCGTTGGTGCCAGGCGCGAAAAGGAACTGGCCGCAATGCTGGAACAGGAAGGCAACCGAGCCTTCAGTGCCCATATTGCCGCCGAACTTGGCAAATGCATGCCGGACTTCGGCCACGGTGCGCACCCGGTTGTCGGTCATGCAATCGACGATGATCGCCGCGCCATTGATGCCATAACCCTCATAGCGGATTTCTTCATAGTTGGCGCCGTCCAGGCCGCCGGTGCCGCGCTGGATCGCGCGGGTGACATTATCCTTGGGCATGTTGGCGTCGGCCGCCTTGTCGACCGCCAGCCGTAGGCGTGGATTGGCAGTGATGTCGCCGCCACCCATGCGTGCGGCGACCGTGATTTCCTTGATCAGCCGGGTCCAGACTTTGCCGCGCTTGGCATCGGTCGCCGCCTTCTTATGCTTGATATTGGCCCATTTGCTATGTCCAGCCATGACGACTCTTTCCGGGTAAGCGTTTCCAAGTGCCTGTTTGTAAAGGAAAAGTCGATCCGGCGCTGACTCATTCACTTCGCCTGCAGACAGAAAAATGAGCGCAGATTTTACCATATCGGCGCAGGTCAAAATCGGCTGTTTTACCCCCGGGCCGTGCCGTTGCGGCTGCCGCCGCTGCGACCGACCGGCATTTTATGCCCCATCGGCAACAGCAAGAAACCGGCCAAACGCATAAAATCTGCGCATGTCTATTCATCCCGCCACCGCGCGCCGCGCATTTTTGCTTGGTTTGACCATCGCAGTCGTCGGCGCGGTCTTTTTTTCGGCGAAGGCAATTGTCGCCAAGCTGATTTACCGTTATGACGTCGATGCAGTCACGCTGCTTGCCTTTCGCATGCTGTTTTCGCTGCCGATTTTTGCCGCCATCGCCGTATGGAAAACGTCCGCCGAGGCGCCGCTTGCCGCTGCCGATCGCGTGCGCATCGTGCTGCTCGGTTTGCTCGGTTATTACCTGTCGAGTTTTCTGGATTTCCTGGGGCTGCAATATATCAGTGCCGGTCTGGAGCGGCTGATCCTGTTCTTGACGCCGTCATTCGTGCTGCTGATGTCATTCGTCTTTTTGAAAAAGAAAGTCACGCGCCTGGAATGGGCTGCGCTGGCGATCTCGTATGTCGGTGTGGTGTTGGTCTTCATCCACGATGCCCAGGCCGGCGGCAGCAATATCGCGCTCGGCGGCGCATTCGTTCTGGCCAGCGCCATTACCTATTCGTTGTACCTGCTGTTTTCGGGAGAACTGGTCAGGCGGGTCGGCAGCTTGCGACTGGTGTCGTATGCGATGTGCGTTTCCAGCATTGCCTGCATTGCGCAATTTTTCCTGTTGCGGCCGGTGGAGATGCTGGTGCAGCCGGTCGCTGTATATGGCCTGTCGGTGGTCAATGCGGTGTTTTGTACCGTGCTGCCGGTATTCTTGACCATGCTGGCGGTCGAAAAAATCGGCGCCTCCAGTGCCTCGCAAGCCGGCATGGTCGGTCCGGTATCGACGCTGTTTCTGGCAGCATTGATCCTGGATGAGCCGATCACGGCAATTCAACTGGCCGGCACTGCGCTGGTTTTGTCGGGGATTTATTTGCTGTCCCGGAAAAAAGCTTGAGGAAGAAAGCTTGAATCTGGCAAGCATCAAGCCGGTGCCGGGAAAAGATTCTCTCGCCGGCATTACAATGTACCTATTCGAACGCCATTTTGGCAGGAAGCGAACCAGTTATGCCTAAAGCAATCAGAATTTCCCAGGTCGGCGGCCCGGAAGTCATGGAATATGTCGAGATCGACGTCGGCAACCCCGGCCCCGGCGAAGTGCGGGTCCGGCACGCGGCTTGCGGCTTGAATTACATCGATGTGTATTTCCGCACCGGCGCCTATCCGCAGCCGTTGCCGGCAGGGCTGGGCATGGAAGCGGCCGGCGTGGTCGAGGCGGTCGGCACGGGCGTTGGCCATTTGAAAGTGGGCGACCGTATCGCTTATGCGGCGCGTCCGCCGGGTGCCTATGCCGAAGTAAGGGTGATGCCGGCGATGCATGTGGTGCGCCTGCCGGAGACCATCGACTTCGACACCGGCGCGGCCATGATGCTGCAGGGCCTGACCGTGCAATACCTGTTTCGCCGCACCTTTGCCTTGCGTGGCGGTGAAACCATCCTGTTTCATGCTGCGGCTGGCGGCGTCGGCTTGATCGCCTGCCAGTGGGCGCGCGCGATGGGGGTGAAAATGATCGGCACGGTCGGCTCCGATGAAAAAGCCGAACTGGCCAGGGCGCACGGCTGCGCCTACACCATTAATTACAACAAGGAAAACTTTGTGGAACGGGTCAAGGAAATCACCGGCGGCGAAGGCGTGCCGGTGGTATACGATTCGATCGGCAAAGATACCTTTACCGGTTCACTGGATTGCCTCGCGCCGATGGGCATGATGGTCAGTTTCGGCAGCGCTTCCGGCGCGGTGCCGCCATTCGGCTTGCAGGAACTGGCGTCGCGCGGCTCGCTGTTCGTGACGCGGCCGACCCTGTTCAGCTATATCGCCAGGCGCAATGACCTGGAAGCGATGGCGGCCGACCTGTTTGCCATGGTCGAAGGCGGCAAGGTGCAGATCCCAATTCGCCAGCGCTACGCGTTGCAAGATGTGGCGCAAGCCCATCGCGACCTGGAGGCGCGCAAAACCACCGGTTCCACCATCTTGATTCCTTAAGGCTTACCCACCATGACCCCAGAAGATTCCAACGATAACCCGATGAACCATCCGGCCGAACAACCGGCCGGCGTGGACGACTCCCCGAAATTCGGGCGCTTGCTGATCGTGCTGGTAGCGGCAGTGCTGCTGGTGGTCGCCATCACCTTGGCGTCCGAGGCGTACTATTCCTGAACCGGTACTGGCATAGGCGCACTTCGTCGCCGCTTCATTGCTTGAACTCGAGTTCGACCCGGCGCGGCACACCGCTGGGGCCCGGGAATTCGGAAAAGGCACTCTTGACCATGTACGGCATCACGGCCGCCAGCGACGGATGCTGGCCCTCGCTGACGACGGTGACGTCAAACAGCTTTTTCGCATCGGCTGTGCGGGCAATGGCGACCTGCAACTGGCGCTTGTACAGCCGGTAATTCGATTCCTGGTAGCTGACCACCGGCGGCGCATACCAGAACGGGTCATAGAAAAACGGATCGTAATAGCGGTAGCCGGGCCAGCGCGGGCCATAGTAGCCCGGTCCCCAGCCGCCCGGGTGCACCACTATGGGCTGCACCAGCCTGACATCGCGGTCGGTGACTTGATAGGCGAGCGTGACTTTCAGCGCCGGCTTGGCATTGATGGCGGTTTCGGTAAAGCCCAGCCGCAGCAATTCGGCGCGCACCAGGTTTTCATAGCTACTGTATTCCAGGTTGTTGTCTTGCGCGCGGGTGCGCTCGAACACAAATGACTTGCCCGGCAATTGCGCCGGCCATTCATGAAAGGCCGTGACGTCGCTGCGAATCATGGTGCTGGCGCATCCGCTCAACAGCAGCATTGCAGCAAGAATCAATAGCAATCCACGTCTCATTTCCTGCTCCTGTTATACATTTTCTTTTGCCATGATAAAACTACCATGCAAAAAAACAGTAAGACTTTGTAACCGTGTTTACGGCCGGTTCAGCTCAGAGGCTAGATCAGCGCGGATTTTCAAAGAAAATGTAGCTGGCGCCAAAGTCGCTGATTTCAAAATACACTTTCTTTTCACCGGCATCAGGCACCATGTTGAAATTTTCATCCAGAATGCCATACCCATACCGATAAGAACGTGGCGTGCCGTCGTCTGTTCCCAGCGCAGTGGAAATTTTATCGATCTTGATGAAGCGACGTACCAGTTTCTCGCCGGCATAAAACTCGAGTACGCCATTGGTGCCGGTCCAGTTCTGCACCGACCGACTGATCTGATTTTGTTGCTCCTGGGTACAAGAAGAGAGTAAAAACATGACGAAAAGCATGCCCGCTGCAGATACAAATTTCATGATTGGCTCCGTAGGTTGGTAAAATCTCATTTTGCTTCATTCTTCGCAGGACTCTATCGTTATGCGTACTGACACTCCACCGACAATTTTCCGCCAACGCTATGCTGCGCCCGCTTACTGGGTCGACAAAGTCGAAATGGGCTTCGATCTCGACCCGGTCGAGACGCGGGTAGCGACCCGTACCACGCTGGTGCGCAACCCGGAAAGCCCCGAGACTACGCTGGTGCTGCATGGCCATGAGGTGCAGCTGGTGCAAATCCGCATGAATGGCAAGTTGCTGACGCCAGGCCAATACCGGCTGGAGCACGATACGCTGCAGATTGCTGATGCTCCCGAGCATGTCACGCTCGATATCGAAACCGCCATCCATCCCGAGCAGAATACCTCATTGATGGGCTTGTACGTTTCCAGCGGCAATTTTTTCACGCAATGTGAAGCGGAAGGCTTTCGCAAGATTACCTTCTTCCAGGACCGGCCCGACGTGATGGCAAAGTATACGGTTATGTTACGCGCTGACAAGGAACGCTATCCGGTACTGCTATCCAACGGCAACCTGGTTGAACAGGGCGATCTGGGCGACGGCCGCCACTATGCATTGTGGGAAGATCCGTTCAAGAAGCCGTCTTATCTGTTTGCGCTGGTGGCCGGCAAGCTGGTGTGCCAGGAAGAAGGCTACCTGCTGCAATCCGGCCGCGAGGTGCTGTTGCAGGTGTGGGTCGAGCCGGGCAACCTCGACAAGACCCAGCATGCGATGGACTCGCTCAAGAACAGCATCCGCTGGGATGAGGAGCGCTTCAACCTCGAGCTGGACCTGGACCGCTTCATGATCGTCGCGGTCGGCGACTTCAACATGGGCGCGATGGAAAACAAGGGCTTGAACATCTTCAATACCAAATTCGTGCTGGCCAATCCGCGCATCGCCACCGATGTCGATTACGCCAATATCGAAGCGGTGGTCGGCCATGAATATTTTCATAACTGGACCGGCAACCGCGTCACCTGCCGCGACTGGTTCCAGCTGTCCTTGAAGGAAGGCTTGACGGTATTTCGTGACCAGGAATTTTCAGCCGACATGATCGGCACCGACTCGGGCCGCGCGGTCAAGCGCATCGAGGATGTGCGGGTGCTGCGCCAGACCCAGTTTCCGGAAGACGCCGGCCCGATGGCGCACCCGGTGCGCCCCGATTCGTATATCGAAATCAATAATTTTTACACGGTCACCGTGTATGAAAAAGGCGCTGAAGTGGTGCGCATGTACCAGACGCTGCTGGGTCGCGATGGCTTCAACCGGGGTATGGAGTTGTATTTCGAGCGGCACGATGGCCAGGCCGTGACTTGCGATGACTTCCGCGCGGCGATGGCTGACGCCAACGATCGCGATCTGACCCAGTTCGAGCGCTGGTACAGCCAGGCCGGCACGCCGCATGTCTCGGTGGTGACCGAATACGATGCGCATAATCAGACCTATTCGGTCACGCTGTCGCAGTCGTGCCCACCGACGCCGGACCAGGAAAAAAAGCTGCCGTTCCATATCCCGGTGGCGCTCGGCCTGCTTGACCGCGACGGCCGCGACATGGCGCTGCTGCTGGAACCGGATGCACCGATCGAGGATGCGCCGACCACCGCGGTCCTGGAGCTGACCGACGCCAGCCAGACATTCGTGTTTCACAAGGTGGCCGAATATCCGGTGCCTTCGCTGCTGCGCAATTTTTCAGCACCGGTGGTGCTCAGATATGAATACGCCGATGTCGAACTGGCGTTCCTGATGCAGCATGACAGTGATCCATTCAATCGATGGGAAGCCGGCCAGCGCCTGGCGACCCGGCGCCTGCTGGTGTTGATCGACAAGCTGCTGCTAGCCCAGTCGGCGGCCGAGACTTTCGATGCCCAGGAACCGGATATTGATGCTGCCGACAGTGGCATGCCGGTGGCTTCCGACAACACTGCGCTGATTGCTGCGCTCAGGAACACCGTCAAGGACACGGATCTGGACGCGGCTTTCCGCGAAGTGGCCTTGACCCTGCCGTCGGAAACCATGTTGGCCGAGCAGATGGACGTGATTCACCCGCAGACCATCCACTCGGCGCGCCTGGCATTGCGGCGCACGCTGGCAGAACAGTTGTATGACGAATTGCTGGCAACTTTCCAGACCAACCAGACGCCGGGCGACTACAGCCCGGATGCGCAGTCGGCCGGCCGGCGCGGCTTGAAAAACGTCGCCTTGTCGTATTTGTCGGAACTCGACAACGAGCAGGCGTACGACTTGATGCATACCCAATACGATCATGCGACCAACATGACCGACCGGCTGGCGGCGCTGTCAGCACTGGTCAACGGCAATTCGCCCGGCAAGCAAATGCGGCTGGCCAGGTTCTATCGCGACTTTGAACATGAAGCGCTGGTGATCGATAAATGGTTCCTGCTACAGGCCAGCGCCCGCACCACTGATGTCGCCGCAGTGCGTGAATTGATGACGCATCCTGCCTTCACGCTGAAGAATCCGAACCGCGCGCGCAGTCTGATATTCGGTTTCTGCAACGGCAATCCGTCGCAGTTCCATGCGCTCGACGGCAGCGGCTATGCGTTCTGGGCTGAACAGGTGATTGCGTTAAATACGATCAACCCGCAAGTTGCCGCCCGCCTGGCGCGCAGCCTCGACCGCTGGCGCAAATATGCGCAGCCGCTGCGCGAAAAAATGCACGCCGCCCTGCAGCAAGTCGCCGAAACAAAGGCATTGTCGAATGACGTGCTCGAAGTTATTACCAAATCTCTCGCCAACTAACCTGAATCACTATGAAACCATCTGCAAAACGCATCAGCCTGACCCAGTATCTGGTAGAAGAACAACGCGAATTCAACAGCATCCCCGCTGAGCTGCGCCTGTTGATCGAAGTCGTTGCCCGAGCCTGTAAAACCATCAGTCATGCAGTAGGCAAGGGTGCACTGGGCGAAGTGCTCGGCAGCGCCGGCAGCGAAAACGTGCAAGGCGAAGTGCAAAAGAAACTCGACATCCTGTCCAATGAAATCCTGCTCGAAGCCAACGAGTGGGGCGGCCATCTGGCGGCGATGGCATCCGAAGAAATGGAAACCATCCACCCGATTCCGAACCGTTATCCAATGGGCGAATACCTGCTGCTGTTCGATCCGCTCGACGGATCGAGCAACATCGACGTCAATGTGTCGATCGGCACCATCTTTTCGGTATTGAAGGCGCCGGACGGCATGGTCACGCCGACCGAAAAGGATTTCCTGCAGCCGGGCACCAAACAGGTCGCCGCCGGCTATGCGGTGTACGGTCCGCAAACCGTGCTGGTGCTCACCACCGGCAATGGCGTCAACTGCTTCACGCTCGACCGCGAAATGGGTTCCTGGGTGCTGACCCAGCGCCAGATCCAGATTCCGCTAGAAACGCGCGAATTCGCGATCAATGCGTCCAACGCCCGCCACTGGTATCCGCCGGTCACGCGCTACATCAATGAAATGCTCGAAGGGAAGGCCGGTCCGCGCGGCACCGACTTCAACATGCGCTGGATCGCCTCGATGGTGGCCGACGTGCACCGCATCCTGACCCGCGGCGGCATCTTCATGTACCCGGCCGACGCCCGCGAGCCGGGCAAGGCCGGCAAGCTGCGGCTAATGTACGAAGCCAACCCGATGGCATTCATTGTCGAACAGGCGGGCGGCGCTGCCACCAATGGCATGCAGCGCATCATGGAAATCCAGCCAGACAGCCTGCACCAGCGGGTGGCGGTGTTCCTTGGTTCCAAAAACGAAGTGGATCGCGCCACTGATTATCATCGCGATGCCTAGACTGCAGGACAGAACCGGCTCAGACCGGTGATGGCGCACCGCGGCAAGTACTGCTAAAATAACAGGCTTATGTTGTGCAATTCAGGCAGCAGTGCCGCTGTAGCTCAGTTGGTAGAGCAGCGCATTCGTAATGCGAAGGTCACCAGTTCGATTCCGGTCAGCGGCACCAGTAAAGTCAAGTACTTAGGCCAACCCTGCGGGGTTGGCTTTTTGCTTTCGGGCGTCGTCTAAGTGGTGTGCGGGTGC